>CAMWQN010000001.1 GCA_947176385.1 uncultured Rickettsiales bacterium
GCAATATCCAGTTTTTTCAACTGTTTTGCAAAAGCACCTGTTTTTGCTGCTGACAATTTTTCAGAATCAATAACAATCAAACTGCCGTCTGCGACTTTGGATGACAATGCCATCTTCAAACCTAATGCGCGTACTTTCTTTGGCAGGTCGATAGAATGATCACGAACAACTGGTCCATGAACAACACCACCACCACGCATGTGAACATTGTATTTTTCACCCTGACGTGCGTTACCTGTCTTTTTCTGTTTGAATGCTTTTTTACTGCTGCCTTCTACATCAGAAACAGTTTTCACTGCATGTGTACCTGCGCGGGATTTCGCACGCTGCCATGTAACAACCCGATGCAAAATATCTGCACGTGGTGACACACCAAAGATAGCGTCAGCTAATTCAACTTTGCCAACTGCTTTGCCATCAAAATTTATAATATCTACTTGCATTTTAATCACCTTACTCTTCTGTTGCACCAATTATTATTCCGCAACAGTTTCTGTTTCGGTATTTGTTACTTTTTCAGCTGCAACCATTGTTGGAACTGGCAAATCTTTGTGTTCTTTTTTAACAGCATCTGTAACCAATACAAATGTGCCGTTTGCACCTGGAACTGCACCTTCGACGAAAATCAAATTTTCAGATGCATCTGTGCCAAACACTTTCAGATTCTGGACAGTGACGGTTTCATTACCCATCTGACCTGCCATCTTTTTACCTTTCAGAACACGACCTGGCCATTCACGCATACCTGTACCACCGATTGAACGATGTGCTTTCAGTACGCCGTGTGTTGCTTCTTTACCACCAAAGTTATGACGTTTCATCGCACCTTGGAAGCCTTTACCCTTGCTGGTAGCCTGGACATCAACAAACTGTCCAGCAATAAAATGAGCGGCTGACAACTGAGTCCCTGCTGGGATAACACAATCATCAGACACGCGGAATTCTACAACCTTGCGATATGGTTTTACGCCCGCCTTTTCTGCGGCAACTGCCTGTGGTTTTGCAATATGTTTTGCTTTGGCTTCGCGCATACCCAATATATTCGCGACATAACCATTTTTTTCTTGCGTGCGATTTCCAATGACCGCGCAGTCCCCAACTGACAATACTGTTACTGGGTGTGCAACGCCGCCATCATCATACAGACGCGTCATTCCTATTTTTGTTGTAATTAATCCGCTACGTTTCATTTTTATATGCCTTTATTTATGCTGTTTGGTTGATCGCGTTTTATTTAGTGCATCCCGCGCCAACACCAGCAATATACCTTTTTTACAATTTAATTTTTACATCTACACCAGACGCCAAATCCAACTTCATCAGCGCATCAACTGTCTGAGGGGTTGGGTTAACAATATCTACAACCGCTTTATGATTGCGGATTTCGAACTGTTCACGTGATTTTTTATCAACGTGTGGTGAACGGTTTACAGTAAACTTCTGAATCAATGTCGGCAAGCGAACAGGTCCAACTACGTCTGCACCTGTGCGTTTTGCTGTTTTTACAATTTCATCAACTGATTCCATTAAAACGCGGTGATCAAACGCCGTCAATTTAATGCGAATTTTAGAAGTTGGTACCATTGTTCGTTTCCTTATATTTGCCCAGACCGGTAATCACTGGATTTATTTCAGTCCAATTACACCGGTCAGTGGCTGTTTAATTATTTGATAATCTTTGATACAACACCGGCACCGACAGTGCGTCCGCCTTCACGGATAGCAAAACGGCGACCTTCGTCCATAGCAATAGGTGCAATCAGTTGCACTGTGATACGAACGTTATCACCCGGCAAAACCATTTCTTTGTCTGCTGGCAATGTAATTGTACCAGTTACGTCAGTTGTGCTGAAGTAGAACTGAGGACGATAGTTAGAGAAGAACGCTGTGTGACGTCCACCTTCTTCTTTCGTCAAGATATAAACTTCGGCTTCGAATTCTGTATGTGGTGTGATTGTACCTGGTTTGCAGATAATCTGACCACGTTCTACATCTTCTTTCTTGGTACCACGCAACAACAGACCTACGTTATCACCAGCTTCACCCTGATCCAGCATCTTGCGGAACATTTCTACACCGGTAACTGTTGTTTTCTGTGTTGGACGCAGACCAACGATTTCGCATTCATCACCAACTTTGATGATACCTGATTCTACACGACCTGTAACCACGGTACCACGACCTGTGATAGAGAATACGTCTTCAATTGGCATCAAGAATGGTTTGTCTGTTGGACGTTCTGGCATTGGGATGTATTCATCACATGCTTTCAACAAAGCATCGATAGCTTCTTTGCCCAAACCGTCGTTCTTGCCTTCCAAAGCAGAGATAGCGGAACCACGGATGATTGGTGCATTGTCACCGTCGAAGTCATTTGCAGACAACAGTTCACGGATTTCCATTTCAACCAATTCCAACAATTCTGGATCGTTTGCCAAATCACATTTGTTCAAGAAAACGACGATACGTGGAATACCAACCTGACGTGCCAACAAGATGTGTTCGCGTGTCTGAGGCATTGGACCATCAGTTGCAGCAACAACCAAGATAGCACCGTCCATCTGTGCAGCACCAGTAATCATGTTTTTAACATAGTCGGCGTGTCCTGGGCAGTCAACGTGTGCATAGTGACGTGATTCTGTTTCGTATTCAACGTGTGCTGTGTTAATTGTTATACCACGTGCTTTTTCTTCTGGTGCGTTATCGATGTCGTTAACACCTTTTGATTTATCTGCACCAACACCATAATGTTGTACGATAGCAGCAGTTGTTGTCGTTTTACCGTGGTCAACGTGACCAATGGTACCGATGTTAACATGCGGCTTGGTTCTTACATACTTTTCTTTTGCCATAGTTTTCTCCTTAGGCTTGGCTTGTTAATTAAATCTCGAAATTTGATTTCCGATTCATTAGATTCCAAACGCAATCATAAACCAGAAATCAAAAATCTCAATCTTTTTTTATTATTTTGTTAATTTCTTTATAACTTCATCTGCAACGTTCTGTGGAACTTCGTCATAGTGCGACAATTCCATATAAGGATTTGCACGTCCCTGCGACAATGAACGCAAGGTTTTGACGTATCCAAACAAGTTCGCCAACGGAACGTACGCAGAAATCAGTTGGTTTCCAAACTGGGTTTCAATACCGTTGATTTGACCGCGACGACTGTTCAGGTCACCGATGATGTCACCGACGTATTCTTCCGGTGTGTTAACCGAAAGTTTCATAATCGGTTCCAGCAACTTTGGCGCAGCCTTCTTCATCGCTTCGCGGAAGCATGCACGCGCCGCAATTTCAAAGCACAATACATTAGAGTCAACTTCGTGATACTTACCATCTACCAATGTAGCCTTGAAATCCACTGTTGGATAGCCAATCAGAACACCTGTCTGCTGGGCTATCTTCAAACCCTTTTCTACGCCGGGGATATATTCTTTTGGAATCGCACCACCGACAATCTTGTTTTCGAATTCATAACCCTTGCCTGGTTCTAATGGTTCAAATTCAATTTTCACCTGGGCGTACTGACCCGAACCACCAGACTGCTTCTTGTGGGTATATTCTTCGGTAATTGGTTTGCGGAATGTTTCGCGATATGCAATACGTGGTTCGCCAACATTAACGTCAACTTTGAATTCACGCAGCAAACGATCAACCAAAATTTCCAAGTGCAATTCACCAACACCAGCCAAAATTGTTTGACCAGATTCTTCGTCAACAGATACGCGGAAAGAAGGATCTTCTTTTGCCAACGCCTGCAGACCCAAAGACATCTTTTCAATGTCAGCCTTGGTTTTTGGTTCAACCGCAATACTGATAACCGGTTCTGGAACATGGATGTTTTCCAAAACAATTGGATTTGATTCATCACACAGTGTGTCACCAGTAATTGTTTCTTTCATACCAACCAGTGTTACGATGTCACCTGCGGATGCTTCTTTGATTTCTTCGCGGTTATTCGAATGCATCAACAACATACGACCAACACGTTCACGTTTATCACGGTTAGAATTATAAACATATGAACCAGATGACAATTTACCGGAATAAATACGGATAAACATCAGGTTTCCGACGAATGGGTCATTTGCAACCTTAAACGCCAATGCGCTGAATGGTTCTTTGGCATCAGCATGACGTTCTGCAACTGTTTCGCCATCCATTTTTGTACCCTTAATCGCAGGGATATCCAATGGGCTTGGCAAATAATCAACAATCGCATCCAACAATGGCTGAACACCTTTGTTCTTGAACGCAGAACCGCACATAACTGGGTTAAAGTTCTGGTTGATTGTACCCTTGCGGATTAATTTCTTGATTGTTGCAACATCTGGGACGTTACCTTCCATGTACTGTTCCATGATTTCGTCGTCCAATGTAACAACTTCTTCAATCAAATGATTGTGTAATTCTTCGGCTTTTGCTTTTAAATCTTCTGGGATATCGACGATATGTGGTTCTTTGCCCAAGTCATCTTCCCAGATAATAGCCTTCATTTCAACGACATCAACAACGCCCTTGAAATCAGATTCTGCACCGATTGGGAAATTGACAACCAATGGATTTGCGCCCAAACGTTCACGAATCATATCGACACAACGGAAGAAATTTCCACCAATACGGTCCATTTTGTTTACAAAGCAAATACGTGGAACGTTATAGCGGTCTGCCTGACGCCATACTGTTTCAGTCTGTGGCTGAACACCGGATACGGATTCAAAAACTGCGACAGCACCGTCCAAAACGCGCAAAGAACGTTCTACTTCCATTGTAAAGTCCACGTGCCCCGGGGTGTCAATCAAGTTAATACGATGATCACGCCAGAAACATGTTGTTGCCGCGGACGTAATTGTAATACCACGTTCCTGTTCCTGTTCCATCCAGTCCATAGTGGCACCGCCATCATGCACTTCACCGATTTTATATGTTTTACCGGTATAGAAAAGGATACGTTCAGATGTGGTTGTTTTACCAGCGTCAATATGAGCCATAATACCGATATTGCGATACATATGTAATGGTGCGGTTTTTCCAACTGACATTTGTTCTTTCCTTATTTTCTGATTGTTTGTTTACGATTTTATTCCTTAAAATCAAATTACCAACGGAAATGAGCAAACGCCTTGTTCGCATCCGCCATTTTATGTGTATCGATTTTCTTTTTGAATGCGCCGCCCTGACCATTCAGTGCATCACGCAATTCGCCAAACAGTCTGTCTTTCATAGAACGTTCGCCACGCTTACGTGCATAGCCAACCAACCAACGCAAAGCCATAGTCTGCTGACGTGCCGGTCTTACTTCGACTGGAACCTGATATGTTGCACCACCAACACGGCGACCTTTTACTTCTACTGATGGTTTCAAAGCATCCACTGCTTCCAAGAATGCTGCTAATTCATCACCATCTTTTGCAACTTTTTTCAGCGCGTCCAATGCACCATAAACAATTTCTTCGGCAACTTCTTTCTTGCCATCCCACATAACAACATTAATACATTTTGCAACAACCAGATTATTATATTTGGAATCTGGCAAAATTTCGCGCTTCGCTGCTGCTTTACGTCTTGACATTTTGTTTTCCTTTTATTTCTTCACCGGGGCTTATCCCCAATTACTCATGCGGCAAATTCCGCATGTATTATTATTTCTTTACTTTCGCCCCATACAAAGAACGACCCTGTTTTCTGCTTTCCACACCCTTGGTATCCAAGACACCACGGATAATGTGATATTTAACACCGGGCAAGTCCTTTACACGACCGCCACGAATCATAACAACACTGTGTTCCTGCAGGTTATGACCTTCGCCTGGAATATATGCAGTTACTTCGCGACCATTGGCCAGTTTAACACGTGCAACCTTACGCTGCGCCGAGTTAGGTTTCTTTGGGGTTGTAGTGTACACACGTGTGCAAACACCACGTTTTTGCGGATTTTCCATCATATCCGGTGCCGTAGATTTTACGACGACCTTTTTACGAGGTTTCCGAATCAGTTGGTTTACTGTTGGCATTCAAAATCTCTTTGTTATTCTGTACCCTAATACCTGCCCAAACACGCATCCAGACTATATCAGGCGGAACGTGCCGCGATATAAAATCCGTTGGATTTGTGCAGATTTTTAATGTTTTTTGCTTTCCTTATTTACACAGAAAGCGAACATACTATAACCGCCAACCCTAATATTGTCAAGAAAAAACATAGGAAAAATAATGCAAAATCCCCAGATTTTAAGGAGATATCAACAACACAACCATGACAAATATTATACACAGTACAACATAATGATTGTACAAAGTTTTTTTATGACAAACATCCATATATAAACATTAGAATTGTGCCGATAAATCAACCCCAATTTGAAAATAATCATAATACGACATATAGTCAGTCTGGTATCGCGCCGTACGAAAATGGTACTGAACAAATGGATTCACCGCGACAGACCGCGTAAAATTATAGACCAATCCCGCGGTCAGCGTTTTGTCATACAGCACATCCCCCAGATTTATTTGCAAGAAATCAAAGTCAAATTCCACCTGCCCTGCCAAATCCGGCACAAAATAATACATCGCCTGGGTAACCAGTTTTATATTATAAAAATCGTCCGGTGCCGCCCATACATATTGCACGCGGGCGGATGCCGCCCATTGAAAGGCGCCTGCCACACCATCAACACGCAAGCCAGCCAGAACATTATTATCCCCCAATCGATTATCAGTCGCTGCGTCATGAAAAAATGCAAAACCATAATCTGCGGTCGCGGTCAATTTTAATGAATCATACTTTATTAACTTATATTGCACGCCCGCGGCAGCATCAGCATAGTTATTACTGGTCGTAAAGACCAAACTTAAATTTTCCGTCGGTGTAAAGGACAAATCAAAACTGTCGGTATTTATACTGCCCGATTTAAAATCCGTCTGACGCGTACGTGCAGCATTTAACCCAGTTTGATAATACGTGCCAACAGTTACCGAAAATTCATTTTCGCGCTTTATGCGACTGATATCCAGACGCGCCGCATATCCAGCACCCGGCATCATCGTCAAAATCACACAACATTTATAAAACCATTTATTACACATAGCAAAATCTTGGCATGATGCCCTGCCCCGCGCAACAGGACGATTTTCAGCCCAAACAAAAAACCGGCAACCGCCGGTTTTTTGTTTAGTCTTTACGACAAGATTAGAAGTTGTAGTAGAAACCGATTTTGAAATCGCCGGTATTCAAGACATCTGATGAATCACCAAATGCTTTAAATTCCCAAGAATTCTTTACATCCAAATCTTTGTTCTTGAAAGTATATCCTGCGTTTGCACCCAAGAAATTCAATTTCGCATACAGTGTGAAAGAATCAGACAGGTTATATGTAACCATTGGTGAAACTTCTGCTGTCAATGACCACAATGATTCTGTATTTTCATCGTCATCATATGTTTGTCCCTGCAGACCAACAGAACCATCCAACAATACATTCAATGCACCAAACTGTGCAATCTTGTAACGTGCAAAGCCTTTTACACCATATGTATATTTATCCACAGTATAAGCATTGCCTTCGTCATCAACCAACGCTTCACCATTAAATGATGTAATGCCATTATCGTATGCAAAACCTGCTGCCAAACCAGCATCCCAGTTATCGCTTAAATGCCAACCAAATTCTGGTGCAACATACCATGCGGTGTTATGTTCACCGTTTGCCCCTTTCAACGCAGCAGAACCACCAACGAAATAACTTGGTGCAGCATTCGCAGCAGATACTGCAAAAACAGCCATCAACGAAGTCAACATCAATTTTTTCATAATATATCCTTTCCTTTTGTTTGACGAAACTAGACGTTTTATTTTCTAGCCTGCTACTATTTTATTATGTATTTATTCCCATTTTCAAGCCCAAAGATTTTTGCAGAACCGCCCAAAATATGGTATAATACGCGAGTTTTCGATTCGGATTTTATTCCCACAAAAGCATACTTAACATCCCTGGTTTTCAGGACTTTTTTAATATAAAATTCAAAAATCATTAAAAAATTTGATAATCAAAAATATCGCCAATGACGATTTTAATTACCGCCACTGCGACTTTTTTTTATCGCACGCCAGTCAGCCTGATTTTGCAAGTGTTCTTCATACGTGTTCGAAAAACGATGTCCGCCCGTGCCATCTGCAACAAAAAACAGATAATTTGTATCCGCCGGCTTTAACACCGCACGCAATGCAGCCTGACCAACATTTGCGATGGGTCCCGGTGGCAATCCAGCATTTCGATATGTGTTATAAGGATGCTCTAATTTCAAATGCCCACGCAACAGTGGCGCCCCCTGCATATCACCCAAACCATCTGTCAGTGCATAAACCACCGTTGGGTCCGCCTGCAGGCGCATATTTTTACGCAGACGGTTTAAATAAACACTGGCAACAATCGGCATTTCAGATGCACGTGGCGTTTCCTTTTGAACAATTGACGCCAACGTCACGACATCATGCCAATCATGTAATTGTTTCGGGTGTATCGCGCCAGCACTGCGCCAATTGGACTCAACATCTGCCATTTTCCGACGCATCAATTCCAATAATGCCAATCGATTCGTCCCCTTGGCAACACGATATGTATCCGGAAACAAATCGCCATCATGCAAATCACAGACAGCAGCATCATATAATGGACCACATTCAACATCACCTGTTAAACTTGATGAATTTAACAATAAATTTTTAATCTGTTTGACGGTTAAGCCTTCTGGTACAATGATGGTTGTCGTTGCAATTTCGCCACGCGATAAAATATGTGCGATGCGCCACGCACTGGCGCCACGCCGCAGTTCATATTCACCGCGCTGGATGCGTCCACCATGCGCACGCACAGATATTTTAAACAATTCCGCTGATGAAATTATTCCGCGTTTTTGCAAATCCGCCGCAACCGATGACACCGTATCCCCACGACGAACAGAAAAAACAACATCGCTTTTTAGTGGTGATTCAATTCCAAAGAAATATAACGCAACACCGAACACCAGCGCAACTGGTATTCCAACGATTTGTATCAAAACACGAATGGGAAATAATTTTCTTTTGCGTGCCATAATGCGCATATTATTACAGATAAAAAATCAATTGCAAATATCAAAAGGAATTATATTGTGTTTTTATAATTATTGATTTTTAAATTTCTGCCTGTACCATAAACGTCATGAATCTGACAGAAGCCATCAGGCTGTATTTTAATTATCCAGACGCCCCGACGAAGTATCAACTGGAAATACTGCACCGTGCGGTAACATCAGCATACTTTAAATCAGAACCTGAATTTGTTATCAAAGCGGCATATAACACATTATGCAGTCGTCAATATCTGCCCCGTCCCCTGGAACATTTTTTGCCCAGGAATATAAAAACATATTCTATTGATACCACACATTTATTTCCACGTCCCGACAAAGAATTTATTCGTGAATATATAACACAAGTTATTGAACCAGACTTTGATAAAATCCAAGGCTGCTTTTTCAAACTGGGCGGCATGAGTGCAAAAACAAAATCCAGAACACGTGCAAACAGCATTGACAATATATATGACGCAATGTGCAATTCTGACAGATATATGCGTGAATACCAAGATTCACACGTTCTAAATTTGCCGGTATATATATTCTTTAACCACGAACTGCGTGACGCAAAAACAGAAAAAGAAATTCGCGTCATGGTCAAAGACAATAAAATCCAAGGTATTTCATCATATAAAGTAAACGGCGCCAGTAAATATTCATCAGAATTTATCCCGCGCGCCATTGAATTTTTAAACAGCAAAGTACTGCCTTTTACAACATCATGGCAACAGAATGTTGTAATTGATATATTAGAAAGGAATAACAAAGACCTGCAAATTATTGAATTTAATCCATATTATGCATCAATGCCATGTTATTATGGCTATCACAAAAACATCGGCAAACCATTTATAATAGAATCCGACATATATAACATACAAAAACGGGTTCAAGAAGTAATGATGCAACCAATAAAACTTTTAACAAGATAACGCCGTCATGTACTTCTATTACAAAAATTAAAAATGGGGCGTTGCCCCGTTTTATTACTAATTAGTATACGTACATGGATTTCCCATATTAAACGTGCCCGTAACATCATAGTAAGTACCAGGCAATATCATGCAACCTGTAATAGCTGTTATTCCAGCAGCACTGTATCCAGTTACCGCTTTTGTTTTGGCTGAATCACTATAAACCCCAGTCCATGTTGGGCATCGTGCACACCCAGATGTACCATTTGTCGAAGAACCATAGTACCCCTGGGCACATTGATATGCTGTCGTTTTGGTACACACACCAGCATTGCATGTGGCAGTGGTTTTTTTCTGGTATCCAGCTGCAAAACTAACCCAATTTGTATCACTGGTACAATCAGTACACGTTTTTGCAACACATGTATATAACCCCGATATCATAGCACTGATATTTGCACAATTAGACTCTACCGCACTCCAAGACGACGAAGCAGTGTTTATATTAGATATCGTCACTGCCTCACGCGTATACCCGGTACCGCATGCAGAACAACTGCCCAAGATATCAATCAATGAATTCGCTGTTACATAATAACTGGTCGTAGTACCCGTACATCCGGTAATGACCTTGGTACTGGTCAAACCACTTGGCGGCGTGGTTGTTCGTGTACACGTCAATGCCCCAGCAGCATATGCGTTATATGTCATCCCCAGACAGGCAATAACAACAATTGTTGATAAAAGTTTTTTCATTTCTATATCTCCCGTTTTTACAAAAGAAAATACCGTCAATAGAATTTGACGGTCGGGGAGTTAGCAAATCATAAAACCAATGATTCTGTCAGCCTTTGGGAAAACCCTGTTGTATAGCTGACAGCTCCCCGGCGCAATGTCGGGGTATAAATAGATAACGACGCAAAGGTATGGAAATCCTAGGATTACGATACACTTTTGCACCGGGTTTTAAAGGCTTGCTACAGCCCCGAATCCAAATCCCTTTGAATTCAAACAAAGTATAACATATATATTTTTTATCGCACAACAAAAAAGTGTGGGAATTACCCACACTGTTATTATTTATTTTTCGCCTTTGGTTATCCCCAGTGTATCCTTTACCGGTTCAACAATTGCCGTTTTCGCACTGTCAATCGTTCGTATCAAGGCGCGACGAATTTTACCACTGATTGTCATTGGCAAACTGTCAACAAATTCAATTATACGTGGACACTTGTATATCGCTGTACGACTTTTCACATGATTCTGTAATTGACGTATTAAAACATCTGTGCCCTGAAAATACTTATTCAGAACAATTGTTGCCTTGACCGCCATACCACGTGATGCGTCAGGGACACCTGTAACAGCAACCTCGCGCACGGCGGGATGTTCCAGTAATACACTTTCAACCTCAAACGGGCTGATGCGATAACCGCAACTTTTAATCAAATCATCATTGCGACCAACGAACCAATAATATCCATCCGAATCACGATACGCCACGTCACCGGTATGATAATATCCATCACGCGATACAGTCGCTGTTAATTTTTCATTTTTATGATAGCCCTGGAATAATCCTGTCGGACGCGCGTCATGCATATCAATGCAAATTTCACCGACCGTATCATCTGGGACCGGGCGACCACGTTCATCCAGCAATTGAACACGCCACCCTGCCGCCGGCATCCCCATACTGCCAGGCTTTGGTTCAATCCATTGATTATTAAACAACATAACACAGGTTTCTGTTTGACCAAATCCTTCGCGTAATTTAATGCCTGTCAATTCCAAGAAACGTTCAAACACTTCTGGATTTAATGCCTCGCCTGCGATTTCAGCCTTTTTCAATGACGACAAGTCATACTTTTTTATATCAGCATGTATCAGCATTTTATACGCTGTCGGTGGTGCACAAAATGATGTCACATGATTTTCACTGATTGCCTTTAACAAATCATGTGCTGTAAAGACCTTGGCAAAATCAAACACAAATACTGTCGCACCAGCCAACCACTGACCATACATTTTACCCCATGAGCACTTTGCCCATCCAGATTCAGATAATGTAAAGTGAATATCGCCATCACGCAATTGTTGCCAGAATACCGCTGTGTTAATATGCCCCAGTGGATACGTATAATTATGTGCAACCATCTTTGGCATGTCTGTTGTACCACTGGTAAAATACACAACCATAGTGTCCGTATTTTCATTCGGCACACGTGCCAATGTTGATGGCATATTATTTATCGCATCAGCCACCTCATTCGATGCAATCAATGGTACATCCGCATCACCAATTGCATCACGGATTTCATTCACAATATGTCCGTCATCAAATGCAATTATCATGCGAACACCCGCCGCATCAATACGATATTTGATATCTTCGGCTTTTAATTGATTGGTTGACGGGATTGGAATCACACCTAATTTATGCATCGCCATCATTAAGACCCAATATTCCCAACGTCTGCGCATAAACAGCAAAACAGTATCGCCTTTATTCAATCCCTTTGACGCCAAGAAATTTGCCACAGAATTTGACATGCGTGACAGGTCACGAAACGTCAGTGATTTCTTTTCACCATCATCATTCGTCCACAATAATGCGACCTTGTCTGGTTCCGTGTTCCCCAATACATCAATAACATCGTATGCAAAATTAAAATGTTCTGGAACATTTGGCGCCGCATTTTGAACATAATCATCATAGTTATCAAAATGTGCCTTTGATAAAAAATTTAAAGCAAACATATTCTTTCCTTTCTGAAATATATATAAAAGGTAGTATGCGAAAATAAAAATACAAGTAGAAAAGGAAAATAAAAACAGTTGATTTTTATCCCGCCTCATAGCATAATGCGCGCGTCATAAATATACGGAGTGTAGCTCAGCCTGGTAGAGCGCTACGTTCGGGACGTAGAGGTCGCTGGTTCGAACCCAGTCACTCCGACCATAAATTTAATCCACCCTTGTGGTGGATTTAATTTATGAAAGAATGTTAATGTCGTTCGAACCAGCGAGACGCTGGTTTGAACCGCAGCAAAAAGGCGAATGGGAATACGCCGATTGCACGCAGTGCAATTTTGCAAGGTGGCGAAGCAGCCCAGAAACGTAGACCATAAAATTAAAATCACCCTTGTGGTGATTTTTATTTTATCGCAGGCATGATGGTCGATACCACGCATTGTGAAACAATGCCTGGTTCGAAAACAAGTAGGCGAGATAAACATCGTACAATCGAGCCGTTACGGTTTGCGCGCAGGCACATAGTGCCGAGTGACCCCAGTCACTCCGACCATAGAATAATAATTTTTCTTCCCCCCTTTTTAATAAGACTTTTTTATGATAGAATAAATTATCATGAAAAAATTATTCCATATCTTATATATTCCTGCTGTGTGCATAACATTTTCATGTAATGCCACACCACTGGACCCACAAATTGCCATAACAAATGCACGTATGAGTTGCGATAAAATATCGCAATCATTCAAGTCTATGAAGACAATGGCACAGGTTAATACCGCCGTTACCAGCGTCGGTACCGCTGCGGGTGCTGGCGCAACAATCGTCGGTCTTGCCAAAGCAAACATCGATAAACAAATTGAAAAACTTATCCGCGATGCGAAACAACGCGAGGCGACATCTGGTCACACAGAAATGAGTATGGACGAAAGCCAGGATTTCATCGAAGGCACAGTTGCATTAGCCGAAGGAAAAACAAAAACTGCCCCAACCCAAAGTAACCTGGAACAAAAATCCAAGAATCTGGGAAATTGGCGCACCGGTCTGCTGGCTGGAAACACAGCGACAAATATCGCCGGCACAATTATTGCGGCAAACAACCGCACTGACCAAGATTTACGAACACAATTGGATAAATGCATTCGTTCAATCCATGATTTGCAAGACACTAAAATGCAGGCACAAATCGACAATGCTGATTCTGCCACATTGCAAAAAATGGACACCATTATAAACGCATGCCGTGATTACAGCACGCTGGATGTCAGTAAAATTGATAACCTGGCAAAGGGTGCAACAATATCCAGCGGTGTTGGCATTGCAGTTGGTGCAAGCGGTACAGTTACCAGCGCAGTCGCAAACAGTGATAAAATCCGCGATGATAATTCCGATACAGGAATAGCAAAGGAAAAGAATCTGAACACTGCCAGTAACGTTCTGGCAGCAGGCGCAACCGTTGCTAGTGGCGTTGCAACCGTATTTAATGCACAGCAAATAAGTACATTAAACAAAGCATACCAAATCGCAACACAATGCAGCGAGGCACTGAATCAATGATACGCAAAATATTATTTTTTACATTACTGACCTGCGCCATATTACCAGCATATGCCGCATCAGACAGATACTGTATTTCTTCCGATAAATTAACAGAAATGCACAATCAAATGTCTGAATTGCCACAGGACCTGCAACGCGCATATAATGAACTGTTTGAAATTCTGATTGCAAATAATGAATCTGACACCATTGATAACGCAGGATGTGTCACCCAAGAAGATTTGGCACAAATTTGCAAAAATGTATGGGATGCAGACATAGAACCATGTGAAACATTCATATATGCAATCATGACAGAACCAGCCAAGGATAACTTTAAGCCACTAGAATATTCACTGGTATTAACTAAACAAGATTTTTCCGACATTGATCCGGATATATTCCACCAGGCGTTCAACAAAACAATTGCACGCAGATTAAACAGTAAAATCCCCAGCAAACTGCAAGACATGGGACAGGTATTTTTGGAAGAAGCACAAAAAAATCAAATAAACCCTTTTATTTCTGCTGCTATATCAATGTATGAATCTGGTCGTGGTACATCACAATTGGCACGCACAAGAAATAATATTGCTGGTCTGGGCGGTCCTGGAAAATGGATAACCTTTGAAACTGTTCCCGACAGTATCGCAAAACAAGCAAACGTATTAAGCGGAAATGTTGCTAAGGGCAGAACCACATTGAACAAATTGGCATGTTCTGGCGCATATTGTGCAACAGACACAAGTCCATGGTTCCGTGATGTATCATCAGTTGCCAAAGAATTTTATAAAAATTACAATACGCTTCTTAATAAAAAAATCGAAAACAAATAAAAAAGGAATCGTCCAAATGGACGATTTCTTTTTTTATGACTGCATATAACAATAAATCATATTGATAACCAGAACACATTTATGATAGCATAGGATTGAATCCAATGGGAATTGGGTTCGGGGCTTTTGCGAGCCCTGTATACTCGGTGACAAATACTGGCGGCAATAAAAAACTGCCTGTTTTATCATCGTTACATTCACCCGACCTTTATCAACAGGTCGGGGAGCTGTCGTTATATAACAGGGATTCCCAAAAGCGGCAGAATCATTAGTATACTGATTTCGCAAACTCCCCGACCGTCAATTTCCGAGAGAAAAACTTTGGCATCAAAGGACCAAATTATGCGGATATTGACGGTGATAATTTTATTGCTTATTCCAACAATTTTGCACGCAGCAGATTTATGTGATGCCGGATATTATTTGGCAGATTCCGGCGAATGTGAAACGTGCCCCAACCAATATTATTGCCCGGGTGATAAAATCCGATACGAATGTCCCGACGCAAAATTACATAAACGAACAACATTCCCAAATTACTACTATAATCCCGTGATAGACAAAACCGGCATTACTGCCACACCAGGGAAAAAGACATTACAAAATTGCGCTGTTCTTAGTTGGCTAAAATCAGAACGTGGCGAACTGTACGAATATGCTGGATATAATACCGATACGGGCGAATATGACATGTCGGGCACATATAATTGGGCTGCGGTAAATCCGGGATATTATCTGACAACACCAACCGGTTGTACAGGTTGGACGTATTATCATGATATACTTGAATGCCCAAACGGATCATATTGCCCAGGCAAGAACAGAGTCTATTGCGACGCAGCAAACGAAGCAACAGTTCACACCCAGACATTCGGTCTGGAAACATGCCCTGACAACACATACAGCGATGCGGGCGCTGCGACGTGCACCCCATGTCCAAAAGGCACCGGAAATCATGGGGACAATATATCCGCACACGCTGGCGTATCATCATGCCTGCCATTGTGCGCCACAGGATATACAAAATTACATGCAGGAAATTATGTTTTTAATTTATGGTCAGAAAATAAATGCACATCACCATCATTGCGCATACATATCGAAAATAATACATGTTGCATCAATCTGGAACCAAACCGTGCCCAAGGCATAAATGTTCAAATCGGAAATGATATTTATCATGTAACAAATTAATAAAATAAAAATCGCCCAAATGGGCGATTTTTTATTTCACTTTTTTCAAAATCAGTGATGCGTTTGTACCACCGAATCCAAATGAATTGCTAATTGCGACATCAACATCGCGTTTTTTCGCCACATTCGGAACCAGGTCGAAATCACCAACTTCATCAACAGGGTCATCCAAGTTAATTGTTGGTGGAACAATTCCATCACGAATTGCCAGGGTACAGAATATCGCTTCGACTGCACCGGCTGCACCCAACAAGTGCCCAGTTACAGATTTTGTTGATGACATACACACATCACATCCATCAAACAAAGTCTTAACTGCGGTTAATTCACCAATATCACCCAATCCTGTTGATGTACCGTGTGCATTGATGTAATCGACGTCGCTTGGTGTCATATTCGCATCACGCAATGCAGCCTGCATTGCACGCATACCACCTTCGCCACCTGGGGCTGGGGCTGTAATATGATACGCATCACCGGACAAACCATAACCTGCAACTTCGGCATAAATTTTTGCGCCACGTTTGATAGCGTGTTCATATTCTTCCAGAACCAAGATACCGGCACCTTCTGCCATGACGAATCCATCACGATTTTTATCCCATGGGCGTGATGCGGCAGTTGGATCATCGTTACGTGTGGACAATGCCTTCATCGCTGTAAATCCAGATACACCGATTTTGCAGACTGCGGCTTCTGCACCACCTGCAATCATGATATCTGCATCACCATGTTCGATTAAACGTGCCGCTTCCCCGATACAGTGCGCAGCAGTTGCACATGCAGTAACAACAGATAAATTCGGTCCCTTTAATCCATATTTAATCGACACATTACCAGCTGTCATATTAATAATTGATTTTGGTATAAAGAACGGACTGATACGACGTGGACCACCAGTATATAATTCAACACAGTTATCATAAATCGTTTGCATACCGCCAATACCTGCACCGATTGACACACCAATACGGGTACTATCCCCATCATAATCAATCAGGTTTGCATCACGCATTGCTTCGTCCGCAGCAATCATACCATAAATTGTAGAGCGGTCCATTTTACGTTGTTCTTTGGCATCCAATACAGCGTCGATATTGCACTGCCCCTCTTCTGTTCCGCACACCGGCAGACCTGCAATTTGTGCCGCGCAATCAGCTGGGTCAAATGTATCAATTGTACGTACGCCTGATTTTCCAGCCACAACATTTTTCCATGCATGTTCAATACCAGTTCCCACAGGCGATACAATGCCCATACCGGTAATAACAACTCTTCTCATTCTATAATCCTTTGTCAGAATTCCAATTGTACGTTTATTATAATACCTGTTTAAACATCAAACGTACAGAAAAAAATCCGCCAACAATAAAACATATTGCGACGGATTATATATTGCATATTCAATACAGCGCCCAATTATTTGGAATGTGCGTCGATGTATTTAACAGCATCGCTAACTTTTTCCAATTTAGCGGCTTCTTCATCAGGAATTGTGATGTTGAATTCTTTTTCAACTTCCATAATGAATTCTACAACATCCAAAGAGTCTGCACCCAAGTCATTGATGAATGTTGCTTCTTCTGTAACTTTTTCTTCTGGAACACTCAACTTTTCAACTACAATCTTTTTTACTTTTTCGAAAGTTGTCATTTTTTATCCTTTGTTTCAGTTAACTTTCCGGTCCTTTGCGGGACGTCATTACTAATAAAACTATCATTTTATGGCATTAGTGTCAAGAAATTATAACAAACAATAACAAGACTTGACATTTATCCCAATATATGTTTAGGCGGTTATATCAGCCAACAAATCATTCATATTCACACGTAAATCTTCGCGGTCTGATGCCCACACCAAACGACGCATCATAAATTTATGCACATCATCCATTGTTAGCGTTGGCATACCGGCGGCATTTGCGACACGTTGCCACGCCAAGCGTGGATCTGTTAAATGACCACGTCCACGTCCCATAAATACCCAGCAACCATCCTGTGGCAAATCTTGCAACAACACCACTGCCAAATCAGACAACGGCATATCATTCCACATATAATGATTAAAATCTAAATCTTCCCAACTCATCGAGAAAACTTTTGCCTTGGGCGCAAACCCATATATCAGCATTAAAAATGCTGCACGCATCACAGGCGCAGTTTCAGCATTTATTGCATCTATCAATCGGGACATACCCGCACGCGTCAATGGACGGACGCGACGTGTTTGCACTATCTTGGGCAATTTAGCAACAGGATTTTTTTTGACATATCCCTGCTCTATTGCATAGTTAAAAATACTTTGCAGTAATTCTTGCATACGTGCGGCGATTGCACGCCCAGAAATATTACCAATAACATTTGCCACATCGTTATCCGATATTTCTGAAATATTTTTTTCAAACAAATCTGGCAGATGACGATTTATCGCACGCACTAATTTATCATACGACCCAACACCACGCCGGACACGATTTGCCAAATACATATCCAAGAAATCTTTGAACGTAATCTTGCGACGACGCACACGTGGCGGCTGCATTGCCGCATCCAGTATTTGCGGGACCGCAGCACGTGCATCTTCGATATCCATATCAGGATAATTCCCAATAATAATGCGACGATCACGTCCACGAATACGTTTTCTGACAAAGAAACTTTTAACGCCACGGCTGGTCACATACATACGCAGACGTGGTTCTGACACATCCTGGACAACATCAAAGCCTGAACTTGGCGCCGGCAGATTGTCCAATATATACGGGTTAAAATAAAATTGATGTGCCATAGTCACCCCCCGATGTTATTTTATTTTTTGCGTTGCATTGCCTGGGCGGATTTTACACGCCAGAAATCACGCCGCGCCCGGTGCATCAAACTGTAACGCGCACATGCATCTGCATATTCATGATTGTCCGCAACACATGGACAATCTGATTTTTCACACTTTACACCATCGCCATTTTCGCGAAATTTTTTACATGTCGATTGGGCTACCCACAACATATTATCAAGCATATCATTACCACTTTGTCCAGCAGGCGACTTTGTATAATAATATGTTTGCTGTACACATGATGGTGATGGGTTCTCCACGCTATCAGCATTAACACTTAGAATAATTTTGTTATATGCTGCATTACGCAATCCACGCAACGCCACACATTTGCGCCATAATCCCATATATTCTGACCAGTCTGCGCGAATCTGCGCCAAAGGTGTGCGATGTAAATATGTCAACCATTTCATTTTCTTATCCTATGTTTTTTAAGACACTTTCAGTGCGTTGATAAATGCGCTTTGCGGAATTTCAACATTTCCGAATGTACGCATACGTTTTTTTCCCTCTTTTTGCTTCTCTAACAACTTTCTTTTACGCGTGATGTCACCACCATAACATTTTGCGGTAACGTCTTTGCGATATGCAGCAATTGTTTCACGTGCAATAATTTTGCCACCGATTGCTGCCTGTAATGGAATCTTGAACTGATGACGCGGTATCAAATCTTTCAATTTTTCAACAATTTGGCGACCACGACGTTCGGCAAAACTGCGATGACACAAGAACGACAACGGTTCTACATTTTCGTCATTAACCAGTATTGACACCTTGACCAAATCAGATGGCTGATAACCATTAACTACATAGTCAAACGATGCATACCCAGACGACAGTGACTTTACACGGTCATAAAAATCAAATACTATTTCTGCCAACGGCAACTGATAAACCAACACAGCGCGATTGCCAACGTATGAAATATTTTCTTGAACGCCACGTCGTTCCGAACATAACCCCATAATGCCACCCATATACTTATCCGGCATCATAATCGTTGCACGTACCCACGGTTCTTCGATAGATTCAATCTTGGTCGCATCCGGCATATCGGCAGGATTTTCCAAATCCATAATTTCACCATTACGCAGATGAATTTTATACAACACACTGGGGACTGTATTTATCAGATTCAAATTAAATTCGCGATTCAATCGTTCACTGATAATTTCCATATGCAGCAACCCCAAGAAACCGCAACGCAAACCAAACCCCAGCGCAGATGATTTTTCGGTTGTAAAATGGAAAGACGCATCATTCAATGCTAACTTTTCCGCGCTTTCACGGAATGCTGGATAATCATCCGCCTCTACCGGAAAGAACGAAGAAAACACAACAGGAATTGATGGCTTAAACCCAGGCAATGGCTGCGGACATGCAGTGCGACAGTCTGCGATTGTATCCCCTACCTTGCAATCATGGATTGTTTTCATACCCGTTACAATAAATCCAATTTCACCAGTATTCAGGCAATCAACATCAACCATTTTTGGTGTAAAATATCCGATTTTATCAACAACATATTCTGCACCGGTTGCGATAAATTTTATTTTTTGACCGCGTGATAATTTACCATCAACAACACGCACCAATATCACAACCCCCAAATAAGAATCATACCACGAATCAACCAGCAAAGCCCGTGTCGGCGCATTTTCATCACCATGTGGGGATGGCAGTTTTTGAACAATTTCTTCCAGCAGTTCTGGTACCCCTGCCCCAGTTTTACCAGATACACATAATGCATTTTCTGCATCCAAACCGATAACATCCGCGATTTGTGCACGTGCCCCATCAACATCACTGGATGGCAAATCAATCTTGTTTAATACCGGCAACATTTCCAAATCATTATCCAATGCCAGATATGCATTTGCCAATGTCTGTGCCTGCACCCCTTGGGTTGCATCCACCAATACCAATGCACCTTCACATGCAGCAAGACTGCGCGACACTTCATAAGAAAAGTCCACATGCCCCGGCGTATCCATTAAATTCAGTTGATAGACCTGTCCATCTTTCGCAGTATAATTCAGACGCACAGTCTGTGCCTTAATCGTAATACCGCGTTCGCGTTCAATATCCATTGAATCCAAGACCTGTGCCTTCATTTCACGGGATTGCAAACCACCGGTATATTCAATCAGTCGATCAGACAACGTTGATTTTCCATGGTCGATATGTGCAACAATAGAAAAATTTCGAATATTCTTTTGATTCATGCGTACACCTGGACCTGATAATTATTGATTGTATGCGGCAATGATACACCAGTATATAACGTCTTGCAATCGCTTTTTTATAAAAAAAAGACGGTAAAATATTACCGCCCCAAATCCTTGTCCCACAGAACATAATCACGTGGAACAAAGCCATGTTTAGCATAGAACTGCCGTGCCTGAATGGTTCGTGCAGGCTGAACATGTAACTGGGATATATCGTGCGCACGACAATAATCTGACAATGTCTGCACCAGCATACCACCAACTCCCTGGCGTCCATGGCGCCCTTCTACAAACAACCAATCTATCTTGGCATTACCAGGTGTCCCGGTAAAATGCCCGATAATAAAACCGCGTATAACATCACCCTTGTCCAAGGCAACAAACATAACCACCCCTGGCTTATCTGCTTTATTTTGCAACGTATAATAAAATCCATCTGCATCATTTGGCAAAGATTGCAACACAATATAGTAACAATCCAGCATCGTAGATTGCGTCAACTTTGTAACTTGTGATATCTTGTACGATGCGTTCATCTACTTATCCTTGATATTATCCAACAATTCATCAATACGCGCTGCACGTTCCAATGTATCATCATAAACAAATCTGATATCAGGCACATATTTCTGATTCATTTTCGCTGCCAAATCAAAGCGCACCATGCGTGTAATTTCATCCAATCGACGTTGAACAGCACTTATATCCGAATTTCTGGAATAATAAAACAGACGCACAAATTGCAAACCACCATGGGCAACACTGCCGACCAGCGACACCCCACCAATAATAGCGTCATCACTGTAATTATCACGCAAAATTTCTGCAACCAGTGTTTGAACCTTGGCAGCAATGCGTTCTGCACGATTTGAATTTGCCTGTTTTTTTACCATAAAATCACCTGTAACTGCATTTACATATTGAACGATACCTGAAAAATACGTACAATCAAGAAAAAATTACAGACACTATCGCGATGAAATTTGCAGAATTCATATTAAAAAAATCAGAAAGCCCAGCATATTCATGGGTAGTTTTTATATTAACGGTATGCGAATCGGTGTTCTTGTTCGTCCCACCCGAAGTATTCATGGCGCCGCCCATCATCGCGAATCGGAAACGCGCATTACCAATCACAATCGCGGCAACACTGGGGTCAATTATTGGCGGTGCAATTGCGTATATGATTGGAATGTGGCTGTTTGATTCGGTTGGTATATGGCTGGTAAATAATGTTGCCAGTCCTGAACAATTCCAAACTGCCCAAAATATGTTCTTGCGACACGGCATATTGATATTATTTCTGACAGCGGTCACACCAATCCCATATAAAATTATGTCTATCTGTGCAGGTTTTATCGGATTTCCAATCTGGTTGTTTCTGGGGGTAACCGCAATATTCCGCACCGCACGTTTCAGCATTGTGGCAGTACTGCTGTGGAAATTTCAGACACGCGCAAACGCAATTGTAAAAAAATATTTCTGGCCAATAACTGTTGGTGCAATTGTATGCGCGGGACTGGGGATTGGTTTAATGTTATTGATGTAGTAAAAAATCTAGCGACTGTTTTGCACGAATACTTTACCAGTCAACAGATTTACATTTAATAAATCACCATTTTTAATATGTGCAAATTCAGCGTTACGACCAAATGTTTCCAGCATTGTAAAATCCAGATTTTCACGTGTCATATTGCCGATATGATTATGTTGTGCAGAAAACGGAGAACGGCGATCTGGCACAATATATTGCCATGTATCTATAATTGATTTCGGCGTAAAAAATTGAACCGACTGTTCATCCCTGAATACAATAATTTTTGCATCTTTTGGAAAATCAATCGTAAATTTTGGACATCGTGAATCTGAAATATATACAGGTCCAGTCAATATTTCCCGCCCCGGCGCAAACAAAGACAATGTCTGTGCATCAATTGTTTTTGTATAAAATGTCGGCAAAACATACGGACGCACCTGTAAAACATTCAGACAGTTATTTTTATCGATTGCAAATTCCATATCCACCGGATAACCCAAATCATATTCAAGCGAATTTGCCAGTGCTGCAACTTTAAATAAATCTGCATGCTGCGTGCGGTCATCAACTGTGGCAAATCCAAACCTGGCATACACACCCGGTTGAAACACAGCATCATATTTGATGTCATTAAAATGTTCGATATCCAGTAATTCTTCTTTGTTATTTTTACCCACAATTGCCTTACCAACCGCAAAGTATTCAGCGCGATTATCACGCCCCATTACCAGGTTATCTGCAACATCATTTTTAACATAGTTTATAACATCAAACGGATCTTTGTACCATGTTTCAGAATAGGCAACACCAGCAATCTGCGGCGACACCATTTGTTGAATAACAACACCCATTGCCAGGTCTGATTTTTTATGATTCTGTAAAACAATTTCATTATTCAACGATGCATAAACTGTATTTAATGCATCTTTCATCTGGGCACGATTTTGCACAGACAGAACAGATTTAAATGCACCAGAATATGTACGTCCCTGTTGATCTTCGATATTGGCGGACGAACGCACTGCAACATTACCACCACATATTTTCATCACGCGCACCGCATCATCAATCAATACATCCGGTACCCCACACTTGGCAATATTGTAACGCCGAAACGCACCAGTTGTTATTGCATATGTTTGTGGAATCCGGATATCAATTCGATAATTTATGCGATATTTTTGTATTAACGGCAAAACATTTGCCAGTCCCGCAAACTTACCACCGGCAATTTTACCCCAATCAATACCATCGGGTAAATAATACGTACTGTTCAAAGATAGAATATCCAACATACCTGTCATACGGTTCATTTAAACAGTTTCTATTCAGGAATCAAGCAATTTACGCACATGACGTATTTAATAAAGAAAAAAAATCCCGACAATGTCGGGATAATTATTTTTACTGGACCCATATATCAGCAAAGGTTGTAGACGTTGCACTGCCCGACGGAATTTTACCAATAACCCCGCTGGTTTTTGCAGCGGTAACGGCACCAGCTGCCAATTTTGCCGTTGTAACATTGCTGTCTGCAATTTTAACAGTTGTAACAGAATTTGATGCCAAATCTGCCGCAGCAATCGAACCATCAGTAATATCAGCAGAACCAACTGCATCTTTTGACGCCAATTTACCCAACGCCTTCTTGTTTGCATCAACCGTGGCTGCCAAATCAGTTACTTCACCCTGCAATGCTTCTATGTCACCAGACAATTCAGTTACAGCACCAGCAGCTGCGGTTGCAGCCAATTGCTTTGCTGCTTTCATTGATGGATATTTTGTTTCACTGGTTTCATCACCAGCCGCAAACTTGCCATCTACTGGATTTACGATATTTGCTGTTGCTTGCTTGCCAGCTAACGCAGTATCCAAACCACTGATTTTTGATGTCGCAATTGCTGCACTGGCAGATATATCAGCATTTACAATTGTACCATCCGTAATATCCGCAGATGCAATCGCATTTTTGGTTGCTAAAGTACCCAATGCGCCACCATCAACAACATTGCCACTGGCATCTGCCTTTAACACATGACCATTTGTAAATGTTGCACTGGCTGCCTTTTGCAAAGAATTATCCGCCTTGTCCAATGATGTTTGAACAGAATCTTCTAATTTTGCTTTGGTTACATTTTTATCGGTAATTTTCACAGTTGTGACAGAATTTGATGCCAAATCTGCCGCAGCAATCGAACCATCGGTAATATCTGCAGAACCAACCGCATCTTTTGCTGCTAATTTACCCAAAGCATTCTTATTTGCTTCAACTGTTGCTGCCAACTTATCAACGTCACTTTGTACCGCTTCTATATCCCCAGACAGTTCAGTTATTGCACCAGCTGCAGCAGTCGCTGCAATCTGTTCTGCAGCCTTCATTGAAGGATATTTTGTTGTACTGCCTGAATCACCAGCCGCAAACTTGCCATCTACTGGGTTTACGATATTTGCTGTCGCCTGCTTGCCAGACAATGCAGTGTCCAAACCACTGATTTTTGATGTCGCAATTGCCGCGTTTGTCGCAACATCAGCATTAGAAATTGTTGCCTTTGCAGCCAACGCACCCAGTGTTGGTTTATTTAAAATTTGTGCCTTGCCAGATATCGCGTTCCAATCAGCATTAACCTGGGCTGCTGGGATACTTGGTTTATCCGCCAAGTCATTATATGAACCAGTACGCGCAACACTTGGCAAAGAATTGATAGCACCATCAACATAATTCGGTGTTGCCAGTCCTGTAACCGCCGCCGCATACGCATTTGCCCCAGACACCATTGCAATCGCAGAAACTATAAAAAGATATTTGCTGTATTTCATCATCATCTACATTCTATATTTCGTACTATAACACAAATTGCATTATTAACGCAAGCCCCAAGATGCTGCAATTTGATTAAATCAAATCACAGCACCCAATTTATCTTCTATTATTTGGCAGTATATTCATCAACAATTGGCAACCAAACAGCACCAGAACCCAGATCAACCAATGCACAATTTGTGCCACTGCATTCGCCAGTACCATAACCTTTGATTTTAGCAGTTGTTACAGCATCATCTGCAATCTTGGCATTGGTTACAGAATTTGATGCCAACTTTGCTGCGGTTACTTTACCATCTGTAATTGTTAAATCACCATTGGTTGCGGTAATATCACCACCAGTTTTAACACCACCCAATGTAGTGCCATTTGCTGACGGCAAAGAATACTGTGTACCAGATACAGTAATTACCCCAGTTGTTGCATTTTGGGATACAGAAACATTACCACCACCAACAATCGCACCATTTGCAATTTTTTTACCGGTAACAGCACCATCGTTAATATCAGCAGTTGCAACAGTATCTTTTGCTGCCAAGTCACCCAAGGAAGCCTTGTTTGCATCAACTTCGTCTGCCAAATCAGATACTTCACCTTGCAATGCTGTTAAATCCAATGAAATCTTTGTTACCGCATTAGATGCCGCAGCGGCTGCAATTTGCTGTGCTGCTTTCATTGACGGGTATTTTGTTTCACTGGTTTCATCACCAGCCGCAAACTTGCCATCTACTGGGTTTACGATATTTGCTGTCGCTTGCTTTCCAGCCAATGCGGTATCCAAACCACTGATCTTTGACGTTGCAATTGCAGCATTCGCCGCGATATCTGCATTTACAATTGTACCATCGGTAATATCCGCAGATGTTACAGCAGCCTTTGCAGCCAAGGCACCCAACGTTGGTTTATTTAAAATTTGCGCCTTGCCAGATGTTGCATTCCAATCAGCATTAACCTGGGCTGCTGGGATACTTGGTTTATCCGCCAAGTCATTATATGAACCAGTGCGTGCAACATCAGGCAAAGAATCAATTGCCCCCTTGACATAGTTAGTCGTTGCCAAACCAGATACATCCGCCGCAAATGCATTTGTACCGGCGATTGCTAATACTGCTGCGAATAAAACTTTATACGAAATTTTCATTTTTTGTGTCCTTAACAAAGATTCTTTTGATATTACCGAAAATTATATGTGTGATGTGACAGAATCACACCACACAAATTTTACTAATTGGCTGATGCTGTATATGTATCAACAACTTTTTCCCATTTAAAGGCTGTACCATCGTTAATCAACATACATGAAACACCAGGGTTTGAACATTCTGCTGGTTTTGTCAGACCGGTTGATGCATCCTGCAACTGCCCAGTGGTTGTTGTGGTCAACAGTTTATTATTCAAATTCTTTGCTGTTACCTTGCCATCAATAGAATCATTGATATCATCAATCTTGCCATCAATTTCTGTTTTTGTATAAACATCTGCTGAATTTGCCTTGTTATTTTCCAGGTCTGTGATACTGTTTTGCAAAGAATCAATAGAACCTTCGCCATTACCTGTCAATTCAGCAATTGCATCTGCGTTTGCCTTTACCTGGGTATCTAATGCTGTCAAGTTTGCCCCAACTGTATTTGCCTTTTTCGCATATGCACCATCTGCTGCCATTGTTGTTGCAGTATTATATGCAGTTGTTGCCATTTTCGCATCAATTTCTGCGGACAATCCAGTATCTAAATCTGTTTTTGAAACAGCACTTAGTGTTGCTGTAACCTTACCATCTGTTTGGCTGATTGTTTTTACAACACCTGTACCTGTAACGGTACCATCCAATCCAGCAATCGCTGTTGCGATTGAATTTGCGACCGAGCCTTGTGTATCAGCATTACCTTTTAATTTTTCAACATCTGTTGACAGCGTATCAATATCACCAGTTACATTCATTACCGCTTTGCCAACTATATTAGCAATTGAGCCTTCGGTGTCTGCATTTGCATTCAATTTATCAATTGCTGTCTTGTTAGCTGTTACACGTGCGTCCATTGCAGTATTTAATCCATCTGCATATTCTTTGGCATCCGCCAACGCATTGGTTGCACTGGTACTGGCAGCAACGACTGCAGCATTTACTTCGTTAATTGCTGCAACAGTGTTGTTTTTTGCGGTCGTAGTCAATGCCCCCAAAGAACCAACTTTGGTATCTACATTTTGATTAACATAATTTGTTGTTGCAATATCCGCGTTTGCAGCATTAACCGCAACAATCGTCAATATACCTGCAAAAATACCCGCTGTTAATTTTTTCATCTCTTTCTTTCCCACTTTTTATTTTTCTGTTGTGCCCTGAAAGTTTCCAAGACACAACATTTATATCAACACAACATTATTCTTCTGTTGTTGCAGTTGCTGCACGTTCAATGCTTTCCCACATATAGTTTGCAACACCATCCGCTGTCACAGTTGCTGTCAAAACGAATGTACCTGTCTGACCAGTTGTTGTAACTGCTGGAATAACATTTGTCTTGGTTACAGTAACGACACCATTATCTGCAGTAACAGCAGATACAACATTACCAGAACCAGTTGTTGTTACATTTGTTGCACCCAATGTATCCTGCTTTTTTGCCAGAGCATCAGCAACAGTATTATTACCATCGCCTAAATCACCCAATTTTTCATCGACATCACCAGATGCAGCTGTTTTTACTTCATCAATCAAACCAACAACTGTTTTACCTTCATCAATTTCACCGATTTTATCACTGATTGTTGCGATATCTGATTTATTGGTATTGATTTGAGCAACATCCGCTTTTGTGATTTCAGAATTCAATGCATCCTGTTGTGCCTGTGTCATTACAGTCCATGCACCATTTTCGCCACCCATTGAGTATGCAGCAGATGATTTATCCTGTTTTTTATCCAATTCGGCTTTAACAGTTGTATCTTCACCCAAATCACCTAATGCATCTGCAATTTGACTAGCAATAGAACCATTACCACCTGTCAAGCTACTGATATCTGTTTGCAATTTAGCAACATCTTTTACCAACCCAGAATCTGCATCACCAACAGTTGTTGTCAATGTTGTAATAGCACCCGTATTAGTATCAACAGTTTCTTTCAATGGATTATACAAACCATCAACATACGCCTTGGACGTGATGGCAGCATTTGCCGCATTTACTGTCACAATTGTCAGAATTCCGGCAAAGATTCCTGCTGTTAATTTTTTCATATTTTTCCCTTTCCTTTGCATGATGCATTTTATCATATTTTTCGAATCGGGGTCAACGACATAATTTCATTTTCCCCTGAAAAAAAATCCCACCCCGCAAATTTATGCGGGATGGAACATATTTTTATTAGTCTTCAACAGGTGATGTCACCGGTGTCCAAGAAATTGTACCATTTGAACTCATCAACACACATGTTGAATTTTCAGCTGTACATTCAGCAGGCATTGTAATTTTGTTCGCAATTTCAGCTGTATTTGCTGCGATATCTTCTGCGTTCTTGGCAATGTCGTCCGCATTATCAGCAACATCGGCTGCAATTTCTGTAACAATCTTCTTTAAACCATTTTCTGCATCATTAATGTCCGTATCCAAACTATCAATTGTTGCCTGCATATCTGCGATTGTACCTTCATCCCCTGCCAATTCATCATATGCCGCAACCTTTTCAGCGGTGATACCAGATGTCAAGACAGCCTGTTCATCAGCAGTCAATGGTGTCCATCCCCCAGTCGCATTACCCAGCGAGTATGCAGCAGTTGATTGTGCCTGATATTTACCATCAGCTGCAGTATTATGTTCAGTTATCGCATCAGCAATAGATTTTGCAATTGACCCTTCACCTTCACCAGTCAAAGTATCGACCCGGGTCTTTAATGAATCAATTTGAGCAACAACACCATCCGATTGTACCAATTCTTTCAACTGTGTAATCTGTTCTGTAGTCAAACCCAAATCCAGACTTTCAATTGCCGCTGCAACCGCTGCAACTGATGGATATCTAGTTGCCTTTTGTTCATCTGTTAAACCATTCAATGTTTGGCTTATATTTGCAATTGTCTGATAAGCAGATAAATCAACATCATCTATCGCATCAGCCACATCTTGCATGGTAACATATGTATCACCCAAACCATCAATTACTTCTTGAACATTCTTAACCTGTTGGTCAACATAGCCCTTGGTTGCAACAGATGTTGTCACAGCGTTCGCAGCCCCCACAGACATCAGGATTGCACCCATAAAGCCTGCAAATGCGATTTTTGTTTTTGTCATTGTTTTTTCCTTTCTTTCGTTTGTTTTTTATTTTTTAACTATTTGCATACAGCAGATATCTTACCTTACTAATTCATATCAGATACATCTTCTTCCGTTGCTAAATCCGCCCAGATACGTTCGCCAGTCGGTGTCACCAACAGAACATACATCCCATCTTCTTCATCCTCTGGCGCACCAACCAATTGATCAGTAACCTCTGTATTCAGATTTTCTAATTTAACCGTATTATTTGCTAATTCTGTATTCGTAATACTGTTCGGCGCAATTTCACGGGCGGTAATACTGTTTTCCGCTATCTGGCTGGCATTGATAACAATATCACCATTTTCATTAACAATCTTGCTGACCGTATTATTGATATTATTAACAATTTCCATGTCTTCTTGCAGTGCCTGCATATTATCTTCGACAGCCTTAGTTAAATCAGCCATTCTTTCTTCGAAGGTGCTGACAGGCTTTAATTTTTCATCAATTTCTGTCTTGGAATAAATATCGCCAACAGCAACATAGCCCTTTAACGCATCCGCAATCGCCGCATTCATTTGTTCAGTCGTAGAATACAACGCCATATCCGCAGCATCACCCGGATCACCCTTGTCACCCTTTTCACCCTGGGGACCGACCAAATCATCAATTGCGATTAACTTTGTCCATGCTTCATCACCGTCATTTTTCCATACAATGTATTTATTATCATCACTGACGCCAATTACAACATCACGTCCGTTGATTCCCTGCAAATCTTCTTTCAAATTCTCGACAATCAAGGATACGTTACCATCCTTGTCAATTTCGATATAATCGTCACCGGTCAATTTATCTTGCTTAGATTCTTTTAAATCATCATTAGCAGATTTTAAATCAGCAACTTTGTCTTCCAACACCTCCAAACGATTGCTGACGTCCGCTGACAAACCAGGATTTGTGGTTGATGTACCACCGCCTGATGTACCAGTTCCCGGACGGGTTGATGAACCACCACTGATAGCGGTACCACCACCCAAGTATTTACCCAAAGACAAACGTGGCGACGTTGCAGCACGTCCCGCTGTTACCGATGCGCTGTTCGACGGCTTTGCCGTTGTTGCCTTAACAGTTGACGGCGCAACACGTACAGAACCCGCACGCGCAACACCAGCACTGCCACCAGATTGGGACGCAGATGCCGCACTGGTATATGTACCAGCCCCCCCTAGCGTCCGAACCGACGAAGCACCATATGCGCCAGACATACCAGACGCACACAACACGCAAATCATCGATATGGTTGATATTTTCAGTTCGTTTTTCATAACATCTCTCTACTTGCTATAATATTACAATTTTTCAGCGAATCGGGTCAACACTTTTCCTAAATCAATTTAGAATTCGTAACGCAATCCGATTGAAATAGAATTATCCCAGATCAGACCAACTTTTGCCTGGGCATCAACAATACCATCTTCGGTAACGACCTTGATATCTTGCTTTACCCCATTAAAGCCAGCCAAACGATACCGCAAATCCAATACCAGATTGTCATCCAATTTGGTTGTATATCCTGCCATCACGCCAGCCATTGGCGAAAAACCGGTCTTGTCACGATCACCACCACGAACAAACACACCATCCAGATGCGCCATTGGCAAAGCAACACCCAATCCTGCCCCCAGATACAAACCATTTGTAAAATCATAATATCCGTTTGCCATCAAATACGGTGCAGACAAATCAAAATCCAAACCTTGGTCCGAATTCGAGAACTGTCCCATATAACCCAATTCTAATTCACCACGCCAGAAATAACCAAAATGACGACCAACTGACAAGGTTCCATCAAACACTGGTTCAAACGAGAATTTATCATCCTCGATACTTTCACCATCCAATTTTTGTTTGCTGGTAAAGTTCAAGAAACTGACACCTGCACGACCAACTGCATACCAACCGGTCTTTACCTTGTCTTGATAACTATATGTAACATCATATCCGCCACGCGCGTCACGCTTGATATGACTTGGAACTGCAGTCGCTGCAACAGATGCACTTGTTGTCATCGCAGCCAGCACAAATACTGATACTAATTTTTTCATTGGTTTTATCCCTCCAAATATTTTCCTAGATATGATATCACAAAATTGCCCCAGTTCCAAAAACAAAAAATAAGATATTGACATGTTTTTGAAAAATTTGCTAAATTCGAATAGATATTTAAACCTACCAGAAAGAAAGGAACACCAACATGAACAAAATCGTACTTGGCATTGCTGCTGTATCACTGGTCGCATGCAGTCGTGTACCATCACAAATTAACGACGACAAAGTTTTCTTTGCATTTGATTCTGCTGAAATATCCAGTGAATCTGCAAAAAATTTAAAGGCTCAGTCTTTATATATGAAGAAAAACCCAGATGTAAAAGTTGTTTTGGGCGGTCACTGTGACGAACGTGGTTCTGTTGATTACAACCTGGCTTTGGGCGCACTGCGTGCAGGGAACGCCGCACAGGTTATGATAAAGGACGGCATTGAACCAGCACGCATCAAAACAATATCTTATGGTAAAGAAAACCCACAGTTCCCAGGTACCGGTGAAAAAATCTGGGCCAAGAACAGAAATGTGACAACAAATGTAAAAGATGCCACAGAAAAGAAATAAATTAACGGGGTTCGCCCCGTTTTTTTTATTACATTTAATAATACCGATATATAAATACAGTCTGCGTTTCTCTTGACCCAAAAATCTTTTTTTACTACGATACCGAATTATGGAAGACAATACAGCTATATCTTTTGCAAATGTTGGCGCACGCTATGACACAGGACACGAGGTTTTATCCGATGTTTCCTTTAATATTAGTGGCGGCGCATTTTATTTTCTGTCAGGTGCATCAGGTGCTGGCAAAACAACACTGCTGCGACTGATATACCAATTACACAAACCGTCTCGTGGTCAAATAAAATTATTTGGTCGCCCAACAGCTGATATGTCACGCGATGAAATAACCGCATTGCGTCATAAAATGGCAATAGTTTTTCAAGAATACTCGTTATTAAGCCATCTGAGTGTTTTTGATAACGTCGCACTGCCACTGCGTGTACGCGGTATCAGTAATGCAAAAATTAAAAAGTTGGTGACCAAGATTTTAGAATGGGTAGGACTGGCAAAATATGCTGATGCGAATCCAAAGTCACTGTCAGGCGGACAACAACAACGCGTATCCGTTGCACGTGCAATTATTACCCAACCTGCAATATTGTTAGCCGACGAACCAACAGGAAACCTGGACGATGAAAATGCATCACGCTTGATGGAACTGTTCATCCAAATGAATAAAATGTTCGGCACAACTATCATATTGGCCACACACAGTAAAAAGTTAATGGATACATATAAATTCCCTGTTATCCAGGTGGAAAATCATAAACTGACATTTGTTGGTGCACCAAATAAAACAAGCAAAGCATCTGACGCATCGCAAAATGAAAAACCTGCAACATCAGATAACCCTAAATTATGGAAAGGTCCAAAACCACAAAACTATTTTGCAGAATTATCTAAACAATTTGATGATATCGGGAACGCATAATGAAGACACCTATTGTTTTTTCGCTGGTTCATGAACAGTCTGTCTTTATGACAGCTATTATGTCATTACTGACATTCTTATCCGTGCTGGCATTGGGTGTTGCCCTGTCAATCGGAACAGGTGTTATCCGTTGGAACACGCAATGGAATCAAATCGCAACTATCCAGGTTATGAATGCTGATAACACCGCAACAGTAAAAAATATTCTGGATTCAAATCGCGATAAAATCGAATCGGTAACCGAAGTATCTACCGATCAAATGAAAGATTTATTATCACCATGGATTTCAGGCAGCCGTTCATTAGAAAACTATCTGCCAAAAATGTTCGAAGTCAAATTTAAAACAAAATCTGACATGATTGATGTTGGCAGCCGCATTGATAAACATGCACGTTTCTTGACACACGCCCAGGCACTGCGTGCATCAACAGCCGCCGGATGGAAAATGATATTTATCGCAGGTCTGGTCTTGGCATTAACAATTGGCGCGATTGGTGTATGCATAACATACATCGCCAGAAACACCGCATTATTACACCGTCGTGAATTGGAAATTTTAAACCAAATCGGTGCCAGTGATGCATTCGTTGCACACCAAATGCAAATCATCGTCGCAAAAATATGCACAATCGCAGGATTAGGCGGATTTATTGCAGCAGTACCAGTATTGTTATTAATACTATCCGCCGCACATTCAGCACGCGTCGGTTTACTGGCAATGCTGGGACTGGGAACCATGGGCTGGATTGCATTGATATTGATGCCAATACTGATTGTAGTATTTGCGATATTTATAACCCGTCGCACAACATTAAATTTATTAAAAAACAGTTAATATGCGTTTTGTCACACCGTCTTTTTTATTGGTAATATGTTTTGTATTGGGTGGCATGATGTTTAAATCAATGTCCCCGCGTAATTGCGGCACAATATTACCAGACGACAGTATATTTGTATTAACTGGTGACGAACGTCGTATTCCATTTGCAATGCGTCAAATGCAAAAATACCCAGATGCAGACCTGTATATAATTGGTGCAGGTGCCCCCATCAGCAACACAGCACACAATGTAAAGATAGAATCCGAATCGAAATCTACATATCAAAATGCCCTGGCAATCAAAGATATCGTCCAGCGCGCCGGACTGGACCGATTGGTTCTGGTCACAACCGAAGACCACATGTCACGTGCAAAATATTTATTACGTACTGAAATACCATACATTGAAATTGTTACCTGCCCTGTCACTTTATCAGGTATGCATGCAACAAAAAGGCTTGAACGCTGGACCATTGAATATATAAAATACATTGTCACAATGTTCGGAATCAAAGAAGGATAAAAGGACACTACTATGTTAAAAACAATTTTGTTTAAATTCATATTGGCAATATACTGGATTGTCTGGGCACCATTTTTGCTGGTCGGTTTGATAAACAAGCGTTTAAATAAATTCTTGGTAATAACATGCGCGGGCGGTGTTTTGGTTTTGGCACGCCTGTTTATGGGAATAAAATATCAAATACATTACCCACCCGTCGAAGAAAACGGAATCCCAGTCAAACCAAATGAAAACATCCGCCTGGATGGCAAGGCTATTATTGCTGCCAAGCATATGTCTATATTGGAAATTGCAATCTTGGCAACAAATGTTCCAAATTCATTCTTTATCATAAAGCGTGAATTACTGTGGATACCAATTTATGGTTGGGCATTTTGGCGCATGGGTCTGCAGCCTGTAAATCGCAAACGTGGCGCAACAAACATGAATAAACTGGCAGATGCTGTCGCAAAAAAAATCATGGACGGTCAGATTTTAATCATATTCCCCGAAGGCACACGTGTAAAACCAGGGCAGCGAATCAAATTAAAACGCGGTCTGTTGTACTTGGCACACCAGTTAAAATTGCCAATATTGCCAGTTGGCACAGATGCAGGTTTATTCTGGCCAAAGCATGGTAAAATGAACAGCGGGACAGCAAATGTATATTTCGAACCACTGTTGCCCTGCAATGCATCACTGGACGAAATAGCAGACGCAATAAATAAACACAGCGCATAAATAAAATCCGCCGAATGGCGGATTTTTTATTCACACCAGCCTGCACGACGCCCGCCTGAATATGAGCGCCCAAGTTTCTCTGAAACCAAAACATCGCCCACATCACGCCCATCGGGTAAAATTACATTTGCATCAATTCGCCCCAGGTATTTGTCATCTTTGACGTTACGCAAATCAACAATTGTTCCAACCGGTAATAATTGCGACACGCGTTCACGTGCCATATTTGCCATCACAATTTCACCGGCACATTCCCCGTGTAATTCCGGCGTATCGACATTACGCAGACGAACGCGTACAGAAATTTCAATATCATCTTGCAATTTAACGATGCCAGCAAAGGTATCACCATCAACAATATACCCAATACGTGCTGGCACAGCAAACGCTGTGCCAGTAAACAATATTAACAAAACACTAAATACCCAACGCACTTTTCACACCAAATTATGGCAGACGTGGCGACCATGTTGGTTCTGTTCCATTTATACCATCAGGCAATTCAATATCATATATATTATGTCCGGTAATATCGACACTGCGGATATGACTGATACGTTCAATATTATCCAATGCCTTTTCTGTTTCATAATATACCAAGCGGCGCGAACCAGGTGCCCAAGATGGTGCCTCCATATACCAGCCACCAGCTAATATTTTCTCATTACGACCACGTGGATCCATTATACCGATATAAAATGTATCATCCGCAATTTTTGTAAATGCGATAAACTGACCGTCTGGCGACCATGCAGGGGTTGCATAGCGCCCTGCCCCATAAGTCAGGCGCTGTTCTTCGCCGGTCGCTAAATCCAAGACATGAATCTGCTGACGTCCAGAACGGTCAGAATTAAACGCCATTTTCTTGCCATCAGGCGAATACGATGGACTGGTATTCAATGAATTACCAAACGTCAACTGACGCAGTGCTTTTGATTCAATATCATATTCATATATATGTGTAATGCCATCTTTGACCAATGACAATGCAACCTTGGTACCATCGGGTGAAAAACGTGGTGCAAAACTCATCCCGCCAAATTGTCCCAGGCGACGCTGTTCACCGGTATCCAAGTCCAGCGCCCAGACCATTGGGTCATCATTACGATATGACAAGAACACAACCGTCTGCATATTTGGCGAAAAATGCGGCGACATAACGAATGTGTTTTCATCAGACAAATAACGCATACCATATCCGTCCTGGTCCATTATCGCCATACGTTTGACACGTGCCGATACAGGTCCTGTTTCCGCAATAAATATTATCTGGGTATCGAAATATCCAATTTCACCCGTCAAGCGTTCATATATCGCATCCGCCATAATATGTGCCAATCGACGTGCTGACTTCTTGGATGCGACCAGGGATTGTGCCTCTATCTGTTCGGCACCATTTACATCCCATACATAGAATTCCAATTTATATCGTCCCGCGTCATCCAACATTAACTTTGCCTGAACCAGAACCTGGGTCTTTATCGCCATCCATGATTTAAAGTTCGGCATTGCACCCATTTTTACATATTCAGGAAAAGCATCATGATTTACGATACGAAATATTCCAGTTGTCTTTAAATCATTTTCAACAACCGACCGTATCATTGCTGCATCATTTGCAGACACGTTTTCGCCACGTTCAAATTTTTGAATTGCGATTGCAATGGGGTCAGTTGCCCCGGCAATAATATCAACCTTTAATTCCGCATGCGCAGGCAAAATCGCCAGCGCACAAAACAATACCCCCGCGAAAATACGTTTTAACATATAAATTCCTTTCCTGAATAAACTCTATGCCAATTTTACCTGCAACGAGAAAAAATTGCAAGGCATGGTTCATTTTTTATCCGCACCACCAGCGCAAAAATTTTATAAATTGCAAATTTTCCCAGTCAACGCAAACGCCCACACAGCACACAATACAACTGACAACACAGCTGTCGTTACAGCCGTGATTACATTTGTATTGACATTTGTATTTACATTGATATAGTCACCTGTAAATACGCCAGTATTGTAACTTGTATAGGGGTTTGTCTATGCCAAATGTTATGCAACAATTGTTCATTATGAACATTGAATCTTTGTTGAAAGAATACGCCGCATATCGCGCGTTCAACAAATCAGACTGTGTTATAAATATGCGTATTCCACGACCAATATTGGATAAAATAAAAGAACTGGCTGACGCGCAACACGTCCCATACCAGTCCTTGATATCATCTGTACTATTTTCGCTGGCAAATATCGAAGACGACAAGAAATAAAAACACCGCCACATGGGGCGGTGATTTTTTACAATTTATTATCTGAACCCATAATATTTTTTATTTCATCGACGCAATTTTCATACATCAAGCGTCGCCCTGCCCCCAGATAATCACGCGGATTAAATCCATCTGGATGCTGTGACAAATTTTGACGCACGCCAGCGGTAAATGCGAGTCTAGAATCACTGTCGACATTTATTTTGCATATATTCATTTTTACCGCACGTTGCAATTGATCTGTTGCAATTCCACGTGCCCCACGCATTGCACCACCAAATTCATTTATCGATGCCACAAAATGTTGTGGGATACTGGATGCACCATGCAACACCAATGGAAAGCCCGGCAAACGCTCTGCGACCGCCGCTAAAATATCAAAACGCAATTCTTCTGTATCCGATTTACGCTTATAGGCACCATGACTGGTTCCGATTGCAATCGCCAACGAATCAATCGTCGCAGCATTCACAAATCGAACCACATCATCAGGGTTTGTATAACTGGATTCAGTCCCAAATGTATTTTCATCTTCGATACCGGATAATGTTCCCAATTCCGCCTCTACCGAGACATTATATTTATGTGCCATGTCAGCGACACGACGGGACAATTCAATATTTTCATCCATCGGCAGTTTACTGGCATCAATCATAACCGATGAAAAACCTAAATCAACCGCACGCTGACACGCTTCAAAACTGCCCCCATGATCCAAATGCAGTGCCACGCCATCAGCCGGGGACAATCTCATCCCCGCGATCAATCCCATCAGCACATCACCACCCATATATTTTAATGCAGATTCACTGACCGCCAAAATCACAGGACTATGCGTGTCACGCGCAGCATTCAATATCGCCTGTAAAGTTTCCATATTATAAAAATTAAATGCCGGCACCGCATATCCACGCTTAATCGCATCCGCAAACATATCGCGGGTATTTACCAAACCAAAATCAGAATACTTCATGTTTAATTCCCCTTTCACCAGAAATTATATCACACAATTAAACACCCCGCACAGATTTTTTAACACGCAACCTTGACAATTGTTATCTTTGTGCAACAATTATAATAACGAATCGGGGGCACAGAGAGCACATTTATACAACAAGGACACGAATATGAAAAAAGGTCTGATTGCAATTATTTCACTGGTCGCATTGGCTGGATGCGGTGACTATTATGATTATTACACTGGCGGCATCCGCTATACCCAGGATGGTCCAGACTGCATATACTATGCTGGCGAAAATGGTCAACGTTATTCATCAGATATTCGCAGCATGAACAATTCTAAAAAAATCGTTTATCGCAACACACAATGCGCAGACCTGTATGCACGCGACAACTTTGACGCACCTGTCCGCGTTGAACGCCAGATTTTGGTCCCAGCCGCACAACCAACATGTGGTTGCAATTCATGCGGTATGCCAAAACCTGTTTCACGTCGTAAATATGTTGTCGTATCTGCAAACTAAAACAAACACAAAAACACGACAAAAATCATAACGCCCATTTGGGCGTTTTTTTATAATGTTGACACTTGAATCCGGGCATTTATTGTGATAAAATACAATAAAATAATGAAAGGATTGTATAATGAAAAAGTTGATACAAAAAACAAGTTTTGCAAGTTTAATGTTGTTCTCCATGGCAATCGGCAGTGCAAACGCTGCAGGTGACGATTACGCAACAAACATTTCAAACAACATCTGTGAACTGGTAACGAAAATGGGAACGTTATTCGGCACACTGCGTACATTGGCATTTATCGGCGCAGCATTTATTATCGCAGGCTGGGCATGGGGATACATTTCTAAGCCAGGCGACTTGAAATTAGAAGACGTAAAAACCAAAGGTATGGGTATGCTGGTTGGATTTATCCTGTTGTTCAGTGTCGGCGTTATAATTTCTGTATTTATGGACGGCGGCGTTTGCGAAAGCGAATTTAAAGCCTGGTAAACCAGAACCACAAAAAATATTCAGACGATGCAATCGCGTCGTCTTTTTTTATAAAACCCATAATTACAAAAAAACAGGTCACAAATGTGACCTGTTAAAATGAATTAGAATTGTGTAGATGCACCTGAATTTAGAATGATGCAGCGAGTGCGAATGACGCAATGTACAAAGTACATGAGCAATTCGCACCCACTGCAGATGTATTATTAATCGGATAAAAAAATAAATTTAGATAGTGCAGATGCGTACAATCCCAGCAACGTAGTGTACAAATGCTACATGAGTTGCCGGGATTGTGCGCAGATGTGCTATCTAAATTTATTTTGCGCGTTCTACGTATTCCAAAGTTTCAGTATTAACCACAATCTTTTCACCCTGTTCAACAAACAATGGCACCTGAACACGTACACCATTATCCAAGATTGCAGGTTTACCACCAGATGAAGATGCAGTCTGACCCTTTAATGCTGGTTCTGTTTCTTCGACTGTTGCGATAACTGTCTTTGGCAAAGAAATTGATACAGGATGCCCTTCGACAAAGTTTGCCTTGACCATCATTTCAGGTGCCAAGAATTTCATTTGTTCACCCAAAGAGTCAACTGGCATTGTAAACTGTTCATAGTCAGACAAATTCATAAAGAATGCATCCGTACCATCCGAATACAGATACTGACAATCGAAATCTTCGACCATCAATTTTTCAACTTTATCTTCGGCGCGCCAACGATCACCACCCTTGTTGCCAGAATCAATATCACGCAGGTCAGCCTGAACAAACGCACCGCCCTTGCCTGGTTTAACCTTGGTAATTGATGTTACAGAATAACGTTTACCATTGTGGGAAATCACCCAACCCACACGCATATCATTTGCAATATATGATGCCATGTTTTTACCTCTTATTTATCTGAATGAGCCTTGTTATATCTTTCGATTGAATCCATGATAATTTTATCCGCAGTTTCGCGATCAGCCCAGCCGGCAATTTTAGACCACGAATTTGGTTCCAAATCTTTGTAATGCTGAAAGAAATATTCAATCTTGTGCAACAAGATTTTCGGCAATTCTTCCAGATATGAAACATTTTCATAAAATGGGTCGATACGATCACGTGGCACACAAATAATTTTTTCGTCGCCACCTGCCTGATCTTCCATCAACAATGCACCAATTGGATGAACATCAATCATAACACCTGGACGCAATGGCGCATTACAAACAACAACGCAATCCAATGGGTCACCGTCATCACCCAATGTTCCAGGAAAATATCCGTAGTTCGCAGGATACGCAACCGGTGTATGCAGAATACGATCCACACGTAACAGACCTGTTGCCTTGTCAATTTCGTATTTCACAAAGCCATTTTCAGGAACTTCTATTATTGCATTCATCTTTTTTGGTGGCAATACACCTGGACGTAAATCATCTAAACTCATTATATAACCCCTATTTTATCCAGCGAATTTTAGCATATTTTTTTACATTTGCAACGCCAAATCGTTGTGCAACATAAAAAAGCCTGCCACACACGGCAGGCAAAATAATATTTAAATCTATCTCCGCATCTACATACGCATAGGCATCAAGATAAACAAAGCATCTGTATCCTGTGCGGTAGATTTAATGATGGTTGGTGATAACGGATCTTGCATTTCCATCTGGAAACGGTCACCTTCAACCTGACCCGCAACATCCAACAAGAACTTTACATTAAATGTGACGGTAAATTCACTGTCACCATTGTATTCAATATCCAATTCCTGGGTCGCAGTACCAGCATCTGGGCTGGATGCATTGATAACCAATTTGTTCATTGAATATGTCAACTGAACAGACTTTGTCTTATCAACACTGGCAACAGAAACCAAGTCAACAGCATTAACGAACTGCTTTCTGTCCAGGATAGCAATTTTATCATTACCCTTTGGAATTACGACACGATAATTCGGATATTGTGCATCAACCAATTTGCTGGTCAATGTTGCACTGCCGACTGTAAAGCGAGCCTTGGTATCAGACAATTCAACCGTTACATCATCAACGTTTGCATCTTCTAATAACTTAGACAATTCACCAATAACGCGACGTGGCAAAATTACCGCTGGCATTTCCGCAGCGCCTGCTGGTGCTGGCATTGCGCACAGTGCCATACGCTGTGCGTCAGTCGCAACCGCCGTCAACATCTTCTTGTCGCCTTCATCAGAGATATGGAAATAAATACCCCCCAGGTGATAACGAACGTCATCGGTTGGAATTGCAAACTTAGTCTGGTTAATCAGATGTGCCAAATCGCCTGTCGTCATCTGGAATTTTGTGGTCAAATTACTGCCCGCCATTGCTGGGAAATTTTCCGCTGGCAATGTTGGCAAGCGAAATACCGCACGACCACTGGATACAACCAACTGGTCACCAGATTGTTTAAAATTGATTTCTGCATCGTCTGGCAATTTACGGACGATATCATACAACATTTGAACAGGAACTGTTGTCTTGCCACCTAGTGTGATATCAGCGGCGACATGTTCAACCAATTCCAAATCCACATTTGTTGCGGACAGAATCAGGTCATCTGCTACTTCTAATTTAACATTCATCAAAATTGGCAACGTAGCGCGTTTTTCAACGATAGACTGCATATGTCCCAGCGCACGTATCAATACCTGACGAAATACTGAAAATTCCATTATATGCTCCTGTAATTAAATAATTTTTATTTCTTATATGATACTTTATCAAAAAATGCCGATTCGGTGCAAGATGAAAAGCAAACATTCCTATCGTCTACCCCAAATTTTGCAATCAGCAGCAAATAAATATACGGCGCACAATATGCGCGCCGTAAAAATATAAAAAAACATACAAATAATTATTTATTCAAAACCTTTTCCAATTTTGAACGCAATTTTTTGATATCCTCATATTTTGTAAACTTGCCTTTCTCTGCGATGGAAATATCACCACTTTCTTCGGATACGACCAAGACTGTTGCACTTGACACCTCTGACATGCCCAGTGCCGCACGGTGACGCGTACCATATTTCCAGTTCAGATTATTTTGGGACAATGGCAAAATACCACCAGCATATGCAATTCTGTCTTTTTCAATAATCACAGCCCCGTCATGCAATGGTGTCTTGTTAAAGAATATCGTTAACAATAATTCACTGGAAATCTTGGCATCAATAGCAACGCCTTTCTTTTCGATTGTGCTTTCATCCAATGTGCTGGGGAATACAATCAACGCCCCTGTACGCTTAGCCGACATATATTCAACCGCGCTGACAATCGCATCCAACGATTTTGTATCACGGACGACGACACCACCACGTTTGAACACGCGACGCCAGCCATCGATATTTCCAAGCAACGCCATAAATTTGCGTAATTCAGGCTGAAATATAACAATCAAACTTAAAGAAACAAACAATGCCGTCCAGTGCAAGAAACGTCCCAATAAATCCAGGTGTATCGCTGTAAAGACAAAACTGAATCCCCACAACAACGCCAGCCCAAACAAACCGCGCACTAATTTTTCAGACGACGTATTTTGTATAAAACTGCGATAAAACAGTAACAAGAACCCAGCAATCACAACAATCTGCGCCAGATTAAGCAATATATTTAAATCCATCCACCAATGCATTTTTATTCTCCATTTTTACTGATTATTATTTAAAACCCCATTTAACAGTTCCGTCAGTGGCGCATTCAACCAATCTGGATCACCACGCTGTGCAGGTGCACCACGTTGCAATGCAGTCTTGCACGGTTCATCATCCGCCAGCCAGTTTTCCAACAAGTCACCTGCCAACAATCCGACACCGGCACCTGCAACCAATCCGATTCCACCTGTAAATGGCGCCAACAACAAGCCAATTCCTGTGGCAGATGCAACCTTGCCCGCAACTGCCGCACCCGATATTCTTATATCAGGTTCAGATAAATTGCCAGTTATTTCTATTGAATTGACCACATTTCCTGTCAAAGACAACTTTATTCCACGGACAGGGACAGTTGTCAATGCCAAATGCATGGTTTCATTGCCTAAATTTACATCCCCAGCCAATCGAATATCTATCGCGTTCGTTTCGACGGCAACGCCCTGGCGTGTTTCTGCCAAGCCATCACGTAATTTTGTATTTACCGCAACACAAGATATATTCATCTGATTATACTTTTTATCCGACCGGAATAAATCCTGAATACTGTGCCGCAGGTTTGTTAAAAAATCCGCACCATACATATAAGATACCAATTCGGAATGTGCATACCCTGCCCCAATTGAATACAGTTGAACCGGACCAGTTATGGTTTGCATTACTTCGGACAGGTTGCGCCCATTTGCACGGGCATACGCTTCTATATTAACAGGCAAATCCGAAATCAAATTATCAAAACGCAATTGATGTAATAATGAACCGACAGAAATATTACGCCCCGCAGCACCTGCCTGCATAAATATGCGTCCATTGTTATCGATATCCCCATCTGCACCGACGCGTATATTGCCACCTGCAAATACTGCTGCCCCATCGATACGAATATGATTATCTTTTAATTTTGCCGACACATCTAAATCACGAATGTTCAAATCACGATATACAATAAAGTTATCAGCAATTAAACGAACACTTATTGCCCGTCCCAACATATCCTTGCCATACAATGGAATATCTTTAAAAGCGTTTAATTCGCGATTTAAATGCAGCTGTTTATTCCCAGCATATAATTCCGGGAACAATTCCATCAGGTTTATTGACTTTGATTCAATTTCAACCTTGTACGAAGGTTTACGCCCCGACCAATCCATCGCGCCGGATATATTCAAATTTGTACCACGAACCGACAATGAAGATTTACGCAAAGTCAATTTTTTCCGATCAACACCACCCGCCAAATTAACACTTATTGCTGGCATATATGCTAAATCTAAATTAAACAAACGTCCAAACGATGCGATATCTGGAATATCACCCTTAATCTTGAAATCGATTGGGGCGCGACTGGTACCTTCCAGCGCAATGTTGGCAATCAATGCATCACCACCTGTTGCCAATGCAATACGAACCGGATATATTTTACGTTCCGAATTATATTTTGAATACGACACAATGAATGGGAAAACATCCTGATCAGACTTTATCCATCCGGCATATTCACGTTCATCAGCCTTGGGCACATAGCGTACAGAAAAACCAACAACCTTGTAAGTATCCCCAACTATGTTTGCGACCAAATTACGAACCTGAATACCACCCAAGCCAGGGTCTTCGAATGGATAATCCGGCTGAACAAATACATCTGTGACATCTGTAATTTCTGATGGTTCTTCACCAGACGATGCAAATGGCTCAATCGAATATTTACCATCAGAATTTTTTTCTATATTAACAACCGCATCATGTATGCGAACATTTTGAATCGTTGGGCGATCCTGGAACAATGATAACAAATTCAAGCGTACATCAATTCTGTCGGCACTGAATGCGTATTTTTCCTTTGCCCAAGATGCATTTAATACACGCACCTGATTTAATTCTATCCGTGGACGCAGTGAAAATTTCCAAGACACTGCACCTTCTATTTCGACCGGCAATCCTGTTGCATCACGCAAAACGGTCAAGACATTACCACGCAAAGTTTCCAGATTCACCTGGCTTAATGCGATAAACAGCGCAACAATCAGCCCCATAAAAAACAGACCGATAATTCGCATTATCATAAAGAAAGAACGTCTTTTCTTTATCGCCATGTTATTCACCAGCCTTTATGGTATTTGAAATTCTAAAAATTTTATTACCGGCGCCATAAAATCAGGAACCGTTGCACGCAGTGTCATCATGCGCCCTGTCGTTGGGTGTTGAAATGTTATCTTGTGTGCAAATAAAAACAAGTTGTTTGTATTCAGCATTGCATCAATCGGCGCATCTGTTTTTACTGCGCCACCATATAACGGGTCACCAACAATCGGCGCATTTAACGAAAACGCGCTATGCAGGCGCAGCTGATGCGTACGCCCTGTTTTTGGCATAAATAACACCCATGATAAATATCCCGCGGCATTCGACAGAACACGGTATTCTGTAACGGCACGCTGTGGACGTTGCCCCGTACCATCTGATACGCGGGTCGGTGCATCAAACACCTGTCCCTTGACCATATAATTATCAATAACACCGTTGGCAGGCGTTACATTACCACGCAATAACGCCAAGTATTCTTTGTGCGCAGTCTTGCTTTGAAATTGTGCCGCCAGGTGCTGTGCCGCCCGCTGATTTTTTGCCACGACCAACAGCCCACTGGTCTCTTTATCAATTCGATGCACCAACGACACTTTGTCATACGGAAACAATGCTGCTGCCATTTTATCCACAGATTTGCGAATTCCTGTCCCACCCTGGACAGCCAACCCTGCCGGCTTATTAAACACAACAATATCATTATCATTATGAATGATACATTTTCGCAATTGCTCTAAATCAGCCAAACTAAATTTTTCGCCACTTTCTGTTTTTTTCTGTGGCGCGCCAGCATATCCAGATAACGTTGGCGGTACGCGAACCGCGTCACCAGTGCGCAAAACCTCGTGCCCACGAACACGTCCTGCATTAACACGAATCTGTCCACCACGACACAGTTTATAAAATTCACGCTGTGGCATCGCTGGGAAACGACGCAAAAACCAGCGCATCAGCCGGATGCCATCTTCGGTCTGTGATACAACAATCGGTTCCGCCATAACAGTCCCCTGCGGTAAACTTAATTATTCACCATATGTAATCTGGACAACATTCTGACCATTGGCGTCCGTACAACGACCACTTGCACCACCATTTCTGCCATTTGACATCTGGTATCCAACAGAATCCTGCCATGCTTTTGTAACAAACGCTTCACAATCAGATTGACTTAAGCCTTTTATCGTTACAATAAACTGACGTGAATTTGATGGGTCAACGGATAATTCATATGTGCCACCATACGGATTCTTGTTTTTCATACCGATTGCACCAAAGATTGTCGCATTATTTATGTGTGAAAAATCATCATATTCACCCAACAATTGACGAACCCCGGTCACAATCTGAATAACTTCGTCATTAACGGTGGTACGTTTTTGTGTACGCATTGCCATTGATATCATTCCAATTGCCCCAACGGTAATGACACCCATAATCGCCAACACACCTAACATTTCAATCATTGAACGACCAGATTCCTGTTTCATGTCTGTATATCCTCTTATTTGCTATTTATTTTTTTATATAATATCATATTTAGCATGAATATTCAATTTTCAGATTTAATCGAAAACAGTCCTAATGCCCCGGGCGTCTACAAGATGTATGACGCGGATGGCACCCTGTTGTATGTTGGCAAAGCCAAGAATTTAGCAAACCGCCTGCGTCAATATATGGACATATCAAAACTAGAATTGCATAAGCAAATTATGCGTCCACTGGTCCGACGTGTTGAATGGGAAACAGTTGCGACCGAATCGGACGCATTGGTACGCGAACAAGAATTAATAAAAACCCTGCGCCCAAAATATAACATTATGCTGACCGATGGGAAAATGTATCCCATGATTGCATTAACAAATTCTGAGTTTCCACGTTTACTAAAATTCCGTGGTCGGGTTTCGCAACGTCGTGACGTATACGGTCCATACCCATCCGTCGGCGCATTAAATGAAACAATAAAGACAATTCAAAAGGTATGCCAACTGCGCACCTGCACAGATACATTTATGCGCAACCGCGCACGTCCATGCTTGTTGCATCAAATTGGGCGTTGCAGTGCGCCATGCGTCCTGCCACAAACAACATACAGCGATAATGTCGCATTGGCACGCAGAATATTGACCGGTGACAGTGAACCAATCATTGCTGACCTGTCAAAACAAATGCAAAAATTTGCATCAAATATGGACTTTGAATCGGCTGCAATTGTACGCGATAAAATTGCAGCATTAACACATACATCAAATCGCGGTATAAAGCGGTCACCTGTACATAGCGCGAATTTAGACTGGGAAAATACAGTTACAGAATTAGAAAATTGGCTGGGCATAAAAATCAACATGGCGGGCGTCTTTGATAACTCACATTTATTCGGGAAAAGTCCTGTTGGTGCAATGATAACATTTAGTCATAATGGATTTGAAAAATCGGGATATCGACACTTTAAATTACAAGACGCTAAACGCGCAGGAAATGATATTGCGATGATGTCTGAATTTGTTGGACGCGCTGTTGCGCGTGGTCCAAAATTGGATTTAATAATTGTCGATGGTGGTCCTGCACAATGGAACATTGCACATCGTCGCGCAGGTGCAGTACCAGTACTTGGTGTCACCAAGGGCGAGGTTCGCGATGGCGACGAACATTTTATCATGCCAGACGGCAGTGTATATCGCGACATGCCCAAGGATTCAAAATTATTCTTGTTGTTGCGCGCTGTCCGTGATGAAGCACATCGTTTCGTTATAACATATCATCGAACGACCCGCGCCAAGACAGTTACAGCATCAGTCTTGGACGAAATCGATGGCATTGGTCCAACCCGCAAACGTGCATTGCTGAACCACTTTGGCAGCACACGTAACATTGCAGACGCATCACTGCCTGCCCTGCAAAAAGTACCAGGCTTAGGAAAATCTGCCGCAGAAAAAATATATGCATATTTCCACACAGACGTGGTATAATAAATTATTGAAAAACAAAGGAGAAACTATGAAATTTTTTGTTAACTTTTTATCCGCATTTCGCATATTTGCGGCATTTGCGATAATCCCATCATTGATGTTCCAATTATACTGGACAGCATTTATTCTGTTTGTATTGGGTGCAATATCAGATTGGTTTGATGGATGGCTTGCACGTAAATACAATGTATGCAGCAAGATTGGTGGCGTAATGGATCACATCGGTGATAAATTATTGGTTGCCAATACGTTGATAATGTTGTCTGTTATGATGCCGGTATGGTTCATCGTTGTACCAACAATTATTATGATTGCACGTGAATTATATATCAGTGGTCTGCGTGAATTCCTGGGCACCCAGAAAATTGAAATGCCAGTACCCAAGGCACGTTTTTCAATGGGTAAAATAAAGACAACTTTACAGATGATTGCAGCTGGTGCATTCATGTTAATGTTTGCAATAACTGTTTTAATTACCCCAACAACGACCGGTCGTATTTGGATATATCTGATTACATGGTTGCCACAAATTGGAATATTTGGTCTGTGGTTTGCATTGGTTGCATCCATCTGGTCTGCGACACAATATACTATGACCTTTGCAGAAAAATTAAAGAAAATAAAATAACAAATTTATAGATATAAAAAAAATGCGCTATATGCAGCAAATCATGCACATAGCGCGTTTTTTTACCCTCAATTAAAACCAACTTTTTCTGCCAGATTTTGTACCGGCAAATTCATTCAATAATTTCTTTTGTTCATCTGTTAATTTTGTCGGAATACGAATCGCGATTTCAATGTACATGTCACCATATGATGCGCCACGTCCTGTTGGCATACCATGACCGCGTACACGCAACCGTTCACCAACCTGGGTACCACTGGGAACCTTGACTGACAGGGTTTTATCGTCGATGGTTTGAACCTCTATTTCGCCACCCAGCGCAAGTGTTGTAAATGGTACATCGATGCGCGTAATTAAATCTGCCCCCTGGCGTTCAAAACGCTTGTCTGGGCGTACGCGTACATCCAGATAGAAATCACCCGCGGGGGCACCATTGGCACCTGCCTCGCCCTGACCTGCCAGACGCAGGCGTGCACCATCTTCTATTCCTGCTGGGATTTTTACATCCAATGTGCGACTTTTGTGAACAGTACCTGTTCCATCACATTCAGAACATTTTTTATCAATCTTGTGCCCCAGCCCATTACATTCTGGACACGGTGTTTCCATTGCAAAAAATCCCTGGCGTGTATGAACATAACCCGTTCCCCCACAACGCGAACATTTGGGCGCCGATTTACCATCTGCGGTACCATTGCCATGGCATTTATCACATTCAACATTTGTTGAAAATTTAACTGTATGCGTTGTTCCAAAATATGCATCACGCAGGTCAATTACAACCTCGTCCAGTAAATCACGTCCGGCGCGTTGTGATGCACCCCGCCCCGCTGATGCGCCATCAAATCCACCAAATCCGAAACCACGCATAGCCTCGCGCAGGATATCTTCCATACCCGCGCCACCAGCGCCCCCCATATTAAAATCAAATCCACCAAATGGATTACCGCCAAATCCGGCGCCAGCTGATGCGCCATTCCCACCGGCAAAGGCAGCATTTCCAAATCTGTCATATGCCGCACGTTTTTGTGGGTCTTTCAAGATATCAAATGCGTTATTTACTTCTTTGAACTTTTCTTCGGCTGATTTATCCCCCGGATTTTTATCAGGATGATATTTCAAGACCAATTTATGATACGCCTTTTTGATATCGGCGTCCGTAGCGTCACGCGCCACGCCCAGTACTTCGTATGGATTCTGATTCATTTTGTATATCTCTATATTTATGCGTTACAGACTATATAAGTCCATTATACAAAAAATCAAGACCAATAAAATGTACATAATTCAAAAATAACGTATTTCGGAAAACAAACCTGATTTCATAGTCATCATCAAATTGTTTGCTTGCGAAAACTCTAAAAATACGCTAATAATAAGGTCACTATGACAGAAAAAAATACACAAACATACGACGCATCAGATATTCAGGTTCTGGAAGGTTTAGAACCTGTTCGTCTGCGCCCTGGGATGTATATCGGTGGCACGGATGAAAAGGCTTGGCATCACCTGCCAATTGAAATTATGGACAACAGTATTGACGAGGCTGTTGCCGGTTTCGCCAAAAAAATTACTGTAAACCTGATTGATTCAAAAACGATTGAAATTATCGACGATGGACGTGGTATCCCAGTTGATGAACATCCAAAGTATCCTGGCAAATCCGCATTAGAGGTTATTTTAACCACACTGCATTCTGGTGGTAAGTTTAATAATAATGTGTATAAAACCAGTGGCGGTTTGCATGGGGTGGGCTCATCAGTTGTAAACGCCCTGTCATCAGAAATGATTGTAACAATTTCGCGCGATGGGTTCACTTGGCGCCAGACTTTTTCACGTGGCAAACCAACCAGTCCAATGACCCGCGGGGACGCAACAAACGCGCACGGTACCGCAATCCGATTTACAATCGATGATGAAATATTCGGCACAAACGCCGTGTTTAAACCGGTCAAGATTTATCGTATGGCACGGGCAAAATCATTCTTGTCCCGTGGGGTTCGCGTTGTATGGCATTGCAACCCGGCATTATTGACCGAGGATATGAATATCCCAGCCGATACAACATTCTATTATCCAAATGGTGTTGCCGATTTCTTGGAAGAAAAGACCGCATCTAAGCCACGCATTTTGCCACGTATATTTTCGGGCAATGTTGATTTCCCAGATGGGTCTGGTCGCGTTGAATGGGCATTGACATTCTTAACCGATGAAAATGGCGCCGCATCTGATGATGGATTCTTTTCGTCATACTGTAACACGATTGCGACGATTGATGGCGGGACACATGAAACCGGTTTCAAGGCTGCAATTACCCGTGGGATAAAGGCATACGGGGACAAAGTAAATAATAAATCTGCCGCAACAATTATCAGTGATGACGTATTTGATTCTGTTGCAGCGATTGTATCTGTATTCTATAAAACGCCACAATTCCTGGGTCAGACCAAGGAAAAGTTATCTAATCCAGAGGTTGCCCGCTATACCGAAAATGCACTGCGTGACCCATGGGAAATATTCTTGGCATCCGATCCAAAGACTGCAAATGCAGTATTAGATTTTGTTGTAAATCTGGCGAACGCCCGCATCAAGACAAAACAGGTCAAGGATGTTGCCCGCAAAACCCCGACCAAGCGCATCCGCATGCCGGCAAAATTGGCTGACTGCACCAAGCATGGTGTCGAAGGAACCGAATTATTTATAGTTGAGGGTGAATCTGCTGGCGGTACAGCAAAGCAAGCACGCGATCGCGCGACCCAGGCAATTATGCCACTGCGTGGGAAAGTCTTGAACGTATTTTCAAATTCCGATGAACGCTTTGGCGCGAACAAGGAATTAAATGAACTGATTGACATTATCGGTGCCGGCACGGCTAAGGACTGGAACGAAGATAAATTACGCTATGAAAAAATCATCGTTATGACCGATGCTGACGTCGATGGCAGCCATATCGCATCGTTGCTTATGGCATTCTTTTATCAGCATATGCCCCAGTTGATATATGGTGGTCACCTGTATTTATCATGCCCACCACTGTACAAATTAACGCATGGCACCGAATCGATGTATATCGATACAGACGAAGAACTGGAAGAATTAAAGAACGGCAAATTCAAGAACAAGAAAGTCGAAATATCACGATTCAAAGGTCTGGGTGAAATGATGCCGAATCAGTTAAAGGAAACAACAATGTCGCCCAAGACACGTCGTCTGATTCGCGTTGACCTGCCCCCACGTACGGACGAAGGCGCCGAAGACACAGAAAAGACAAAAACAATCGTAACCGAACTGATGGGCAAAAAACCGGAATTTCGTTTCCGCTTTATTACCGAACACGCCCAGTTCGTCAAAGACTTGTTTGTTTAGGGAAACCAGACAAGCATCCACATCCGCCAATTTTTATTGGTGGATTATTTTTTGCTCACCCTATTGACAATTTTTGTTTTTGTATTATATTTATGTATGTGAGTGATAGATAACCAAACCGAAAGGAGTTGATATGTTAAAGAACTTATTTAAACGTGGCAAATCACAAGTTGAACATCCGGCGAAACCAGCTGCACGCGAATTTAAGCCAACCAAAAAGATGAAAAATACATATATTGTACAATTGAATACAATGACTATGCCGGGTGCATTTGAACTGTGTCCAAACACACCATTGGCTGTTATAAAAATAAATGGAATCGAAACAGACAATGCCAAGGGTGGTTTTATGTCATGCACACAATTTCCAAACCCAGGCGCATCAGCAATCGAAAGTGTATGGCACAATGCCCCAGAATGGCGTATTATCATGGGCAGCACCGCAACAACAATTATTGAATACCTGGACAAAAAGTCAGGTAAACCTGCATTGATATTGTACCCAACTGGTCATGTACAGTCATTGATTGCGAACGAAGATGCCAATAAAGTCATCGGCACACGTTTGAATCATGCATCACGTCGTGACTTTATATACCAATACAATAAAATTATCGAATTGGTCGAAATTGTAAATCCGCTGATCGATATACGCAACCAGGCAATGCGACGCGCCCCACAAAACTACGAAGCGCGCCAAGAATTCTTTACAGAACTGAATCGCGCACAAATCGAACGCGCGAAACAAATTGTCGCTGCGCGTCAAAAATAAATAATGAAAATCCCCTAAAAAGAAACACCGCAATCCCTGCGGTGTTTCTTTTTACTGTTGAATACCAACATTAAACTGGTCGGCAAAGCCTGCCACGCGCTGACCGCCGATTACGCAATTTATATCTTCGAATCCGCCCTTTACCTGATTCTTTTTTATAACATTACTGGTTATTACACCGCCGACGGTACCCAGCACAACACCGGCAACCGAATCAGATGCCAGACGTGCTGTATTAAATTTACCATCTGCATTCTTCCAATGACTGCGATTACGATACCAATCATCAGATATCCCATTCAATTCAGATATTTTTTCTTGAATCGCTCTCAGTTTTTCATCCGCCGCGGGCTGGTTTGCTGCAAATTGTTCACGGCGCTGAACCTCTGGCTTTTTCTCGCACGCATCGCCAAAAACATTGACAGTCCAATCATCTGGATTTGCAATGGTATTACCATCTGGGTCTTCTATACATTTACAAATATGCCGTAATGGATCCCATTCTACATCACCTTGGAAATCACGACTTGATGCGAAACCGTTGCATTCTGCTTCGCCTGGCAATGCAACACATTGCGAACCATTCCATTGATAGTGTATTGAATCTACACATTGGCATAACCCAAGTTTAGCATTCCATGTAGTATCATTGGCGTTAATACATGCTTCATATTCATCTGTATTTTCGCAGCGCATTGTTACGTCATTCCATTCATAACGATTATCACCACAATCACAATATGTATCATTCCAACGTGCTGGCGCGCCAGAACTTTCACATGCCGCTGCCTTGGACGCACACTGCTGATACAAATCTGATGGCACAGAATGTGGTTCCAAACGATAGAATCCAGGATTGCACGTTCCAATACCGTATATCAAATTACCATCTTTACAATATACATAGCATTCGGATGCATTTGACAAAGAATATGTCGCACAATTAACCAATTGTCGTGCACCATCAACCAAATCGAATCCACCAGAATTACATTTGTCCCCAACAGTTGCCACGGCATGTGCGAACGGCATGGTCACAACAGACATAAATCCCGCAAAGATGCAACATACAAATATCTTTTTCATATTACATATTCCTAATGTATACCGACCTGGAACTGGTCACCATAATCTGCAACCATTTGTCCGCCAACGGCGCAATTAAGGCTTTCAAATCCGCCCTTTACCTGGTTCTTTTTTATAATATTACTGGTTACGACACCGCCGACGGTACCCAACACAACGCCCGCAATGGAATCGGATGCCAGGCGCGCGCCATTGAAATTCCCACTGGCGGTTTTCCAATGACTGCGACCAAATCCATCTGATATTTCTTTTAATGCCTTGGCTGCATCTGTAATTTTCTGTTTTTTCTTACTTGTATCAACAGGCGGGACACTGCCTGCTGTGCTGCCGGATGTTGCACCGCCTGCGGTTTGGCATTTGTAATTTACCGGTTCGCGTCCTGTCGTCCGACACAAACATCTGCCGTCACGTGCAACAGCCGCGCCCGGAATCATCGCACACCATGCCGCCATGGTATCATTATCCAAACATTGTTTTGTTGCATAATTATATCCCTGTTTTGCATCCTTACATTTGCATTCTCCAACATGTCGCCCATTTATAACACCATTATCAACCCATTTTGCATTTGTACCGGCAGCGATTGCAGCATCACAATTCTGCCTTGCTGTGTCATAATCTGTCAATCTGCAACTGTATGGCGCACGCGCAGAATCCAACACATATCCACGTGTATCATCACATTTACATGACAGTTTATTATCCGTCTGCTTCAATCCTCTATCTGCATCACAGTTACACATCCAATTTTTGGGCTCCCAGGTTCTGTCATATTCCATTGGTGTAAAAGTCATATTCCAGTCATAAATACACGCATCACGCAGGCGTTCAAATGTTTGGATACGAAGTGCTGCCTCATCCGTTAATTTGCATCCATTTGACGATGGATCATCAGGCTTATAGTCTTCATTTATACATTCGCACTGTGTTGGTGATGAACCTGACTTTTCCTTAATATTTTTTGATGGTATATCACAGTTACATGTTCCAGATGTTGCATTCCATTCGCCGCCAGTTTGCCGACACCATGTTTCCGCCGACCGAACACACATACGTGGCGCTGGGTCATAAATCTCAGTACTATTACTGCAATAACATTTTCCATCCCTGGGTCCAGTCAGTCCCTTACTAGTGTCGCATTTGCAACTGCCACTTATCCAGTCACCACCGGAATCATCACCGGTACAAAGATAATAGGCATCATTTCTGACACATGTTTTTTTATCAGAACTTTGCGTCAGTGTTGTTTCATTACAAATGCACTGTCCACCTTCCCATCTGCCACCACTCTCTGAACAAGCCTCAACCTCTGCTGCATCTGGTGCAACACATTTACCCTGAGAATCATTCCATGAATAAGTTGCATCTGAACACTTACAACTTGCACCGGGCGAATCATAGGTCTGCCCCTCACCTTTGTCATCGCTTCTGTCTGTACCACACAAACATTTGGTATTTGCAGCATCCCATTGCCCACCTGAATTTGTACATGTTTCTTGCGCTGATCTATCAACTTCACAATCTGTTCCAGCCGCATTTCGTCTGTAACCAGATCTACATTTACACATAACACATACGTTTCCTATTCCAGAAGTTGTTGAAGCGCCATTTACATAAGAATAATTATACGTAGAACCATCCAAACTATATGAACAAGTATAGTTATTACTTGGACTGTCACTTATTGTAGTTAAAGACAAATCGGACCCAGCACATATCGCAGTGCTAGATGTTGAAAGCCAACTATCAGATGCACCATCATCGCATGAATATATTTTTGTAACCAAACCATTCGTATTTTTTTGCCCTGCAATATGATGATCTCCACAATTGCTATCACCTGCATAACTATTCTCGCAATAAAAACAAAGTCCACTTCCTGCGGTCTTTCCCCCACCAACAAGAACATTTATCACTTCACTGTTATTAGGTCCATCACATGCCACTGGGTTGCAATTTGTTGCCCCCCAACCATCACTCGGCACAACCACCCCCAGGGTCAGAATTACTGAAAAAATGGCGATTAAGTGTTTCATGGTTATTATCCCTCGATCCCCTGTATGGCATACTATATCATATTGTATTTTATCATATTTACCGGTATTTACCAAACATTAAAAATGCGCCGGCGACCACCAGCGCACAAAAATCAATATGATTTACATTATTCTTATTTGCATTCTGCAATTAACTGTGCGATTTGGGCATTCAATACCAAATCAGACTGCTTTAATTTTTCAATCTGCGCAATTGCATACAATACTGTTGCATGATTGCGACCACCAACCATGTTGCCAATTTCGGTCAATGACAATCCGGTTGCGCTTTTTAATACTGTCATCATCATCTGACGTGCCAAGACCAAAGAACGGCTGCGACCGTTGCCGCATACTGCGTCATATGATACGCCCAATTTTTCGCACATTGATTTTACCATTGCAATTGGTGTTTTGGCGCGTTGCAATGTATCCGCCAACAGACGTTGTGCAACATCAATATCAACTGCCCCACCCATCAATTCGCAATATGCGCGGATTTTGTTTACAACACCTGCAACCAGGTGACCATCACCAGCAATGCGCGCAGCAATTGATTCTGCAACGTCCGATGCAACACCGGCACGGCGCAACATAACCGTTTTAACATGTGTGTTTGGGGATGCGATATCTGCAACCAAACCAGATGCCATCAAAGACTGTGCACGGCGATCAAACCCAGTCAGATTATTTGGTGATGCATCGGCTGTTAAAACGATATTCTTGCCAGCGTTACGCAAATCAACGATTAAAGCCATGAATTCTTCGCAGGTTGCACGTTTGCCAGCCAAAACCTGCACATCATCCAGAATAAATGTATCACAGTTACGGCAGAAGTCTTTGAATGCAAATACGCTGTGGTCATGCAGGCTGCGTGTAAATTCAGATACAAATTGTGAACCCGTCATCATGATAACGCGCCCCGATGCTGCACCATTGATGCATTCTGCCAGTAATGATTTACCACAACCTGCCGCACCATAGATAAACAATGGGGAAAATGTAACAGCGCCCGCTGCAACCTTGCGGCATGCAGACAGAACAAATGCGTTTTCGTCGGATGCAATAAATTTATCAAATGACGCGTTGTTAATTGTTGCTGCGCGTGGTGCCGGTGCATATGTCTGAACATTGTTATCATTTGCGATTGATGCATTACTGCGCGCTGCGCTGCGAACACAGATATCAACAGTTACACCAAATGCAGACACCGCATCACGGATTAAGTTTAAATGAACACTGCTGATAAAGTCTGCGGAAAACTGATTCTGGGCAACCAATGTCAATGCACCATCCGACAATTCAAAACCCAGTGGTGCAATCCAAGAAGAAAAACTGGCAGCGTCCATTTTCGCGGCAATGACCTCCTTGATTGTGTCCAAGTTAATCATTGTTTTTGTCGCTGCTGCCTGCATCTGTTTCTCCTTCCTTCCCTAAAAGAGTTACGCCTGTGCAAGAGTGTAAAAATCACCTGCACATAAACGCTAAATTTTACTGGACCATTTGGTTTCATAAAAATTTAGTGTTTATGTAGCCTTTATATTTGTTACTTTCTCTCTCGCGTTTTTTGTTTTGATTGGTGTTTCACAATCGTTTGGATTACGTAGTTAAAGTTAAATTAAAAAATGACGTTTGCAACAAATTTGCATCCCATTTTTTAAGATTTATTTTTTGACAACGATTCGTTTTTTCGCCAGAAATCCGCGCTTTGTATATACACTGTATATACATGATTTGATTCATATCCGAACATATCCACCATCGGTTTTTCGTATCAAACCCTGCAATTCCAAGACGACTAAATCACGTTTGATTTCCGAAATCGTTTTTTTGACAACCTGTGCCAATACAGATTCGGACACGGGAACAATACCTATTTTATCCAAAAGTGGATTTTCATCGGCGACATTTTTTTCTTTTTTTTGTGTTTTTGGTTGCGCCGCAAAAAAATCTGATGCCCCCATACATAATTTTGCACGTCCTGACTGAATCAGTGAATTTGGTCCTGCGCCCCGGGAATCCGTAGGATGCGATGGGATTGCCCAGATTTCCCGTCCAAAATCCATTGCGAATCGGGCGGTCACCATACTGCCAGATTTAGCGTCCGCTTCGCCCAAAATCAATTTTTCGCAGATTCCTGCGACCCAGCGATTGCGTTGCACAAAATTTGTCGCAACCGGCACAAAACCAACGGGCATTTCACTGATAACCACGCCGCGTTCAAGAATCTGATGGTATAACGATTCGTTTTCAACCGGCCAGATGTAATCCACCCCACCGGCAACAACCGCAATGGTGTTTGTATCCCCCGGCGCGCGCAATGCGCCACGATGGGCGGCAGCATCTGTTCCCGCTGCCATGCCGGATGCAATGGCAAACCCGTGTGATGCAAACTGTGATGCCAAATCTGCCATAAATCCCATACCTGCTGCCGTCGCATGCCGGGTTCCAACCATTGACACTGCACACTTTCGCAATGTTTCCAGATTTCCGCGGGCGCTTATCACCGGCGGATGATTTTTTACCCCACGCAGTGCGGTGGGATACAACGCATCATCATCTGATATATATGTAATGCCCAATGACGCTGCCCGGTCCATTTCATAACGCACCGCATCACCATGGGCACTGTCCGCATTTAAAGACGCCGCTGCCGCATCCACACCACCGAATGCCCCCACCAGCGCATTAAACCGCGCCGCCCCAATCCCAGGCGTGCGCAATATCAACAATTTATTAAATAATTCTTGTGACATAATAACACTATAGCGGGATAGCGGGATTAAATTCCATACATATTATATATATAAGTAAAAAAATTGGACGCCACAGCGCCCAGAATTTATTTTTTTACCTTCAGCCCATTCATATACTGAATCAAGTCATCATAATTTATGTTGCTACATTCTGTTGGTGGGCGCTGCCCTGCACTCGCCCAGACAGGGTCTGTGCAAAGTTTTTGTAATTCCACCAACTTATCATAATATTCTGTAAACCTAGAATCCCCATCCTTGTACGCGACTGCCAACTGGGAACGAATCAATTCTTCTGACCCCTTTTCCATACCAAATTGTCCTTCGACAGCGCCACCAATCAACTTGTTACCAAACAATTCCATTGCGCCAACACCCAATGCCGCGCCACCGACCGCACCGCCAACAGTACCCCATGTACGTGCAGTCTTTTTCGCATCCAAGATACGTTTTTTCAAAACTTCTTCATCTGCCCATGCGCCACATGTAATTGTGCGTCCCATTTCAAAATATTGGGCAGCGATATCAGATACCTTGACCTTGGAATCATTAGACTTTAATTCAACACGGACAAAGCATGTATTATTATCTGGGTCTTGGATATCTTCGACCATTGTTGTGTAATTATTAGTATTGCTGTACCGTGACGCCCAAACAAAAGTATTCCCAACACCGATGTTATTATTCAAACATGCAGCCTTTTCTTTTTCACGATTATTGACGGTTGGTGTCACAGGGGTTGCAGGTGTACTTGGGTTTGTTGCACTGGCATCTGAATTTGTTGCGTCATTGTTATTGCCGGTTGTTGCGACAGGAACCTTGGCTGATGCCATTGCTGCTTGGACCTGGGGGGCTGCAACCTGACGTGGTGCCATCAATTGTGACGACATAGTACGACGTCCCTGTCCTGATGGACTGGCGGCGAATGCCGGCATTGTCAGAATAGAAATTGCAATAACAGAAATGAACTTTGTCATCATTATAATCCTCACTACACCTATGGGGACAGTATATCACAAATTGGTACTAAAATAAAGGGCTAATCTGTCGAAATCTAACTATTTTTTCCATTTCCATTCTATCTTGGATTCTGTGCCACCAACCAAGCGTCCGATATTTTCACGATGACGCCACAGGCACAAAATCGCCATTGCAGCAAATGCCCAGCCAATTGCAGGCGCCATTGCAAACCCCAATATCGGCATCAAACAAAACGCGACAACCGCACCCATTGACGAAAATCCCGTCCCCAATGCAACAATTAACCATTCAATACCACATACAACAAATATCAATGGATTTACCGCCAGCATTATTCCAAACAGGCATGAAATACCCTTGCCCCCGCGGAACCGCAACCATACTGGATAACAATGCCCAATCATCGCCACAAACCCACACCATGCGCCAAAGGCAGCGTCAATAAAATAAGCCCCCAGAATTACAGCAATAATTGCCTTTGCCATATCCAGCAACCAAACCAGCCCTGCCATACGCAGACCGCCAACACGCATAACATTTGTTGCCCCGATATTACCACTGCCAACCTGGCGCAAGTCACCCCGCCCCATCCAACGGGTCAACAACAATCCCATAGGTACAGAGCCCAACAGATAAGACACAATCAACATCAAAACATATATCATTTATTTTTCCTTGATTTTCTGTTTGTTTTCTATAAAATATCAGAAAACGTGATTAAATAAAAGGAAAATAAAGTGGCAAATCACAAGTCATCTGAAAAAAGAATTTTGGTTACAGCCAAAAAGAATGCAATTAACACATCACGTCGCAGCGTTGTAAAAACTGCGACTAAAAAGGCATTGACTGCAATCGCATCTGGCGACAAGGCAGCGGCAACAACAGCAGCACGCAATGCAGAATCCAAGATTATGAAATCTGCTGGCAAAATCATGCCAAAGAAACGTGCAGCACGTAAAATTTCCCGTCTGACAAAAAAAGTCGCACAAATGGCATAATGCCATATGGCAAATAAATTCAAACACCCCGTTTGGGGTGTTTTTGTGCGTTGTAGTCTAATCAATATCTGCATTATAAATCGAATATACCTTTTCTTTATACAACGCACGCAGGTGCCCACGCTGTTCAGTTGACATATCACCATAAAAAACGTGTCCGTTATATTCTACCACCAATGCCGGCACGGTACGTCGCGCACTGCGCAGGAACAAATCCCACTTAGCAAACCGCAATCGATTACCACAGTCATCAATACTTTTTGCACCAGACGCACTGCTGGGGGCAATGTCACCAGTTTGTTCAGCGCAAGACAAAATCCCCATATTAGACTTACCTGTCAGGCTACCTAAAAATCGCCCCCCACCCTGATTTCCAAAAAATGTCTGCGATACATTGTCAAACATACCATAAACATTATTTACCACATCATATACAGGAACAAAATCTTGAACAAGCACACCATCATCCCATAACTTATATTCATATAATTTCGACTGACTGCTATACATCAACTCATTGCTGTTGTTCCATGCAAACAAATACATATCCCAATCATTGCCAATATACCTGTTATCCGTATTCCAATCAGTACGCACGCCATTTATAGAATAAGAATCTTTGTCAATAAAAAACGTAATATCCCCACCAATCGTTGTACTGATACGCGATATACCAAACGCATCAAAATGCAAATTATAACCAAGAACTCGTGCATGCGTCGCGATAACAAAAGAATCAAAACTGCCCATTTTTGTTCTGGAACCAAATATAACCCGATCTTTGCCAGATTCACAATCTGTAGTACTATCAAAGTGCAAATAAACTGCAGTTGACGCATTCGGGCGCTTTCCGGTATTTATATAGGCCACCCCATCACTTTGAATATATTCAACGGGAATATATTGCGAATTATATACAACTGCACCACCTGGACAAAAACTGCCTGGTTCACAATCAATTTGTGCACCACCAATATCACGTACATACTTTCCAGGTTCGGTTATCAAATAGCATTCTGACACACTTGTTGCACCCAGTTTACTATATGGATACCCATTTGGACAATCCATGCATTGATGCGTATCCTTTGACATATATTGTCCCATCACACATTCTTCGTCTGCACATCCTGTACAAATATAAAAACAAACAAGAAACACCCCCACCAAAATAGCTCTCATCAATTTTACCCCCAACAAAAAAATAAAAAACCACCAGAAAAAAAATCTGAAGTGGTTGGAGGTTAAGACCTATCATTCCATGAAAATAGTGTGTTTATTTTGCATGTAAAACATACATTATTCACAACCCTCCAACCAATTTAGTTGGAGCTATTTTTCGTCCCCACGGACGCATAGAATGCGAGGGTCTTAAACCTCAATATCAGAACACCTGATATCAAAACAATCATAACAAATTTTATTTTTGCATGTAACAAAAAACTCGCCAATGGCGAGTTTTGTTATTTTTTAATTCAGTGGTGCACCCCAATGCTGCTGGATATTACGCTCCGCATCCATAGGACTGATCAATACCTGCGGTGTCAAGATTACAACCAACACATCACGCTGTGACGATGTTTCACGCGACCCTGACAGTGCCATAAAGTCAGGATCACCCAAACCATAACGGGTATCATTATCTGTCTGTTTTTCAAATCCGGATACAACCAGCATCTGACCAGATTCCATAATAACTTCTTGCATGAATGAACGTTCTTCAACCTCTGGCAACTGGATTGTTACAGCACCAATGGTCTGGGTGGACATATTCAACAATTCACGTACAGACATACGGAACAACAGCAATATGCGACCATTTTCCAATACATTTGGCAACAACTGCATTGAAAATCCTGTTTCCAAATCGTCTTGGTCAACAGTTGAAGATTCAACAGTTGTAAAGTTACGCGATTCAAAACGTTTGATATATCCTGTTGTACGTGTATTGTTTACAGGTGCCACGCGGTTATTACGTGTTGTAACACCAACGTTCGTAACCAATGACACTTTACCCTGCTTTGCCAAAGCCTCTATCAATGCGGTGCTGCCTGCGATACCAGACAATGAACTGTTGTTAATTTTATCTTCTGTATATCCAGCCAAACCAACAGATTCCGCAACCGCACTGGACAATACTGCAATGTTCATGGAACTTGCCTCGGTCGAAGCCAGGTTATTTTTCGGATTCGCAACAATATTTAATCCGGACGCAGAATTGATTGCCGCAGCCAAATTCAAACCAAACGCTGAATTATTAGAAATAGACACCTGCAACACTTTGACATCAATTGTTACCAGTTGTGACAAACGTTTATTCTGCTTTGCGATATATTCACCAACGCGATTTAATACAGACGGTGGTGCTGTCACAGTTATTGTTCCCAAACTGCGTGAAACTGTAAAGTCCGCATTTTCAGATTTACCAATAATCGCAGATATTGCACTTTCAACTTCATCCCATTCTTTCAGGGTTGATTCTAATGACACCTGGTTGCCGTCATCGGTCTGAACCGCGGTCTGATATGATACATCGGTTCCCAATGCGTACAATGTAAATGTCTTGGTTTCTGTTTCATAAAACACAATTGCATTTTTATCATAATACCACAACAGGTCTAAATCTGTTGCAACCTGTGACAGCAGCCCAGACAATTTCCCCGTATATGCGATATTCATTGTTTTACGCAATTTTTCGCCATTTACCTGGCTGTCAATTTTTACAGGAATACCGGTAATAGAATTGATATTATTTGCCAACACCTGCAAATTCACAGGTTCATTTAACAATATTGTAACCCCTGTATCTGTTTCAAATTGGGATGGCAAATTATTTTTGTGTTCCAAGACAGTTGATTTATTACCCAACCAAATACCTTCGGACATTGATACAGTGTCACCACTGGCAACCTTGGCGCGGGGATTTTTTGCCATTTCGAATGCATCGTATGCATTGATAAAATCCTGGTCAACTGATGCTGCAACCTTGGCTGACTCACGGGTTCCGCATCCTGATACAGCGAAACATACCAGCGCACATGCCGCAAAAGATTTAATTAACTTATTCATTTATCCCCCCTGGGCGGTATAGTTATTCTTCGTTCGTTGAAATTACCAATACGCGGTTTCCTTTATAGAACTTGGCATATGGGATTGGTGTTGCACGACCAAAATTACGTACCAATGCAGATGCAACATCAACAAAGCGACCTTTGAACACAGCACTGGCTTCGATTGGGTATTCACGTGATGTTGCCCAAACCAAATCCCAACCTTCTTTGTTGGACCAGTCTTGCAAAACTTCGCGCAAAGTCTGACCATTTGCAACAACCCAAGAACGAACCTGATCTGTGATTGTAGCTGGCGCTTCGGCATCGGCAGAAATATCAACAGCAATTTCAGCGGTTTCGTCAATTACAACACCGTCTTCATTAACAATTTCGCCCTTTTCATTTATCAACTTGCCATCTGCACGCATCATCATACCAGTCTTGGTTGCAAACGCCAGATATCCATCTGCATATCCGCCGCAATTTTTACGACCACTGCGTGAAACGGTCAGAACATTACCACCATCATCTTCCAGCACTTCGCGATGCAACAAAGGCATTTCAGCGCCATTATTACATTCATCGTCAAAACCAACCGGAATCTGTGTACCATGCAACAAATTTGCACCGCCAGACCATCCACCAAATCCATTTACATTGCCTGTACCCAGATTAAAGTTATTTTCGACAACTAAATCTGCACCGATTTTTGAAACAATCTTGATATTATCAGACTGCTTGTTTTTAGCACACAAACCGGATTCACATGCAACTTCTATATCTGCATCCGATCCAGCAATTGGCCATGCTGGGATTGGTGCAGTATTTACGGTTTGAATTTCCTGTTGTTGATACTGAACCTCTTCAAATCTATTATCAACGGTATCTTTTTCCTGGGAATAAAACACCTCAGACGTGACAACCTGTGGCAAATTTTGTGCTGCGAAACAATAGCCTGCTGCTGTTGCAAACATGGCAAAAATCAAGACCTTGCGAAACATACGACTTCCTTTCCTGCGCGTTTATGTCTTTATTATTATACGTCATTATAACAATTCGACCGAATCTGTGCAAGACTAAAAACACACTATAATCGGTGACTTTTGTAATGGGCGCAGATAAAATCGCACGAATCGCAAAAAGTATGCTATACTAAAACCAAAAACAATAAATTTGATGGGGTCAATAATGCAAAATGTACTTGTTTTATCAGGAATTATATTGCTGGCTGTATTGTCAATTTCGACAATCATAATGTTGTGGGGCATAAATACGCGCGTTCAAGCAATGTCAAAAACATTAACATACCAATATAACCTGGTTGTAAAAATGCAAAAGGCATTAAAAAACAAATCTGCAACAAACGCGATTACAGAAAACGCCGAAATTATATACCAAGACTTGCTGCAAAGCCTGATTCCAATAATGGCAGCCATCGATGTTATGCCACGAAACACATCAGAACATCAATTATGGCGCGCACTGGGCGGAATAATGGATGAATATGGAAAAAATCCATTTGCACTGGAAAAACTGCGTCGTGCAATAAAACTGGATTCCGAGGTTGCACGCAACGTCGATAACTATATGACACGTGCCGACAGTTTCTTGCATTACCTGACGACCACAGAACCAGAAGGAATCCTGGCTGCAACATTTACAGATGGATTACTGGGGCAATCACTAACATTCTTTGCCCAGGCAAAGCAACTGGCGAATCAAGACTGATATGGCAAAACTGTCCCCTGACCTTATACGCGAAATATCCCGTCTGCGTGGCGAACCAGACTGGCTGTTACAATGGCGCCTGTCAGCATTTGACACATGGCAGAAAATGTCCGAACCACATTGGGCAGAAATAAATTACGCACCAATCAATTATGATGAGTTAGATTATTATAACGAACCAAAGCCTATTGATAATTCTGATTTAAAAGACTTATATGACAAAATGGGTTTGCCTGACAGTGAAAAACAAGCCCTACTCGGCATGGCGACCGATACAGTTATCGACAGCCGTTCTGTTCACACATCATATACAGAAACATTAAAGGAACTTGGAATTATATTCCTGCCATTTTCAGATGCAGTGCGCGAATATCCGGAACTCGTAAAAAGATACCTGGGTACCGTTGTTCCTGCGGGCGATAATTTCTTTGCCGCATTAAATGCCGCAGTATTTTCAGATGGAACATTTGTTTACGTTCCCAAAAACACCAAGTGTCCAATTGATTTAGCCAGCTATTTCAGAATCGAAACTGCAAAAATTGGACAATTTGAACGCACACTGATTATCGCAGACTGTGGCGCAGAATTATCGTATATGGAAGGATGCAGCGCCCCACGCCGTCCAAACCACCAACTGCACAGCGGTGTTGTCGAAATCGTCGTACATGACAATGCCACGGTAAAATATGCAACAGTTCAAAACTGGTTCGCCGGCGACAGTGACGGCAACGGTGGAATATTAAATTTTGTAACCAAGCGCGGACGTACAGACACAAACGCCAGACTTGACTGGACCCAGGTTGAAATTGGCGCAGCCATGACATGGAAATATCCATCCACAATATTGATGGGTGATAATTCACACAGTGATTTTTATTCGTTAACAATAACGCGCAGTGCCCAGCAATCTGATACCGGCACAAAAATGATACATATTGGCAATAACACTACATCAAATATCGTATCATATGGCGTAGCACTGGACACATCACACCAAACATTCCGCAGCCGTGTTCAATTCACAGGTCACGATGGCAAAAACGCATCCAAATGTGACACACGCATTATTGGAAATCAGGCTGTTGCAAACACACTGCCAACAATTATTCATGCCAATGCCGACAATAAACAAAGTCACGAGGCATCAACCGGCGCCATTGACGCCCAACAATTACTATATTTAACAACCGCCGGCATTGATATAGATACCGCAACTGCCCTGATAATTGGCGCAGCCGCATCCCCGATTATATCGCGCCTGCCGATGGAATTTTTGGTTGAATCAAAGCAGTTGATACAAATGGCACTGGAACATTAAAGATGATATAATATCAAACATATACAGGATTTAATATTATGCTAGAAATCAAAAACCTGTCCGTATCAATGGACGGTAAACAATTATTATCAGATATAAACCTGCGCGTCACACGTGGTGCACGTCACCTGTTATCGGGTCACAATGGCTGCGGAAAAACAACACTGGTGCAAACAATTTCTGGCAATCCAGAATACACCATTGACAGCGGTCAAATTATATTTGATGGACGTGATGTAACAAACGACAATGCAACCACACGCGCATTACTGGGGATATTTATCGGCGCACAAAATGTACCAGAAATTCCAGGATTAACAATGGTCAGTTTCCTAAAATACGCCATGGTTGCACACACACATTTCCAAACAGGTCGCGATTTATCCATGGCAGAATTTTTAGAAAAACTGGAATCCGCCCGTGCAAAATTAAACATTCCCAAAGAATGGTTAAACCGCAGTGTAAATGTTGGATTCTCAGGTGGCGAACGCAAACGTCTGATGCTGTTGCGTTTGGTATTAACCGCACCACAATTTGCGATATTGGACGAACCAGACTCTGGCGCAGATGCTGCAACAAAACAGCAAATCGCAGATATAATAAACGATATGCCAGACACAACATTTTTGTTTATCAGTCACCAAGAAGACTTTACAAAACAGGTTAAACCAACAGCCGTTACACAAATGAAAAACGGATGTATTTTATAGGGGTAAAAAAAACGCGCTATATGCACATACACAAGGCATAGGAGGATTTTATGAACGGTTTAATTTTATTTGTTGCATTTGTAACATTCCTGTGGTTGGGACGTTCAATTTTAATACCATTATTGGTTGCTGTATTCATGTGGTATTTGATAAACGCAATTGCTGCATACTATCGCAAAATTATGCCTTCCCCAACATGCAGATGTGGAACGAAATGCACATTAACATCAAAATCATTTGATTGGGTGTCACGTATTTTGGCAATTGCAACACTGTGTTTTGTCACATACCTGTTTGCAACCCAGGTTCGCCCAATGTTTTCAGAACTGCTTACTGCAATGCCTGATATCCAAGCCAAGATGCTAAACCTGGGCAACTATCTGTCCGATATGTTGGGATTACAATTTGATGCCAGCATGTTGCCAGACATGACCAAGATTGCATCAAACGTTGGTGCATCTGCAGCATCCATTGCAGCATCGGTTGGTATGATTTTAGTATATATGCTGTTCATGTTTATTGAACAAAGTACATTCAACCGCAAATTTACCGTGATGTTTCCAAACAAAACACGTTCTAAAAAAATGCGTTATATTCTGGAAAGCATTGACGATAACATGAAAAAATATCTGTTCATGAAAACATTTATTTCTGCGATTACAGGACTGTTATCATACGTATGGTTAAATGCCATTGGGCTGGAATTCGCAGGCGTTTGGGCATTTATTGTATTTATAACCAGTTACATCCCAACAATCGGCGCAATCGTTGCGTGTGGACTGCCAATTTTATATTCACTGGCAATCAGCCCAGATTTACATCTGGCACTGCTAACCGCAGGCGGCTTAATCGGATTGCAAGTATTGTTCGGAAATATTATTGAACCAAAGTTAACCGGAAAAACATTAAACCTGTCAACGCTGGCAATTTTAATAAACCTGGTATTCTGGGGAATGATTTGGGGCGTCGCCGGAATGTTTTTCAGCGTACCTTTATTGGTGGCAACATTTATTATCACAGCACAATTTGATTCAACGCGTTGGATTGCAGTATTACTGTCAGCCGATGGCAACATTCCAGATAAACGTGAAGACTAAAAAAACGTGCTATATGCACTAAATCCGGCGTATAACGGCGATTGCATTTTCTAAAATTACACGTGCAGATTCTGAATCCAGGCGCTGTTTTATATCACGAACACGCACGCGTCCCATTTGTTCTTGGGCTGTAATGCTTGTTAAGTTTTCTTCTATAAAACAAATCGGTAAATCTGTAAATGTTGCCAATTCACTTGCAAATGTACGTACAGCGGTGGCTGTATCAGATACCGTACCATCTGAATGCACCGGCAATCCGATAATAATACCAACAACTTTTTCAGCCCCTGCAATGTCTGCCACACGCGGTGCAACACATTCCCCTGCCCGTGCAATAATTGTGTCACGCGTGAATATAAATTCACGTGTTGGGTCTGATACAGCAACACCCGTGCGACGTGCACCCCAGTCAACACCCATTACGCGTCCAACACGCGGAAAATCCTTGAAATCTGGCAAAATCATTGTATAATCACCTTAGTTTATATAATAGGATTCAAAATGGCATTTAGCAAGCAGCAATTAAACAAATTCGCAGATTTAATCCGCATTGAAATTTCAGAAGAAAAACTGGCAGCAATGAACATTGATTCTGTTGTCGATTGGCTGGATAAATTACAGAAAATTGATACGCATGGCGTTGAACCAATGCTGAACCCATGTGAACACAGTATTCCACGTCGCACAGATGTTGTAACCGACGGAAATATCCGTGATGCGGTCTTGGCAAATGATCCAGATACCGCTGGCGTATCCCGTGGATACTTTGCAGTACCAAAAGTTATGGATGAATAAAAGGCATCCACAATGAAACTGACAAGTGATTTTATTATTGTATTTTTTGATACTGCGGCAGTGTTAACATTGACAACAGAAGAAAAAAAGAAAAATCTTTATACTGCACTGCAGGCAGAAGATTCATTACCCGAAAATTCATGCATTCAAAAATTGTCTTTGCGGTACAGTGAAACCATTGACTTTAACAAAATTGACGGACGCGGAATACATATTGATCCACTGTGGTATAAAGATGAAAGAAAACCTTTATCTTGTGCCCCAGAATGTGCAGGAAATTGTGATAGACGCACCAGAATGCGTATATGCGCTGAAAATTTAAAAACAGGCAAATGCCAAGATGCTTTCATGCGCCGCACGTTGGGTGCCACCCTGTTCCCAAAACTTTATATAACCGAAAAACAAAAATAAAAACGAAAGTGATATAACGATGATTGACTTGACAATAACCGAAGCTATTCAAAAATTAAAGTCCCGCGAAATCAGCGCGACTGAATTAACACGCGCATATTTGGACCGTATCGAAAAATATGGCGCAGACTTAAATTGCTATATCACCGTAACACCGGAACGCGCAATCGCAGACGCAGCAGCGTCCGACGCACGATATGCATCTGGTGACGCCCTGCCCCTGGATGGTGCACCAATCGCAATGAAAGATTTATTCGCGACACGTGGCATTCGCACAACAGCGGCATCACGCATGTTGGAAAACTTTGTTCCAGAATATGAATCAACAATTTCACAAAAATTTATTGATGCCGGTACTGTATTGTTGGGCAAATCAAACCTGGACGAATTCGCGATGGGAACATTCAGCAAAACAAGTTTCTTTGGTGCACCAGTCAACCCATGGCAAATGGAAAAGCGCCTTACCGCGGGTGGTTCATCCGGTGGCGCAACATCTGCAATCGCGTCAGGACTTGCCATTGGTGGAACCGGAACCGACACAGGTGGTTCAATTCGTTTCCCTGCCGCAATTACCGGTCTGGTCGGCATGAAGCCAACATACGGTTTATGTTCACGTTGGGGTTGCGTTGCATTTGCATCCAGTCTGGATACACCGGGTCCAATTGCACGCACAGTTGATGACGCCGCATTACTGTTATCTGCAATGGCAGGTCACGATGCCAAGGATTCAACCAGTTGTCCAAACGCAAAATTTGATGCAACCACACCACTGGAACCGATATTGGGTAACGGCAAAAAATTACGCGTTGGTGTAATCAAAGAATTTGCAAATGTTGAAATTTCACCAGACATGAAAAAATTATTCGACAGCCGCATTGCTGATTTAAAATCTGCCGGTGCTGAAATTGTCGAGGTATCAATTCCAAACGTCCTGGACGCATTGGCAGCATATTACATCATTGCCCCGGCCGAGGCATCATCAAACCTGGCGCGTTATGATGGTATGCGTTATGGTCTGCGCGTCGAAGGCAGCGATTTAATCGATACATATAAAAAGACACGCGCTGCCGGTTTTGGCACCGAAGTACAACGCCGTATGATTATCGGCACAGCAGTATTATCCAGCGAATCGTATGACGTGTATTTTATGCAGGCTGCACGTGTTCGTCGCATGATCGCTGACAGTTTTAACACCGCATTTGAAAAATGTGACTTAATTGTATGCCCATCATCTGCTGGAACGGCAATGCCATTGGATTCAGATTTGACACCACTGGAATATTACGCATTGGATTTATTTACCGTTGCGATGAATCTGGCTGGTATCCCTGCATGCAGCGTACCATGCGGTCTGGCAACAAACGGTCTGCCACTGGGGATGCAAGTTGTAGGAAAGAGATTTGACGATATGCGTGTATTGCAATTGGCAAAGCACATTGAACAGTTTGCAAATATTGACAACCGCCCAACAAAAATCATGGGTAAATAAAGGTTTCAAAAACATGTCGGAAAACGCAAAGAATAAAAAAATGGTGGCTAGGAACGGAATCGAACCGCTGACACAGGGATTTTCAGTCCCTTGCTCTACCAACTGAGCTACCTAGCCAATCCGACGTGCATAATAAGATACGAAAAGACAAAAAGCAAGGAAAAAGAAAAAATGTTTACAATAAAAGGCAAAACAACAGACTGGGAACTGGTAATTGGTCTGGAAACACACATTGAAGTATTGTCCAATTCAAAATTATTCAGTGGTGCATCCGCTGACTATAACCCAACGGTTTCCCCAAATACCCAGGTTTCAATGGTTGACGTTGCAATGCCTGGTATGCTGCCGGTATTAAATGAATATTGTGTCGAACAGGCAATTAAAATGGGACTGGGATTGAATGCAGAAATTTCCCGCCACAGTACATTTGCACGTAAACAGTATTTTTATCCTGACCTGCCCCAGGGATATCAGATTTCACAGCCTGCGGACCAGCCACCTGTTGTTGGTCGTGGTTGGGTTGAAATTATGGGCGATGACGGACAACCAAAGAAAATATTTATCGAACGTGCACACTTGGAACAAGACGCCGGTAAATTAAAACACGACGTTCACCCAACCAAATCATTCGCGGACTATAACCGTACCGGTGTTGCATTGTTGGAAATTGTAACATTCCTGGATGTAAAAAATCCTGAAAATAATTCTTATATTTCATCCCCGGATGAAGCAGAACGTTATCTGCGTGAAATTCGCGAAATCGCCCGCGCACTGGGTGTATCCAAGGCAAACATGGAAGAAGGTTCTATGCGTGCAGACGTAAATGTATCTGTCCGCCCTGCGGGCAGCAACGAATTCCGCACACGTACTGAAACAAAAAACATGGTGTCATTTAAATTTATTAAATCCGCCATTGAATACGAGGCACGCCGTCAAATCGAAATTTATGAAAATGGTGGCACTGTTTCCCAGGATACAATGCGCTATAACCAGGGGGACGGTACAACATCCGTAATGCGCAGCAAAGAAGACGCACTGGATTATCGTTATTTCCCAGATCCAGATTTGTTGCCATTGGATATTGATGAAGAAACAATCGAACGCATTCGTAAAACGATGCCTGAATTACCAGCAGCAACACGCGCGCGATACATTTCTGAATATGGTCTGTCCGAATATGACGCCGCGCGCTTAACAGAAAACACCGACATATCCAAATGGTATGACGCGGCGGTGAATGGCAAAAAAGAGCGTGGTAAACCAATAGCAAACTGGATGATTTCTGAACTGTTTGCACACCCTGAAAATTGGGATGTAAAAAATGCTGTGGATACTGCTGAGCCTGATGCACCGCGCATTATTACACCTGCAAATTTATCTGAATTGGTTGATATGATTGCAGCCTGTGACATCAATGGTAAACAAGCAAAAGAAATCTTTATCAAGATGCTGGACGGCGAAAATGGCACGCCAAAAGAGATTGCAAAAAAGTACGGTATGCAACAGATGACCGATACCGGTGCCATTGAAAAAGTAATTGATGAAGTAATCGCTAAAAATCCATCACAGGTTGAACAATATAAATCTGGCAAGGTGGGACTATTGGGATTCTTTGTTGGTAATGTTATGAAAGCAACAGGTGGCACGGCAAATCCAGCCATCGTAAATGAAATGATGCGTAAAAAATTGGCATAAAGAATAAAAGGAATACAAAGATGAAAGTAATCAATATGACTTATAATCCGATAACCGGTGTTCAATATAACGCCGTTGAAATTCCGGATGTGGAAATAAAAAGCAATTATGACGCAACCGCTGCTGCCGCTGCATATCAGCAAACACAACAGGTACGCGCAAAACGCACCGCACGCATTCGTAAAAACAATACCAAACACAAATAAAATGGCAGACTTAAAAAAATTCTTTATCCAAACATTTGGTTGCCAGATGAACGTATATGACGGTCAGCGAATCGCTGCAATGCTGTCAGCACATAACATGGTTCAGACCGAAGACGTCGCCGATGCAGATATTATCATTTTAAATACATGTGCCGTACGCGAAAAGGCGACAAACAAGGTCTTTTCTGCACTGGGACGCATTCGCAAGGCAAAAAAGAAAGATGCACTGTTTGGAATTATCGGCTGCGTCGCACGCGAAGCGGGCGCCACAGCATTCAAACGAATACCTGATTTGAACTTTGTCCTGGGTCCACAGAGTTATCATAAATTACCGGAAATACTATCTGACCCGGATGCAAAATTGTTAAACATTGATATGACAGGATTGGAAAAATTTGACGCCCTGCCCCAGATGACCACGTCCCCATCTGTTGCATATATTCCAATCCAAGAAGGTTGCGACCATTGCTGTACATACTGCATCGTGCCATATACCCGCGGACGCGAAATATCACGCGCATTTGATGATGTCGTCCATGACTGTGAACATGCTGCATCCACTGGCGCAATTGAAATATGTTTTCTGGGGCAAAATGTAAACGGGTATAAATACACTGATGAAAACGGCGTGTTATATCGTCTGTCTGATTTAATTCGCGCTGCGGCAAAACTGAGTGCTGTAAAACGCATCCGCTTTACATCCAGTTATCCAACCGAAATGACCGACGATTTAATCGACATGTTCCGTACCGAACCAAAACTGCTGCCCTTTTTAAATATGCCGATACAAAGTGGCAGTCCTGATGTTTTGCGTCGTATGAACCGTCCGTATTCATTGGAACTGTACAATGATATCGTCAATAAATTACGCATCGCCCGTCCTGACATTCAAATATCCAGCGACTTTATTGTTGGGTTCCCTGGTGAAACAGAAAGCGACTTTGAACAAACTGTCGATATTGCAAATAAAATCAGATATATAAATTCATATTCATTCAAATATTCACCACGTCCACACACTGCTGCTGCGGTGATGCGCGACCAGATTCCAGAACAGATAAAGGCTGTACGTCTGGCAATCCTGGATGCACGTCTGAATGAAATACAACGTGAATTTAACGAAAGTTGCATTGGCAAAACATTTGAATGTCTGTGTGAAGGTCCTGATAAAACAGGCTTGCACCTGGTATATCGCACACCATATATGCAGCAATGCATTGTCGACGCCCCAGGTGGCGATTATTCACCCCTGGCACACATTCGTATCACCGCTGCGAACAAGGCGTCCCTGCGCGGGGAATTTGCCGATTAAAACGACAGATTCACTAATACTGCCATTTTATAACCAAACCCAATTTCATCATGGACAAGATCCATGCTGATTCTTGCACCAATATCATCGTCTGGGGACAGAAACTTTGCATACACCCCAACATGATACGCACCATCAGTTAAAACACTGCCGCGCAATCCATAATCATATAAAATATCAAAATCGTATTCGGATAAATTTAATTCCAATCCGACATTCGCCAACGCGACGATATCATTATCGTTTAACACAGACGCATAATTAGTTATAACACCGGCGAACGGAATTATTGTCAAATCATATTCCCGATATAGATATGTTCCAATATCCATCCCCGCATACCCAGAAATCCCAGATGGATTATTCACGGGCACACTGCCATCAAATACAGGACCAGCATCAAAATCGGCACGTGCAAGACCACCGGATAAATTACCAACAATTATCCCATCATCAAAGTGCAGCATCATATTTGCACCATACATGTTACCGGTAAAATCATTTATATCATCGGACACCGCAAAAGTTCCTATATATCCACCGACAGCGGCATACAAATTGTTCGCAACAGCACCAGTCATGGATATACCTGCGCGACCTATTACCATATCATCTGAAAACATTATGTCTGCTGCACTATCGATATCAGATGCATCAGAATACCGCCAACCACCCAATGCATCTGACATATTCACACGCCGAACTGGTGCCATTAATTTTACAGGATGCAAACGTACAGAATCACGCATTATTGAATTTATCGTATTGATATCCGGTGCGTTATCCATCGCAGTTAGTAATTTATCATTCGGACTATCACGCCGCAAATCATTCAAGAAGGCACCAAGACTATTTTCAAAAATCCGTGCATAATCTGTTGCACGGATAACTTTCATATACAAATCACCATCGTCAACATATGCAACTGCATTATATAACGGATCCATATCCCGAACGGCAAAATGAACATGACCTGCGTCTGAAACATTGTGCAATACTGGCACAGAATAATCCACAGAATCTACGGAATTTAATTTTATAACAACATCACCTATAATTTCGATGATGGGCGTATCGGTGTCTGTTATATTGCGCCAACCTGCACTGTTCAAAAACAATGTTGAGTTATTCAATATTAACTTATCAACATTTGATGTGATACTGAATACATCCGTCAAAGATATACCATCTGCATCACGTACCAATACACTAAAATTTCTATCGACTGTTAAATCCGTAATATCTTTATCGGAATGAATAACCTGAACCAATTTTGCATCTGGTGCAACATGAAACGTACCATTGATTATTCCGGAATTTGTAATCTCTACCTTATGCGCCCCATTAATGTAAAAATCAGAATTTATAATACCACTATTTAAAATTGATACACTTTTCCAGACTTCTATCCCGGTTAAATTCGAATCTAATTTACCATTATTTGTAACAATTAAATCTTCTGTCAAAACTAAATCATCAATGCTAACCAAGGAATCGACGCAAAGACCACATGCATTTGTGTTAAAAATGCATAGCGTTAACAAAGCCATAACAGAACGAATGACAAATCTATCTCTCACGCTAATAAATATATCACATAGGAAAAATATCTTAAAGTAAAAACATACAAAAAATACCCCCGGCAAAACCGAGGGTAAATATTCACACAGATTGAATCAGATTAGAACAAATCTTTATCCAGTGTACCCCATGCAGCCTTGTAGCCACCGTCACGTTCCAGATAGATTTGTGCATTTTGCAATTGTGACGCCATCAGCCCACGCAACATATATGTTTCTTCTAAGCGACCTGGGGCAGATACACGCAGTTTTGGCAAATCAGCACTTAACATTGTACGACCGCAGCATGTGGATGCATTTGACGCACATGGGTTGCACTGATATATACGTGTTGTATATGTAACACCTGGACGCAGGTCTTTGACATCAACTGTCATTTTCAAACCACTGTCTGTTTCAGTAAATTTGATATATCCCATTTTGGATTCGCCACCCTGGCTGCTGTGTGTGTACATTGTTGCCTTGACATGTTTAACATCTGCATCGCTGTATGTCTGATAGTATTCAACATTCTGTGTTGATTTCATAGGCTTTTTGTGATGCATTTTCTTATGCCCAGGGCACATACCGGCACATCCTGCCAAGATTGCGACAACGCCCAAGACGGACGACAAGGTTAACATTTTTTTGATTAGTTTTTTCATAAAGGTCTCCTTTTTTCCTTTTGGTTACGAAAAACATTTTATAATATTTTTTTGCAATTTTCGTCAGGTTTGAATCCCTAGGAAACGGCGCATTTCTGCGGCACAGCGCAACTAGACATCATGTCCTATATCATGAAAAACAGATACATGGTAAATTACATTAAACATCAACCAAAAACCACAGGAGCAAAACCATGTATCAATTGATGCAACACATGATAGCCTTTAAATATGCGTGCAAAATCAACCATTGGTCAACCAATAATTACAGCCAGCATTTGCTGTTTGATAGACTTAGCGAAGATATCGATAAATGGGTCGATGCAATCGCCGAATGTTATTTTATGGCAATTGACGACAAGAAAGTTTTCCGCCCTGACCTGCTGGCACCAAAAATGATTGATAAAAATTTAGTAAAAATGTGCGAATCGATTATCAACCATTTGGAAGATATACAAGCAAACGATTTAAACGAAGGACTGGCATCATTACTGTCCGCCATCGAAGAAGGATTTTTAAACAAACTGGCACTGGCAAAATTAGGATAAAAAAATCCCCCCTTTACTGGGGGATTTTAAAAGCACACTTATGCAACATTCGCATGAAACAATTTACGCCACATACCCAATACGTAGTTTCCCAATGGGAATGCGATTATTACCTGTAACGCCAATGCTGCAATATAATTACGTGGCAACGCCGTAATATAACGCAATCCAGATGGCATATATCCCGTTTCAATAATCGGTGCCAAGAATGTTAAGATTCCCGCCATCAAACCTACACGAATAAGTGGCATAAATTTCTGGATATTATATTTGCTAACAATTCGCATAACAATTGGACCTACGATAAAGAAATCCAACACAAATGCAGTAATATAAATACGTGGCAATGCAGTCCAAAAATGTCCCCACGTTAACGCACCATAAATCCACAGATTTAATGTCATCATCCCCAGCACCATTGTCGTACAATTTGGCAAAGACATTACCAAAGCCTCTTTCAAGTTTTGCGGAAAATTTATTTTCATATTATTACCCCTTTTATTAAATAAAAAATGCAGTGTCTGCAACTGGACTTATGTGTTGCGGACACTGCACGTTGTTATTTGTTATTTGAAAAAACTGTGGCGATTATATGATTAAACAGAAATCAAATCAAGATAAAAAACCGTCATAAAATGACGGTTTAACATACGAAACACGGATAATGCACACCACATGTGGGCGTCCCCACATGCAGCGTTAAATGCCTTAGAACATAAATCTGATACCTAAATCAGCACCTACGTTATGCATGCCGGACTGGATATCGATATAGTTATAACGGGCTGCTAAATCAACCGCAAAGTATTCCATATCGAATTCTACACCCAATGCCCCCATTGCGGTGAAACGTGTTTTGCTGGAACTCTTATCGAATTCTGCACCTGCACCACTTCTGCTAACATCTGTAAATGCGGCACCGACACCCAGACCAAAGAACGGACGAACGATATCGTATTCACCGAATTCCCAATATGAATTCCACATCAATGTCTGCAATTTTGTTTTAACATCTATACGATCATCGGTATCAAAGTTCGCGTGATCTTTACCTTTACCAAAATAAGTATATTCGATTTCAGAACGTACTGTATCGCATACTTCCAAACCTAATGCGGCACGACCCTGGAAAACAAAATCTGACATAGTTTCTTTCTTATTATTGAAACTATAGTTCAAATTTTCCCATGTCATACCACCACGCAAAGCAATATATGGGTCCATGCCCCACATCTGCCATGTGCCTTGTTCAGCACGATGCATACCTGCGAACGCAGGACACGCAATCAGCACAGCCAGTGTTGATATAATAATTTTTTTCATTTCTTCTCCTTTTTGGTTTTTCGTTGTTCATAGTTTTCATGTCAACAATCCAATTCTATCAAAGCATTTCCCGCGTTTGCATAGGTAAGGATTCCCCTGGACACCAGGTGATAAATCCTGTTGTCGAATCGAAAAATCATCATATCCCCCGCAGAATCCTGCCAAATTCATAACATCACAGTAAAAACACATACCTTTAATCCTATGGCGCTGCAACCCACGCATAAATAAAATATCAACTATATACAACAGGAATAAACGATGAAAAAAACCGAATCAAATCCACTGAAAAAATATTGGAATAAAAAGTATCCAACCCAATCACAAAAATACCCAGGACTGGATATAAAAATGACACCTATCCCCGACTGTGGCGAAGAATCATACGTCGGTCACGGTCGCTTGCAAGGCAAACGTGCACTGATTACCGGTGGCGATTCCGGGATTGGGCGCGCAGTTGCAATTGCATTTGCCCGCGAAGGCGCAGATGTCGCGATATCATACCTGCCATCCGAAGAAAAAGATGCCACTGCCGTCCGTAAATATATCGAGGCAACCGGACGCAAAGCAGTTTTAATTCCGGGCGACCTGGCAGATAAAAAATTTGCACGACGTCTGGTCACATCTGCCGCACGTGCATTGGGTGGACTGGATATAATTGTTATGAATGCAGGCTATCAACAATTTAATGATGACATATCAACATTAACCACCCAACAGTTGGAAAAAACATTTGCAATAAATTTGTTTTCTATGTTTTGGATGACCCAGGCAGCATTACCATTATTAAAACCCGGTGCCAGCATTATTACAACGACATCAATCCAGGCATTTACCCCCAGCGCAGGTCTGCTGGACTATGCATCGTCCAAGGCTGCAATCATGGCATACACACGTGCCCTGGCAAAACAATTGGCACCACGCGGAATACGCGTAAACGGTGTTGCCCCTGGTCCAATCTGGACCGCATTACAGGTATCAGGCGGACAAAAGAAAAGTAATCTGCCGGACTTTGGTAAAAACACCCCTATGCGTCGTGCGGGGCAACCTGCGGAACTTGCCGGTGCATATGTATTACTGGCGTCTGATGAGTCCAGTTATACAACCGCTGAAATATACGGCGTAACCGGCGGCAATCATACATATTAAGCAACGAAATCAAAAACCGCCAAAAGGCGGTTTTATTGTTGGTGGACGCGCAGGGATTGGCTGCGCCCACCTTGCAAAATTGCGCATTCACGCAACCGGCATATTCACATCTGCCTTTTTGCCGCGGTTCGAACCCTTTTCCCCAGGGTTACTCGTCCGCTTTGTCCAAACAAAAAAATAAAACGACCGCACGGGTCGTTTGATTTCTGGTGGACGCGCAGGGACTCGAACCCTGGACCCACTGATTAAGAGTCAGTTGCTCTACCAACTGAGCTACGCATCCAAAACACATAATTCTGACGAATTACCCGCAGATTATATATCTTTTTCTGTTATTTGCAAGGATTTATTCTTTATTTATACGCCGCAGACACATAATACGAACAAACAAATAATATTATTTCTTCAGATACGATGTTGGATTATATGCCTTGGTTCCCTTGCGGATTTCGAAATGTAATTGCGGTTTATCAACCTTGCCAGTACTGCCGACTGTACCGATTTTTTGACCGACACGCACATTTGTTCCGCGACGTACAGCCATTGAATCCAAATGCGCATATACTGTCATCCATCCATCTGAATGCTGAATGATAACCAGATTTCCCATACCCTTGACTTCATTTCCTGCATACGCAACGATACCATTTTCCGCCGCCGATACAGACGCGCCACGTGTTGCGCTGATGTTTATACCATCATTAAACAGACCATTTGATTTCGCACCATATCCCGACAATACGCGACCACGCACCGGCCAACTGAACTTTGATGATGACCGCGCCATTATAACAGGCTGCTTTGATGTGGTGGCATTCGATTTCGTACCAGTTTTAGATGCAGACTTTGTTTCTGTCGATTTTTTCGTATTATTCGACTTTGCTGTTGTTTTGGATGTATCTTTCTGTGGCGCCTTAGATGTTGTTGATTTTGATGCATTCGTCGCAGTCTTCGGTGTCGACGCAGCAACCTTTGGCGCACTGGTTGTAGCTGCCTTAGCAACCGTCTTGGTTGGCTGCACTACAATTGATGATGTTGCTGTTTTTGATGCGGCTGTTGTTGGTGTATTAACCTTGGTCGCAACATGTACTGTATCCGACGCCAAATTTGGAACCTTTAAACGTTGCCCAACACGCAGACCAAAAGGCGCACTGATATCATTCATAACCGCCAGGTCATTTACCGGCACAGAATACTTGCGCGATATTGAATATAATGTATCGCCCTGACCTACTGTAATTTCCTGTAATTGTACCTTGGTGGTGGTTGGTTGCGGATTTTTAATAACAACCGTGTCCGCGACTGCTGGTTTTGTTTCAACAGGATTTACAACTTCTTTTGTTGGTGCGGCAACTTCTTCTTTGACGGATGCAGCAACATATGTTGCGGTCGGCGCACGCAAACGCAATGTTTGTCCCACACGCAACGTATATGGCGCATCCAGTTTATTTATCTTTGCCAATTCTGCCGCTGTCGTATTATATCGCCGCGCCAATGAATACAGCGTATCGCCCGCAGCAACTGTTATTTCTGATGCGTCTTTGTCTGCACCATCTGCCACCAAAGTCCCATACATCGGCACCATCAAATAATCATCTGTTGGCGCATCTGGCGACGCATCAACATTATCATTAACAACAATAACGTCATCGATCGCAGTTGTATCCTGAACCGCGACATCAGAATCCGCCACCACCGCAACAGGTGCTGCATCATCAGACTGTGGCGGGATAATATAATCGCTGACACTGGAATACAAGACATAGTCATCAGCCGTCACTGCACCATACAATTCCGGCGACGCATATACACCATAGTCAGATGCTGCGGAATTATATATTTCCGGTTCGGCATATGGATCTGCCAACAACGCAGGATAACGCTGCGAAATAAAATCACCAACCGAATCGGGCAAAGACATAATTTTGGGTTGTAAATCACACCCCAGTAAAACCGGTACTAGAAAACAGCCCAAAAATATCCAGATTTTTTTCACACCGCAATTATATCACAAAATGCGTCAAAATAAAAAACAATGTCACACTTATTGCACGGTATTGCGTCGCATAAACAAAATACTGATTTCAAACAATGCCCACATTGGCAATGCCAGCAATATTTGCGACACCACATCCGGTGGCGTTAAAACTGCCGCAATAACAACAATCGCAACGATTGCATATCTGCGCATTTTTACCGCAGCTTCACGTGACAATATCCCTAACCTGTTCAACAGCACCATTATCAAAGGCAACTGAAATGCGATACCAAAAACCTTTAACAATCCAATTACAAACGACAAATAATCACGTGCGACTGGCATAATAACTGCCGGTACAGGCGACGATAAATTTAATTCTATAAAGAATTGAAACACAGATGGGAACAAAATATAAAACGCGAACCCAGCACCCAACAAAAACAAGACCGGTGACAATAACAAAATCGGCAAAATAAATCCGCGTTCATTTTTTTTGAGTCCCGGCGACACATATGCCCAGAAATGCCACAGTGCCACTGGCAAAGTAACAAATATTGCAAACAATATAGCCAACGAAAAATGAATCATCAATCCATCTGTCACACTGGCATACAGCAATTTGCCATCACCCCACACATCCATCAATGGTGCGGTTAAAAATTCTTGCAATGCAGGTGCCACGCCCCAACCCACAACAGCCGCACACACAAAGACCAACGCCGTCCATAAAATGCGACGACGCAGTTCTGCAAAATGTTGCAACAGTGTCATTTTTTGCATTTTTTACCCTGTGATTTGACGGTTGTACGTGTACGTCTGGTTTTACGCAGTGGCGTTGAAAATTCCGCCAAAACATCATTTGTTGTTGTATGAATCAATTCATCAATTGGCTGTTCTAAATCAATTTGATTTTTTATTTGCTCAGATGCATCTGTTATACGCCACATGACATTGCGAATAAACTTTATCACACGTGCCAAGAACCGTGCGACATCTGGCCACATCCGCGCGGGAATCACAATTACCGCGACCAACAATATTACAAATAATTCTGCGACACTTATTCCAAACATTTTTAATCATAGAAATCATCGCCACCACTGTTACTAACAGTCTTGTGACGTGCGATTTGAAAATAATCTTTGCCAAAATTAGTTTTTGTTTTCAGATCATGAAACGCGACATTTGTTTTTGCACCTGTCGCATCAACAACAGTCCAAGAATTTAATTTTACGGGCTTTTTATCAAAAACAACTGTCATATTACCCAGTCCTTCCTGACCGCGCAGATTCATTTTTAAAGAAAACGTATCTTTGTCTGCTGTTGTTTCAACAACATTTATATCTGCCGTTTGCAGGTTTATATTCTTGCGAATTAAGATACCGGCTGGTGTACTGCTTAATGGAACAGTTGTAATCTGATCCAGGGAACTGTCAAAAAAATACAAGTCCTTGCCATCTGCAATCAATTGTATCGGCATTTTTTTATAATCCAAGCGTACACGTCCTGGACGCAACATTGAAAAAGTACCACTTTGACGACCGCCATTTGATGTCTGGACAAAGTCACCAGTCAACCCCGTAATTGAATTTAAATAATTTTCTGCACTTGATACCAATGCACTATCAACCGCAGCATTGGCATTTGCCACAAAAACAATCCCTATAAACGCCAGAAAAAGTCTTCTCATGTCCTGTTATTCCCCCCTGAATAATTCTAAAACCTTGGCACGTACATTTTCCAAACTGTCTGCGACAACCGCACCGGCGGCACACAAATGACCACCACCACCAAGTGCCGCGGCAATATGATTTATCGGCTTGCCACGACTGCGAATTGAAACACCGATCTGATTTTCCTTTTGATGCTTTAACAAAACGATAAAATCCACACCACGAATTTGTCCCAGCATACTTAAAATCATTTCGCCCCGACCATCCAGATATTTATAACTTTTGTGTGGGACCGTTGCCAGCGCCAGTCGGTGATGATAAAAGAATTCTGTGTTTGCAACAACATCAGCCTCGGTCAATACATTTTTACGATCTTTGTTATTCATTGCCTCCATCAACGGGCGTATTTTTACCCCATTGTCAACCAAGTCAGCCATTATCCGCAATGGTTCCGCATTTGTAATGTACTTTAAATGCCCTGTGTCAGTAAGCAACGCAACCGCCAACAGATTCAAGACATCTATGTCATATTGCCATTTTTCTGCAACCATCATTCTGTACAGAATTTGTCCTGTTGCTGCTGCTGTATCATCATCAATGCATAAATTGCCGATTGGCTCATCATTTTTATGATGATCAATTTCAATCACAAACTTAGCCTTTTCTGCAATTGCCAGTGGTCCACCAATATTTTTCGCAACACCATAATCCAAAACAATTGCTACATCAAATGGCTCTGATGCATCAACATTACCAAAGAATCTGATGCGCGAACGCAATGGCATGTTCGCCAAACTGTCTGGCAAGTTTCCATCATACATACATACAGGACGCGCGCCATAATTCAATTCCAGCAATCGTCCCAACGCCAGCACAGAACACATTGCATCCCCATCCAAGTTTTTATGGGCAAAAATTGCAATTGTTTTTGCACTGCGTATTTTTTCATCAAAATTTTTTAACTTTTCCTGCATACATATTCCTATATGGCAATGTCTTCGACAAAGAACTGTGCGCTGACCCGTCCATTATATTCATTCTCTTTCAAGCGCCCTAATAACATTATTTTAGTATTTGTATTCGCATCGTCTAGCAAAAAATCACCGACTGGGGTTCCAACCAAATTAAAACCAACAAATGCCAGTTGTGTACCAGCACTGGTTGTAACTGTCCCACGCAGATGGGTTGCCCCCTTGCCCATTACAACAGCATGGCGCAGCCGCGCACCTTGTAAAACCAATGTTGGTTCGGGATTCCCCTGCCCGAATGGTTCCAATGCATCCAATTGATGTATCAATCCAATTGTCGCCCCCGCCGCATCAATTTCAGCATCAACCGTAACTGATGGGATTATTGTCGCACCATCTAACTGGGCGGCAACTGCTGCTTCTAAAAATTCACAGAATTTCTTTTCATTTTCTGCCGGCAATGAAAAGCCCGCAGCGGCAGCATGACCGCCACCTTCGGATATAACACCCGCTGCCAGCGCATCATGTATAATTTTTCCCAAATCTACATTTGATGTCGAACGTCCTGACCCATTTATTACGCCATCACAACGCGTTGCAACACATGTCGGCATGTTATATTTATCTTTCAGACGCCCAGCAATAATCCCCATGACCCCGCCATGCCAGTTATCACCACAGACAAACAAGCTGACGCATCCTGCGGCACAATGTTGTTCTGCCTGATCACTTGCATCCAACATAATCGCATTTTGAATATCAATTCTTTCCTGGTTCATTGTATGCAACCGTGCTGCCAAATCATTGGCAATCAATGGATTATCCGTCAGCAATAATTCCAACGCAGGTGCTGCAGAATCCAAGCGTCCTGCCGCATTTAACCGTGGTCCCAATGCAAATCCTGCGGCATAAACAGACGGCTTTTTAATACCTGCAATGTCCATAAGCGTACGTAACCCTAAATTATTACGCAGCCCTAAAACCTTTAACCCAGTTGCAACCAATGCACGATTTAACCCGACCAACGGCATAGTGTCACATATCGTCCCCAGTGCAACCAAGTCCAGATAATTTAATAAATTTACATCTGCCAGGTGTGATTTTAATTCACCATTTGCACGATTTTTCAATTCACGATGGACAGCCACCAATGTCAAGAATGCAACCCCGACCCCAGCCAGGTAAGACATTTCAGATGTATCATCAGTGCGCTTGGGATTTACAACCGCCGCAGCATCTGGCAGTACAGCATCTGGCGAATGGTGATCTGTAACAACAACACGCATTCCAAGGCTGTTGGCATGTTCAATTTCTGCATTACCGCTGATACCACAATCAACCGTTATCATTAATTTGACGCCACTATTTGCAATATCATCAACCGCAGCAATATTTAATCCATATCCTTCGCCTTCGCGGGTTGGCAAATGCCACATAACATCCGCACCCAACGCACGCAGATACTTTATAAAAATCGCGGTTGACGTAATTCCATCAACGTCATAGTCACCATAAATTGCAATTTTATCCCCTGCAATAACCGCATCTGCAATCACGCGCGCCGCATTATCCATATCAACCAAGACCGATGGGTCTGGCATATATTCTTTGATACTGGGGTTTAAAAACTTTTGAATTGCCGCATCGTCGCAAATGCCTCTCCCACTCAAAATCCGATGTAACAAATCATCATTTGGTCCTGAAAAACTATCTGCATCACAATACGTTGCCAATGTCCATGCCTGTCCCAGCATGGATTTTTCTACTATCTGTTTCACGCTACACTCTTTTTTATTGTCACGTGTATTATAATCGAAATTTATTCAAATAGCAACGGCAGTATGCTGTCCAAAATTTTTCCTGCTGTTGGCACAGCATTCCAGGCGGCTGTTTTCCAACCAAAAGATTCCTTGGTACCGCTGGGCTCATCCAATACGACCATCAGTGTGTATTGTGGTGCCTCTGCCGGAAAGATACCTACAAAAACAGTAATGTTTTTATTGTGAACAATTTTTCCATTTACATATTTTTCCGCGGTTCCTGTTTTACCACCAATTGTAATTCCTGCGACACGCGCCTTTTTTCCACTGGTTTCTTCGGCGACGCGCACCATTATTTTACGCAATCGCGCAGATATTTCCGTATCCAATACGCGTTCACCACGCACAGCCCCCACCCCACGCTTTTGCAATGTTGGATAGATATAAACACCACCATTTATTACAGAATTTATCCCAATCAACACATGCATTGGCGTTGCTGCAATTCCATGACCGTATGACACCGTCGCCTTTTCAACAGGTCCCCATTTCGCTGGCATCAATGGACGTTCGGTTTTACCAAATTCTAAATCCAATACCTGATCCATATGCAGACGATGCAAAAATTCCCTTTGTGTACCTTCTGGGAAATCCAATGCGATTTGTGCACTGCCAACATTACATGAATGAACCATAATTTCTTCAACTGTCAAATATGGGCGTGGCGGTCTGAAACTGGATACGTCCGTCACAGCCTTGGCAACACGTCCAAATTTATCCAATATTTTATATGGTTTGGCGATATAGTATTCTTTATCTATGCCATTTTCAAACGCCATTGCTGTATTAAATACCTTGAACACAGATCCCATTTCAAATACGCCACGAACAGGTTTAAACAACCGATTCGCAACTGGGTCAGCGCTACGATTTTCAGGATCAAAATCAGGCAACGACACCATCGCAATCATTTCACCGGTACGTGAATTCATTAACATTCCCATTGCGCCCTTGGTCTGATATTTTTGCATCGCAGCAGATAATTGGTCATAGAACACTGCCTGGATACGCGCGTCCAATGACAATTGCAACGCATCTGTATTTTGGGTCAAATAATCATCATATATGCGTTCTGCCCCTTCCAGTCCGTGTCCATCCGCACCAACAAAGCCCACAGCATGCGAAAACAGACGACGTTTTGGATAACGACGGGTCTGAACATTTTCGATATCCAACCCACGCAGACGCGCGTTTGTAACCGCATTACGTGCCGCATCAGATGCATACTTTTTGATATATATAAATGACCGATTCGAATTTACTAACTTCAACGCATCCGCCAAAGAATATTCATACGGTAACACCTGATGTATCAGGTTTGCCACCGCATCCCTATCTTTGACCTGACGTGGGCGCAATGTTATATGCCCAGACATAACATTTTTCGCCAATATATCACCATTTCGGTCAACAATATCTGCACGTGACACCGCCCAGACACCATCACCACGCCCCATGCGGGAACGATCTGTTCCCTGAATACCTAATTGTAAAGTACGCGCTGCAAATATAACAAATGCACAACAAAACAATCCGTATATTATACGCAAACGCTTATGCCCAGTTGCATTTCCTGGGGCACCAGTAAAACCACGTTTAAAAATATCGCTTCCTATATCCAGCATTTATTAACGCACACCCCGTGGCTGTAATTGGTCAATTTGAACAGATTTATGAAAACTGATTACTTCGGATTTTGGTGCAACACTGACAACCAAATTACGCAGTATTTCAGGACGAACATATGATGCAAAATTTGCCTGACGTGCAGCAATTTCCTGCTGAGTACGAACCGTTTCTGTGCGAATACGCGCACGCGCCCTGTCCTGTGTACGATAACATACCTGCAACCCCACCGTCAGCAACAACACACTGCCAACCATCCACAGGCTGATTTGAAACATTTTTTCATCTTCGTTCATTACCACATTCCCCGTGACATATATTTTATCATAAATTTTGCAAAAAACGAATCATAGAATTAACGCCATTTAAACGCCCTGCCCCCAGATTTAAATTTAAATCTGCGAACATTTGATTTAAATCCATTGCACGGATTTCGTCCGCCGTTTTACCATCAACCGCCGATATCAAAATCGCAACAATCCCCCGCACCAGCGCAGAATCTGCAACGGCAAAGAAATTGTTGCCCGCGCGACAAATCTGAACGCTTGATGCACATCCAACAATATCATGGCAAACCGCCCCTTGTGGGACTGGCTGCAACGCGCGACCAATATCCATAACCATTTCCAATTTATCAACTGGGTCAGGCAACATTTCTAAATTATTTTTTATATCCTGATACGTCATACGTTACCATCCTTGGGATGTTAAATCTAAATCCAACCGCGCCGCATCTGACATGCGTGATAAATCCCAGGCAGGTTCCCACACTAAATCGACACGCACTGGCATTGGCTGCACAACAGCGGCAACAACAGATTTAACCTGTTCTAATAATTCTTCCATCATTGGACATGTCGGACTGGTAAAAGTCATCGTTATAACGACATTATCCGTATTTATTGCGATATCATATATCAAGCCTAAGTCCCATATATTAACTGGGATTTCTGGGTCATATACGGTCTGCAATGCAGATATAATATCCTGTTTATCAAATGCCATTTTATTTCACCACGCTTTTTATAATATCAACCACCTGGTGCATTTCATCCATTGTGTTCCACGCCCCCGGTGACAGACGAATTGAGCCCGGCACACCCAACAGGCGATGTATCCATGTTGCACACATATTCCCCACCCGCAGGCATACACCACGCGCACCGACCAATGCGCCAAAGTCCAACACATGCATACCATCAACAACAAAAGTTAACATACATGCATCACGCCCTGTCAGTATTTTTATGCGCGACATTTTGCTTAATTCATCATACAAAAATTGTATTAATTTCGAATCGGGACGATTATGTGATAAATAATCAATCGCCGGGACAAGTCCTGCAATCTGTGTCAGTGGTAATGTCCCTGCCTCGAACTTATCAGGGGCAGCATTTGGAATAATTTTATCCCCATCAACACGCAGCACCATTCCACCACCAAACACATCTGGCTGTAACGATGCACTGTTGCGAATATACATTACACCAATACCGGTATCAGCCCCCATTTTATGTCCCGAAAAACACATAAAATCACATCCCCATGCTTTGACATCAATGTCATCATGTGCAACATATTGCGCTGAATCAACAATGGTAACAACATTTGGATTTTTTTCACGCGCCGCACGAATTATCGCCGCAACATCTTGGGGTACCCCCATTACATTTGACATTGCTGTTATAACCATAATGTCCGAATATGGAACACGTGCAACATCAATATTAAAATCTGCATCCAGTGGCGCAACAACGATTTCTGCTGCACCATTTGCTGCCAAATTTTGCCATGGCAATCGTGCACTGTGATGATCCAGATCCGACACACATACCACAGGTCGCGCGACACGCACCATCTGACGCGACAAATCCACAACACGATTTAATCCATCGGTCGCCCCAGACGTAAAAACAATCTGGGTGGCATCTGCATTTATAAACGCTGCAACACTGTTACGTGCCTGCATAACCATATCATCCGCTGCCACTGCACGGGCGCACACGCCACGACCAGCGTTAGCATATCCGTCACGTAAAAAACGCATTTCGGCATCAATAACAGACGCCGGTTTCAGACTGCTGGCAGCAGCATCTAAGTATATGATTTTATTCATTTTATGTTTTCTCTTGCTTTTTAAGACGATTATAATACACTCGTAAAAAATATCAACCAATGGAAGGAGAAAAAGATGGCAATAGAACATGCAAATGACACAACTTTATCATCAATGATTTCTGGTGGCATAACACTGGTCGATTTCTGGGCGACTTGGTGTGGTCCATGCCGTATGTTTGGTCCAATATTTGAACAGGTATCAAACCAGGTATCAGACGTAAAATTTGTAAAATTTGAAATTGACGAAGCAAATCGTCGTATGCCTGCACAATATGGCATTCGCAGCATCCCAAGCGTTTTGGCATTCAAGAACGGCGAATTGGTTGAAGCACGCGCGGGTCTAATGGACGAGGACACATTGATACAATGGATAAATGAATTAAAGGGCTAATAAATGGCAACAGAAAATTATAAAACAATTGAACTGGCACCAAAATACGTACCAAAAAAATCAGAACCGTATATGTGCCCACAGCACAAGGCTTACTTTTATCAATTGTTAACCGCACAGAAAGACGAACTAGCAAATGATAGTCGTGATGTATTAAATGCGGTACGTCTGGCAGAAAGAAATGATGCTGGTGGTGTTGGTGACGATTCGGATAACGCAGTCCTGGAACAGGAAATGACAATGAATCTGCGTATGTCACAACGTGATAATAATTTAATGCGTAAAATTGAAGGCGCATTGGAACGTCTGGAAAATGGGACATTTGGATACAGTGTTGTATCCGGCGAAGAAATCGGTCTGCAACGTATGTTGGCACGCCCATTGGCAACCATGACAGTTGAAGAACAAGAAGAATATGAACAACGCAAATAAATCAACACTGCGTCATAAAAAACACCCGACATTCGGGTGTTTTTTAATACATAAATCACAAACTATTTTATTTTTTTGTGACCGATTTTTTTGTTTTTGCCTTTTTAGCGACTGCCTTTTTCGGTGCGGATTTTTTTGCCGTTGCCTTTTTTACAGTTGCTTTTTTAGATGCAGATTCTTTTTCAGACTCGGTATCTTTCATTTCTTTTTTAAATACCTTGACCCCATCTGCCAGGTTTTTCATCATCCCTGGAATCTTGGCATGTCCGAACAGAACAACAACCAATAATACGATTATTAAAATTTCCCACGCGCCAAAACGTCCAAACATTTTTGAATCCCTTTGTTATAAATTATTTTGCAACATAACAATCCAAACCATCAGATTTTGCATTACGGCAGAATCCATTTGCATCGCTTGACGTCGCAAATGCGATACGTAATCTGTACAACGTCTGACCATTTGGCATTTGTGCAGCCAGGATTACAAACTGTTTACCCTGGAACAATGTGCTGTGTGCACTGCGAATTTGGCGTTGGGCAGCCTCTGCCAAAGCACGTGTGCTATACGAACCAAACTGTACATACCAACCACCATTTTGGGCTGCGACCTTCTTTGGCGATGGCTTTGGTGCAGGTGTCGGCTTTTTTGCTGCAGGTTTTGGCTTTGCAGCCGGTTTATCTGGATTAAATGATACAGTCTTTCTGTCTTCGACAACACGTGTTGGAACCCCACCCATATCACTTGCAGGTGCCGCAACAGGCTGCGCAGCTGGTTTCGGCGCAGGTTGCGCAACAGGTGCAGGTTGTGCGCTTGGGACAGGTGTTGGTACTGGCATACCAGAACCAATCATTTGTGGTGCTGGCGGTGGTACTGCGCCTGGTGCAACTGGCATAACATCTGGACGCACAGGATTTGGATTTACATCCATGGCTGGAACATCATTTCCACCATCAACAACAATTGTCGGCGCGTCTAAATCAACATCCATCGAAGACGTGTCATTTCCACCAATTGTACGAATGATTATATACACAGCCAATATAATAATCAGCAGCCCAATTCCCAACAGCAACCACGGCTTTTTAGGGCGCGGCGCGACAAACGGGGCAGCATCTGGCAAAGCATCCATAGACGCACCGTCATCTAAGTCTAATAAATCCATGGTGTTATCATCATTCATACGAAATCCCCTTTTCTTCTATACCAGCATATTATATCACAAAAAATCCGTATAACAAAGCCGATAAACACCGACCATATTATTTCGGCATCTGACCAAAGTTTGGTGGCACAATCAATTTATGATTTTCTGTGACAACAGGTTCAGTTTCACATTTTGTACTGCATGCCCCGAGTAGCATCGGTACAATAACAACAAATAATAATAACAGTGCTTTACGCATAAATTCCCCCTTTTCTTTTATAATTTATAATATAAGTGTGCAAGGTTGCCCTGCACACTTACAATTTCATTACATCGGCATCTTAACATCATTTTTCATCTGTTGGATGAACTCATCCAGCGGAATGATTTCCTGACGTTCACTGCCAAGCTTACGAATCGCAACGGTACGTGCGGCTGTTTCTTTTTCGCCAACGACTGCGATAATCGGTGTCTTTGCCAATGACAATTCACGAATCTTATAGTTGACCTTTTCATCGCGCAAATCAGCACGTGCATTCACACCCGCATCACGCAACAAGGAAACGACTTCATTCGCATAGTCTTTGAACTTTTCAGAAATCGGTGTGACAACAACAGGTTCTGGTGACAACCACAGTGGCAGATTTCCACCCGTCGATTCCAACAAAACACCCATAAAGCGTTCGATTGAACCCAACAACGCACGATGCAACATAATCGGACGATGCTTTTCACCATCTTCACCGACATAAGACAAATCGAATCGTTCTGGCAAGTTCATATCCAATTGCACTGTCCCACACTGCCATGTACGTCCCATAGAATCTTTCAGATAAATATCAATTTTCGGTCCATAGAATGCAGCATCGCCTTCGGCGACTTCGAATTCGATATTGTTCGCTTCCAATGCATGACGCAATCCATTTTCTGCCTTGTCCCAGATTTCATCAGACCCGATACGGAATTCTGATTCTTTGCGGGTTGCCAATTTCATCCAAACACGTTCAAATCCGAACTTGCTGTAAATATCCTTTACAAAGCGCAGAACCTTTACAACCTCTGATTCAAATTGGTCTTCAGTGCAGAAAATATGTGCGTCGTCCTGGGTAAATTCACGTACACGCATCAATCCTGCCAATCCCCCAGCGGCTTCATAGCGATTAACCTTGCCAAATTCTGCCAGATACAATGGCAGGTCTTTGTATGATTTAATACCCTGACCGAATACCAGCATTCCCCCCGGACACGACATCGGTTTTACGCAGAATGTTTTACCATCTTGGGTTTTACCGGAATAATTATGTTCACCATATTTTGCCCAATGCCCAGATTTTTCCCACAGGCAGCGATCCATAACAGATGGTGTTGATATTTCCTGGTACCCTGCCCGTTCTTGGCGCATACGGATATAATCAATCAATTTGCGATAAATCTTGTATCCTTTGTCATGCCAAAAAACCGCACCAGGTGCATATTCCGGTTCGAAATGGAACAAATCCATATCACGCCCCAGTTTACGATTATCGCGGGCGGCGGCTTCTTCCATCATTTTCAGATGCGCATCCAGTTCTTCTTTGCTTGCGAACGCATCAACATAGATACGCTGCAACATTTTATTTTGCGCATCCCCTTTCCAGTATGCACCGGCAACACTGCGAATTTTAAATCCATCACGTGGCAGATCACGAGAGCTTTCAACATGTGGACCACGGCACAAATCTGTAAAATCGCGGAATGTATAGATAGACAACGCTTCGCCTGCGGCATCATATTCGTTTAACCATTCCATTTTGTATGGCTGCGCGGCGAATAATTCCTTAGCCTCGGCTAAATCAACATTGCGTTGTTCAAAACGTCCATTTGACTTAATCAAAGAACGCATTTCATGTTCAATTTTTTCAAAATCTTCTTCGGAAAAACGGTGTTCAGTATCAAAATCATAATAAAACCCATTTTCAATCGCAGGACCACCGGCAAATTTAACATCTGGGTATAATTTTTTTACTGCTGCCGCCATTACATGTGCCAAAGAATGACGTACCGTTTCGATTGGATAAGACATAATAAATACCTCGTTTACTTTTACTGTATATTTTTATTTTGATTATTTTATTCAGATTATTGCACTGCGCGGATAAAACCGCAAATAGAAATTACACCCCCAAAGGGGTTGTAGTAGTCACTGTAAAGAAACATATAACACTTTGCATATCGCGTATAATTTTATGATACAATACAAAAAATGTCAACAGGGTTTTAGCATACAAAGCAACATGTCCCCCGTTTTTTTTTGGGGGGGGACACACTGAAACAATATTATTTTTGATAATAACAGTCGGCAGTATATACCCCACTGCCTGTTGAATCACTAAATGACGTACCACTGGGTAAATAGCAATCTGTAATCGCTGACTTACCTGCCTTTGATGTACTGCCAGTGCCAGGACAAGAAAACATTCCACCTGTTGACCCATAAAATACTTCTGTGCCACCTGGACAATAATTGCCAGCCACACACGAAACAGTACCCCCTTTTGCAACCTTTACATACGTTCCAGCTGCTGGAATTTTACAGCATACCTCTTCCCCATCTTTCGATTTATTATATGTATTACCACAATCACGATAGCCTTCTGGACAAATTGCATAATTTTCAGGAATATCATACCGACATGCACAAGTGCCAGTTGATGTACATGTACTGGAACCATAATATTGTCTGCCAGTAGAACACGTCGTATTATTATCTACACCAAACCAATCCGCACATGGCACATTTGCTGGACATCCTGTTGGGCTTAAACTGGAATTACATTTTTCACTACAAGTCTTATAACACGTACTATAATTCGTACCTGTGCAGGTTCCTGAATATCCACTGGGACACGAACACGACGCCACATGATTACAATCAATTGTACCACTGCTGGTATTAACATAACAGCCATCACTATAACCGCCACATTGAGATGCAACATCACCAAAGTCAATTATCCCCCAGTCTTTAACTGCCTCTTGACAGGTAATCCAATCGGCAAATGCTGGACGTATCAGTCCCAAGCACACCACACCGCACAACAACAAACCTTTTTGCATGATTTCAATCCTCCTGTTTTTGTAACAAAAACCACCGAAAAAAATTTCAAGTGGTTGGAGGTTCGAAACAATTATATAGAATTGTGGGTTTATTTATATATATCACCACCCTCCAACCCCGGACGGATTGGCGGGTCAGACATATCCGAAAACAAAACCACCGCGGATGAGTTTTTTCATCTGGTGGTATCGAATTCCATGAACATGCCTGCATTTCTATATTGCAGATGCAATATCTATATAACGGGTTTCGACACCCCGCCCACAGGACTTCCCGCAGGCATGCAAATTATAAGTGATAAAAAAGAAAAATACAATCATTTAATAAATAAACCGGCAAATGCCGGTTATTCTAATTCAACCTGTACAAAGTTTAAAAATCAATTATGCAACCAAACAGCACTGCAAAAAAGAAACACACCGTCCCCCCGATTACAAACAGATGCCACACAGCATGGGAATATTTCATGCGTCGCCACAGGTAAAATATTACCCCCAGCGAATATGACAGACCACCTGCTAAAATAAACCACAACCCACGCATAGATATATGTCGCAGCATTGCTGGCAAAATAAACAGCAGCGTCCAGCCCATTACCAGGTATAATCCAACCATCCATTTTGGCTGTTCTTTTGGGCGTGCGATTTTCATCGTCGCACCAAATATCACAATCGCCCACAAAATACCAAAGACGGTCCACCCTAATCCCCCACGCAGGTTTACCAGGCAAAACGGCGTGTATGTACCGGCAATCAAGGCATAGATGGCAACACTGTCCCAGACTTCAAAAAAACATTCTGATTTTTGACCAATCATCGCATGGCACATGGTCGAACCAAAATACAATGTAAACATTGTCAGACCAAATATCGCGCATGAAACAATCGCCCAGACATTTCCTGCCAAAACCGCAAAGACTTCTAATAACACAAGCCCTGCAATCGCCAGACCAATACCGATACCATGCGTTAAGATGTTTAGCACTTCTTCGGATTTTGTTGATTTACGTTCCCAACGGAACAATCCAGCCCGACGCATTGCGCGCAATAATTGCCATGCATGCGAATCGCTTTTGACGTCTTTTAATCTTTTGCGAACAACTTTCTTTATTTGTGTCATTTCAGTATTTCCTTTATGCGACGTGTGACGCGCCCTGCCCCCATTACAGAAATAATAGAATACAGGTCCGGCGTATTGGTGCGCCCAGTCAACGCCACACGCAAATTCATTGCCACATCACCATTTTTAACATTGTGTGCGGTGGCGATTTCAACGATTTTATTCCACCAGGTGTCCTTGTCATCATCTGAATTATATGTCGCCAAGAATGCATTTAACACATCCCGATTGTATTCGTATTCAGTATTTGGCACATACATTTCGTCCCAGAAAAATGCGACTGTATCCAGTGTCTGACGCCATGTGATAAAGTCTTTGCGTACGCGCTTTGGATTATCGCGTTCAATCCCCAACACTGCAGTCAGATAATCAATATCCGCAACCTGCATTTTGTGTTTTTCATCACCATATTCGTGCGCCCATGCAACAACACGCGCGACCAAATCCGGCACAGATAATCCACCAATAAACTCTTTTGCCCACCATTCCAATTTCTTCATATCAAACAGTGCGCCAGACATTGGAATCTTTTTGGGTTTTAATTCATAATCCCAAATTGATTTAACCTGCCCTTTGGCTTTGGCTTCTTCATATCCGGACGCCGCGATATTCCCCAAATATTCCAACACCGCTTCCACCGGCCACCCATCTTGTAAAAAGAATGAAACATTTGCTTCTGGGTCTTTACGTTTAGATAACTTGCGCTGTTTGCCTGTTTCCGCATCAATTTTATCAATTGTTGATGTATGAATATACATCGGTGTATTCCACCCCATCATACGGAATAATTGTACATGCAACGGCAGTGATGGCAACCATTCTTCACCACGGATAACATGCGTTGTACGCATAAAATGGTCATCGCACAAATGTGCAAAATGATATGTCGGCAATCCATCGTTTGATTTAATTAAAACAATATCTTCATTATTTTCAGGGAATCCAATTGAACCACGAACTGCATCCTTGCAAAAAATACGCTGTTCCGGATTTCCAACCGAATACAGACGAATTGTTGGGACATCGCCATTATCCAAGTGTGCAATAATATCCGCATCGGTCAAATCACGGTCACGTGCAAATTCACCATATATACCGGTCGCAAAGCCCGCAGCCTTTTGATTTTCACGAATTTTTTCCATATCACTTGCAGTCAGGAAACACGGATACGCCAAACCACGCGCCAACAAATCTGCTGCGACAGAATGATAAACATCCTTGCGCGCAGATTGATAATAAGGACCATATTCTGGAACATTGTTATATTCCAGCCCAAAACGATGCATTGAATCCACAATTATATCAACAGCAGAGGCAACCTCGCGCTTGGTATCTGTATCCTCGATACGCAGCATAAACACACCACCAGACTGACGTGCCAATTTACAATCAATCAATGCGCCATACAGACCACCAATATGCATATATCCAGTGGGACTGGGCGCAAAACGCGTTACAAGTGCACCGTCCGGTAAATTACGCTGTGGGAATTTTTCTTCCAGTTCTGCCATTGTATATTTTGGTGCCCCGCCCAATACGCGTGCGATTAAATCTGATGATAATCCTTGTCTCATTTTTCTTTGACCTTGTTTTCTAATAAATTCAATTCTATACTAATTATATGGAAAAACAAGAAATAAGAACATTTGGACGTCGCCACGGCAAGAAATTGTCCACACGACAGAGTTATTTAATTGAAAATATTTTGCCACAAATTACGCCGGCAAATACAGACGATAACCCTATTCTGGAAATCGGATTTGGTGCAGGCGAACATGTGCGTGACCTGGCGGTGACCAATCCAGACAAAATAATTATCGGCGCCGAACCATTTATGAATGGCGTTGCGAGCCTAATGTCTGCAATAACCGACGAAAAGACAAACGCGATATTGCCAGAATACCAAAACATTCGTATTTGGGCAGATGATGTACGCGACCTGTTGCGCGGGACAACCATGCAATTTGAACAAATCTGGGTATTGCATCCAGACCCCTGGCCCAAGGCAAAGCACGAAAAACGCAGATTATTAAATGCAGAATTTTTATTACTGCTAGGGGCGCGCCTGGCGCAAAACGGTCAAATTATAATCGGCACTGACCATTGGGAATATTTTGATTGGATATTGGAACAAGTATCAAAAACAAATCTGTCTGCAACAATTGCAGATATCGAAACAATCAAAACCAGATATCAAACTAAAAACAAAGCAGGCACCGCAGCACCAAAATATTTGATATTGTCGGCTTAGTCTTTGTTGTTGGTGGTACAACTCATCAAATCGGGACGCCCCGGCATCATGATAATACCGTCTGGCAAATTGCCCCTGCCCTGGGGCTTTTTCTGTGTGCAAAACGATTCGATATCAACCCTGTGTGCCGCACGTGCTGCGATTTCAACCGCATCTTGGGATGCAACGGGCACATGTTGTGAAACAACAACCGGTGTTTTATCAACATCTTTCTGTGCAACCGATACATCCTTGATATTTTCTGTTTGTTCTGACGCAGGCACTAACTTAGCAACCTTGACTTTTTTCACAGACACTTGTTTTGATTTTTTCGCAGTTTTTTTCTTTGCTGCCGTCTTCTTTGCCTTTACAGGATGTTTAGCGACGGGCGTATTTTTTATTGCGCCTGCGCGAATCGCTGCTGGTCGTGGCGTATTACCATACATTTTTGACGCACGTGCCGCATCATCGGCTGACACTTCGTATTCACCATACAGGGTTGGCACACCATAGACAGGCGGGGTCCGGTCTGCCATCGCAAAAGCATTTGCAGTAATACAAAATGCACAAAACATAGAATAGATTATTTTCATATAAATAACCCCTATTCACATATCATCAGATGTGTCCGCGCAGACAGTTCCGGCTGCATATCCGCGGTCAAACGCATTACCTGTTCCCCGCGCAACAAATTGCCCCCCGTCATCCAATAGACATCACCCAAAAAGCCAGGATTCCATGCATCCAGCGCAGCATATACACGCCCGACAAAATCAGATTTATCACCCCTGTCGCGCGTCAGTGCCAGCATCAATCCATTTGCACGAATGCGACACATACAATCAAACACGTCTGCCCATTCAGATGCCTCTATATCCCCGACATCCAGCCCAATTATCAATTCTTTATTAAAGAACAAATCATCACGCACAATATGCAACGCATTCACCAATGCTTTCAAATACCGCTGCGCCACAAACACAATCGCCCCCGATGCACCGGATTTAAAAGACGTATTTATATCAACCGCCAATTGCGACATATCCGAATCAGTTGGCGCGTGCGCAGTACCAAAATAAAATCGTGGGAATATTTTTACAGAATGCCCTTCCAGCCATGGCCAAACAGTGCGTACCGCCGATGGCGCCACAGATATCATCCCAACACCACTTGCAACCGTCATATCTGCCAGGCGTGCCAGTTCTGTACTGTCCGCGGTGGCAGCACACCAGACACCCAACTGACCATGCACATCATCAACAAGACTTGTTATTTCTATCATTACGCTTTTTACTTTATCATAAATATGATATAATCAAAGACAAATGAGAAACAGACTTGATAATATTTTACTTGGAATCCTGTGGCTGCTGGCAGCGACGCTGGGTGCCAGTTTTTGGTTTAACACAAAATATGGATTTAACATATTTTCTGCCCCACATTGGCAATATCTGGCATATTTACAGGCATCCCAGGCACCAGTTGCACCATCTTTTTATATATCACTGGGCGTATGTGTGTTTATTACAATATTTGGATTGTACTTTTTAATTCAGCCCAAATTACGTAAAATCGTGTTCCCAATCCGTGACACAAAACCAGCCCCCACCCCCGCTGCCACGGAACAAAAAACAACTTTGCCAGAACCCGCAGCACCGGTGGTACAAAAATCCAACACATCTGAAATTGTTGCAAACCCACAAATAACGCAGTCCGCACCACAATCAGAACCGGCACCGCAACCAGCAACGACGCCAAAACCAAGCGTAACATCTGCGCCAACTGCACGTCCTGCGCCACTGCGTCCACCGCATTTAACATTACCAACAACAAATTCTTATGCTGCGGCACCAATACCTGCCACAACACACAACACGACAAATAACAATGATGCAGCAAATGCGGCATTAAGTGCAATATTCACACAAAACGGATACACTGTTAAAAAGAATCCATATATCGCCGGATGGCAACCAAACCTGTTGGCAATCGGCACAAACGAAGTCCTGTGGATTGGTGGCATTGGCGCAACAACTGGTCAGGTAAAAAAGGCTATCAATAAACTAAATCAAATATTTGCTGATACACTGGATGATATCTATATCGGCATAAATGGATTTTCCATAAATGCGCCAGATGCACAAACAGCAGAATTTAACGATATATTGTTATTTAATACCAACGATGATTTGGCAAACTATATGGCGTCGCACAAGAATCCTGCACCATCTGCAGAAGAAAAAGAAAACTTTGACGCATATTCTGAATATATTGATACAGTAATCGGATACATAGGAAAACTGTAATGCAATTAAGTGAAACAGTTGCGCAAAAAAGACTTGCTGATTTAGGCATAAACGACATGCCCCTGGTCGAAGTGCGCCCTGTTAATACGACTGTATCACCAGATTGGTTTGGGAAATATCGCGCAACCGTCCGTGAATTTATGATGTCATTGACCGATTCGATAGAAGAATTATCATTTCTGAATCTGTCCCAAGACGAATTTATGGGTTTGCTGATGGGCAAACGTTTGCCGACCAATTTATCCATACGTTTTCGCACCCCATTGATATGGGGCGGCAAAATGGAAACCGCCAATTTATTTATGTGCCGTACATTTCCGATATCAAATAACCTGGACAGATTTATAATTGAACAATATGGCAACGACACAATTTGGCTGCCCAATCCAGTAAAGAAGATATATGTATCCGCCCATACCATTGGTGGTGGAGATGGCGGAAATGCAACCGAAGACAGGTTATCACAAATCGCTGCGCAAATTGCGGCTGGACGCGGAATGGAATAACGGAAATGATGACATGCAATGAATTTTTAACATTGATAAAATCGCATGGCGCATCAATCGCCCCAGGGTCAACACCCGGACAAATAACAATTACCAATACATATCTGCAACGCATGCGTGCAGCAATGCTGCCATCATATATGACAGAATTGTATGCAACAACTGGTGGCATAAATATCGGCACCGGATATATTTTTGGTCCAACAGATGTCAGATATAATGTCCAAGGATACCCTGTTCCATCAATTATGACAATCAATCAAGACCTGGTTTCAATTTCTGCGATGCGTGGTAAAACGGTTTTCGGGCGTAATGATTTATTTTGGTTTGCATTTGACGCATTCGGAACGTGCTATATGTTGGACAACCTGTCCCTGCGCCCTTTGCGTAAATATGACGATCCATTTCGCGCAATGACAGATTGCCTGGCAGCAGGAAAAATTTAAAATGAAAAAAATATCATTATCTTTATCCGGTCACCAAACCAGCATCACTATCGAAGACGAATTTGCGGCTGAATTGCGCGCAATTGCAACGCGGCGCAATACATCGGTCGCCGCAATCGTATCTGATATTGATGATACCCGCGGTGCCGATACCAACCTGTCATCAGCAGTACGCGTTTGGATTTTAAATGCAGTAAAATCTGAATAAAAATTTATTCTTTGTTTTGACGGTTAAAATATACCGCCCCCACAATTGCAATAATCAATATTATTATCATCCACCCGTCACGACCAATCGCACGATATGGCGTCATATGCGCACCCCATACTATGCCGTCCATATGTCCAGCAACCCCAACAGGAATTGATGATGTGATGGAACCTGCCGATGTAATAAATGCGCTGACCCCGGAATAGTTCGCACGAATTATCGGCAATCCAGATTCAATTGCATAACGACGCACCATATCCAGATGTTGATATGTTCCTGGTGTTTTTCCAAACCATGTATCGTTTGTTATATTTATAATCGCATCAATATTACCGGAATTGCGTGGAACCAATGAATCAGAAAATATAATCTCGTAACAGATTGCCGGTGCAAATCTGAAATCACGTCCGGATATATTCATTGTTATAATTTCAGGTCCCCACCCTGGTGTCAATTGACCAGGCGTTGGAATAATATCACCAAATGGACGATATTCACCAAATGGCACCAAATGTGATTTGCTGTATATTTTATCAATTTGTCCATTTGGATTTGCCATCGCCATTGAATTATACAACTTGCCATCATTAAACGATGTTGCCCCCAAAACAATATTTGTCCCCAGTATTTTGGACATTGGCATATCATCATCAACAATCACAAACGGATATGATGTTTCTGGAAACACAATTAAATCTGGCGCACCATCCGCAGATGCAATTGCCATTAAATTACGAACATTATATTCCGCATTTTGCAAGGCTTGTTCGCGGGAATGTGTTGCCTTTTGTGCGGCGCTTTGTGCCGGTTGCACAATACGTATTACAGGCGACGCATTCACATCCGACATTGCGCGATGCATATTATATCCGCCAAATACCGCCCCACCCAACAGCAAAGCAATAAATATAAATAACACAAAAAACGCATTGCGACGACGCTGCCGCAATAATTCAACACATGCCGCAATAAATCCTGTTATCACAAATGTTAAACCAATCGCCCCCCACAACGCCATTGAATTTGAAATAAATGGACATGGCATGGCGATATTCGCAATCGGGTTCCATGGGAATCCAGTAAATACAAATTCACGCGCCCACAGAACGACAGTCCAAAATCCTGCGAATACAAATGGTCGCGCAACAGCGGCGCACCGAACACGGGATAATGCAACAAATGGAATTGCAAAAATAATTCCACCAGCAATTGCAATACCAATCAATCCAGGCACTGTCCATATTGCAAATTGCGCAGTCAGTTCTGGCAGAACATATATCGAATGCATAACCCACCAAAACATAGCGACAGAATATATCGCACTGAATGGAAGCGCACGTAAAAAGGTCTGCAAAAATCTCGCACGCGATGCGCGTGTCATTATCCAATACGCAACACCAATTCCCAATATGGAGAACCACCACATATGAAATGGTGCAAACCCCAGTGCCGATATTGCCCCTGCAAAACCCATCAACAAATACTGCATCAACCCATCAACTTTGACATGCATTTTGTTAAAAAATTTTATTATCCCTGCCCCCGGACACGTATCATTTTTACAATCACAAAAATCGCTGCATACCGCTGTGACATCTTCATACGGGTTTTTTATACCCATTTTTTTCAAGATTAAAATTTCCTTATTCTCCATCTTGGCTGCTTCATCATCTTGGATATGATCATAGCCTTGCAAATGTAACATTCCATGCACAACCAAATGCGCAATATGGTCTGCGACAGAAATATTTGCAGTTGCGGCTTCGCGTAAAACGGTATCCAACGAAATATAAATATCACCCATTAAAATATCGTCACCCAATTCAAATGACAAGACGTTTGTTGGCTTGTCGATTCCGCGATACAGCTTATTCAACTGATGAATTTCATCGTCATTGGTTAATGTAATTGAAACCTCAGCATTTGCATATTTGGGTTTCACAGCCAAATTTGCAATATGTTCAAAATCGATACGATATTTTTTCCAACGACCATCATTGTAATTTACATATACTTTCATATCTTATGCCATGCCATTTGTATTGTTATTCTGAATCCCCAGTTTACGAATAAAACTGTTTTGAATATTGTCGCGCCCTGCGTTAAAAGATATACGCTTTTGTTTTTGACGGCTACCTTTTTTCAACAGATTATTCACACGTGTAACGTCTTTTTGAACGCTGCGGTTTCCTTTTGCGACTGACAACTTGTAATTCGCCAGTGCTTTCTGCAGATTTCCCTTCTTTTCATATGCAACACCTGCATTATAATACGCGGCAGCGTATTGCTTTGCATCACGGATACGATTTATAATTTCATTAACTTGTGAAATCGCATCATCATACCGCCCCAGGTTATTATACGTCACAGCCAAATCATTGTGGTATGATGCAACATCAGGACACTTATACGTCAGGCTTGCAAACAATTGCGCTGCTTTTATAAAATTGCCGTCATCAAACGCACTTTGTGCATCCCGCTGCAACTGCGCCACAGTATTATCTACCTCTACATGTGCTGCCTTATATTCATCTGTCAACCTTGCAAATTCTTGGTATGCGGTTCCGCTTTCTATGTTTTGAATCATTTGCGGCGGCAGAAAATTCCTTATTTTATCTTGTGTTTGACTTCTTTCTAACAGATATGTGCTTAAATCTGTATATGTATTCAAATTGACATTACCTTTTTTATCAAAGAATGCATATTTACTGTTATATCCAACCTCTCTTCCATATCCATATACTATGCCAGCCGCACAATCCAAACATTGCTGTGGTGTCAAACGTCCCAATCCAATCCCCAATTCCACAAAACGTCTGACGTACAGACCGCGGGCAACCCTGCCATTTGAATAAACCCATTTTGACAATTCTTTATCTAAATCTTTAACAGGTGTATTTTTCAACCACAATTTTCCAAAACCTGTTAATTTGCTAACAGGTTTTTCCATGAATAAATCCGCAACATGTTGAGGCGTCAATCTATCACCATATGTTTCAACCAGATTTGTCATATCAAAAGTTCTGCTGCCACCAACTTCTATCAATTGCGAGGCAGTATTATACAACAAAGACATTATAAACAAAGCATCTTGGGGTGTATCAATCTTTACATCTGGATACATAACACTGTACGCATACATCAATGGAAATGTTTCTGAGTACAAATGTTGCCGGACCCAATCACGCGCCTGTGCATCGGTTATTGGCGGTGTTCTCATTGTAACTGGCTTCCCATCGGGGGTCTTGGTACTGCCATAGCCTATGGTAATCTTTCCATCACGTGAATTGTATGGTGTATGAAGCCCAGCATCATTTTTGTGTATTGCCTCTGGCAAAATAAGATATGCGATAAATGGATCAATCAGTGGTTCCATTTTTTTTACAAAACTGCCATATGTATTATCCGATATGACAACATCCTTATCAGAATTTACAATAACATTTTCAATCTTGTTTTCGTCATTATCTTGCTGATTATCATCAGAATAATCTGGTAACACACCCCCGGCAACCATTGCCAGCATCATGTAATACAAAATATGCGATGATAAATTTGGATATTTTTTTGCAAACGCCTGTAGTTTTTTATCATGTCCTGATTTGTTTTTATTAACCTTGATACTACCAAACGCCCGTTCGCCAGCGCGCGTCAGATGATTATCCAGCGTGATATATTTTGCCGCCCACAGCAAGAATTGTGTCAATCCTGTCAGCCCCATACCAGTCACACGTGCGACCTGCCCCAGTTTACTGTCAGGTTGCATTTTTCTTATATTGCGCGTGGCATTACCAAAGGCGCGATGTGGTGCATTTACAATTTTCTCGAACTTCTTAGACATTATATTTTATCCCTATCTTTTCCCCAGCCCGGTTTTCTTTGCAATCTTGCTGCGGCGGTTCGCATACGCCGGTGCAACCATCGGATATGAATCTGGCAATCCCCACTTTTTACGATACTGATCTGGTGTCATTGAAAACCGACGCATCAGATAACGTCGCAGCATTATATGCCAAGTGCCATCTTCCAAACATTGAATTTTGTCATTACGGACAGAATCACGAATTTGTTGCGGTGTGGCAACCGCATGCTGGGTCAATGTTTCACGCGCTGCGCGTACCGCCGCTTCCATTGACAACGACGGATTTGCAGAAATTGCCGCCGCCGCCAGGTTTGCAACCGCCAATGTAAAATCTGAATCTTTAGCGTTATTTACCAATTGCCTAATCCTTATTTATCTAATAAAATAATTATATCACAAATACAGGTTAAATAAAATCAAAGTAAAATATAAAACTATGTCAGACCAAAACAGACCATTAGCAGATTTAATGCGCCCCCAGAACATTGACGATGTTGTGGGTCAGCGTGCGTTACTGGGCGAAAATGGATTGGTACGTCGCATGGTTGATAATCGTAAATTATCAAACCTGATATTATGGGGTCCACCGGGGTGCGGCAAAACAACGATTGCACGTGCATTATCAAATTCTGTGGATATGGATTTTATGCCAATGTCCGCTGTATTTTCAGGCACGGCTGACATCAAAAAAGCGATGGAAGCTGCCAAGCAACGTCGCCAAATCGGTCAGAACACATTGCTGTTCATTGATGAAATACATCGATTTAATAAAACGCAACAAGATACCCTGCTGCCATATCTGGAAGACGGCACCGTAATATTTATCGGCGCGACAACTGAAAACCCCAGTTTTAATTTAAACAACGCATTATTATCACGATGCCATGTTGGTGTATTACAGGCATTGGATACGGATGACTTATTAACATTGATGTCGCGTGCCGAAGAATTCTTGGGCACAAAATTACCCCTGACGACAGACGCCCGTACACACCTGGCACAAATGGCAGATGGCGATGCACGATTTTTATTAAATACGGTTGAATACCTGGCATCTGCAAAATTCAGTGATGATTTAACACCCGACGCATTGGATAATGCGGTTCAAAAACGCGCACCAATGTCGGATAAATCTGGTGATGAGCACTATAATTTAATTTCAGCAGTTCATAAATCATTGCGCGCATCGGATACAGACGCTGCGCTGTATTGGACGGCGCGCATGATGACATCTGGTCAAGACCCAATGTATTTGTTCCGCAGATTAACACGTTTCGCAATGGAAGACATTGGTCTGGCAGATCCCAACGCAATGCAAATAGCATTGTCCGCCTGGCAGGTATATGAACGCATGGGTTCACCCGAAGGTGACCTGGCATTAACTGAATTGGTAATATACCTGGGCACGGCACCAAAAAGTATTGCAAATTACCGCGCGCAATCTGCTGCATATGCTGCGGCGCGCAGCACGGGCAGCCTGCCCCCACCAAAAAATATTTTAAATGCACCAACAAAAATGATGCGTGACCTGGGATATGGCGCGGGATATGTATATGACCCAGAAACCAAATCCGGATGCAGTGGTCAGAACTGCTTCCCAGAATCAATGAAACGCGAAAAATTTTACAATCCGATTGAACGCGGCTTTGAACGCGAAATCAAAAAGCGTCTGGAATACTGGGAATCTTTCCGTAAAAAATAAGATTTACTTAAAACAATATATTCACACGTGTTCCAACCGAAACATCGTCGCCTTCGAATTCGTATCCGATTTGCCCAACATATTGTGTGCGACCATATTGGCGAACAACCTTGCCTTCTAACCATTCTTGGTTATAGTCTGGATTGGTTGATTTACGCCACGTGAATGATGCCCCCAGACGCCAATCTGGATTTATGCGAAAATATGCTTCTGGTACAAAGTCAATATATGACATGCCGCGCGCATCATCAAAAATCCAACTGGACTTTACGGTTGCAGCCAATGTAAATCCTGTCCACTGACGACCGAAACGCAGTCCCGCATAATATGTTGAATCTGCGAAATAAGGTGTGCGGACATGTGAACTGCCACCGAATTTTAATCCAGCCAAGACATCGGTAATTATATGCTGATCATTATCAGACGCGCGTGCCAGGCGATAAATTCCACCAACATCAATTGCAGAAAAACCATCTTCTTTGCCGTCAAAGTCATTTTGATAATGAATATTTGCACCGAGCGTCAAACGATTGTTAATGCCGTATGATACAGCCTGTCCAATACGCAATGTACTATCTGAAAAAGACAATGTTGTGTTTGATAAAATTTCTTCTATCGCCTGTAAATACAGTGGGTCCGACGTATCACGTGCCAATGCATCGTCTGCGCGCGCCGCGCCTGCCCCAAACAAAACCATTCCCCCAAGAACAACAGAAAAAATTTTACGCATATCAATACCTATATAAATACAAAACAACAATAAACACGGTCCCGACATACATCGGGACCATGCACATTAAATGTTTTTAGAACATAAAGATTGCCTGTAAACCGACTGTAGTTTCACGGTAATCGCTAACTTTTGCATCACCATGTTTTACCCAACCGTTAATATATTCACCGGCATCATTTTTTGCACCATATACCCAGTATCCCAAATGTTTGTCATCGGCACTGTCGTATATAGATGTTTTTGCATACAGATTCAAAGCGAACCAATCATTTGGCTGCCAACCGATTGCACCCTTAATCGATGCCTGGTTATGCCAGTCATAGTTTCCGATAATTGCTTCCAGATTCAATGTCCAATCTTCGTCCAAAACGCTGAACATACCAACGCCACCTTCGACATAGAATGCATTATCTTTGTCTGTCTTATACGCCAAGAATATTCCAGCATTTTCGCCTTCAACTGTTGTACCTTCGATACCGTTACCATATGATGTGCCATCAAATGATACATACCATCCACGTGCCAAACCATAGATTGTTGTTGATGATACTTTGTAACCGCCCTTTAATTCCAAGACGAAGTTATCAGAAATATCTTTCTGGTGCTGATAGTATGCAGACGCTGTTGCAATCCAGTCTTCGTTATCAACAAAGCGCCATTGTGGTCCGATACCATACAGATTCAAATCATTGTTATCCATTTTGTCATCAGGTGCCGTTGCCCAATCCAATTTGTATTTACCAAAGTCATATTGCAACATACCCAATACTGCGATTTGGTCTGTGATACCGTAACTGAAATCTTCTTTGATAGAAAACTGGCTCATATCCCACTTTGCACTGCTGTCGCTGATAGTATAACCATCAACCGGTGTCAAATCCATTTTATATGTATTGGTGGTATATGACAAATCAGTTATAGAACCGAACTTGCCCTTTAATGGCTGAAAGAACGGATGTGCCAAGAAATATTTACGTTTCAATTCACTGCGAACTGTTTCTGCACGTGATGTGCGAACAGTACGCGTACCATTACCAGTATCATACTGTTTATACAATTCACTGCGTTTCACAGGCTGTGTATAATACAGGTTACCTGCATCTTCGGTTTCATATACACGTGATGTTGTACGTGTTTCATATTTTTCATAGTTTACATTTGTACGCGCACGTTCAGCAGGCATCCCAGACAAATCTGCACTGGACGCTGCGCGCGCACCAAAGTTTGTTGCAGACATCGCAGGTGTCGCACCCAGCAATGCAATTGCCCCAAACAACAAAGACATTTGATGTTTCATTTTTAAGTTCTCCTTTTGTGCAGATTATATCATATTTCCACCCGATAAAAAAGCATAAAAAACCGGCATATGCCGGTTTATTTTTATAATATCTGCCGCTTATTATTGGCATCCGGTGCACTAAGGATACCTTCTTGTTCCATGCGTTCAATAAAACCTGCCGCCTTGTTATATCCGATACTTAAACGACGTTGCAGATATGAAATTGTTGGCTTCTTATCACGCAAAACTATTTCTTTTGCCTGTTCATATAAATCCGAATTTTTATCGCCAGTTCCCCCACCAGGCAATCCTGGGATTGCGCCGCCGCTGTCACTGCCATCACCATCGGTAACACCATCGGCATATTCTGGTTCGCCCTGGGCGCGCAGGAAGTCCCCTACGCGATTTAATTCATCATCAGCGATAAAGGCACCATGGATACGGACCGGTGGGCGTCCAGCCTCGCTAAACAACATATCACCACATGCTAATAATTGTTCTGCGCCCTTTTCACCCAAGGTTGTCATAGAATCAATATGACTGCGCGCCTGGAATGATACACGTGTTGGGAAATTCGCCTTGATAACACCAGTAATTGTCGTCGCATCCGGACGCTGCGTTGCCATAACCAGGTGGATACCAGCCGCACGTGCCTTTTGTGCGATACGCTGAACGCAGGCTTCGACCTCTTTACGCGCCAGACTCATCAAATCTGCAACCTCGTCAATAACGATTACGATATATGGCATATCAGACAAATCAATTTCTTGGGTTTCAAATAATAATTCACCAGTTTCTTCGTCCGTGCCGACAGCAACCTGCTTGGTCAATTTTTCGCCCGCATTACGCTTCGCCGCAGCAATTTCATTATAACTTTCAATATTACGCGCATTCAGCAATGCCAATTGCTTATAGCGTTCTTCCATTTCACGCACAGCCCATTTCAGCGCATTTACTGCAGCACCTGGGTCCAATTTTACAATCGGTGTTATCAAATGCGGAATATCATCCCAGAATCCAAAATCAACACCCTTGGGGTCGATAATCATCAACTTGCACTTATCTGGTGTAAAGTGATAAACGATTGATGTAATAATCGACTGAACAAAAACGGATTTACCAGACCCGGTGCGCCCTGCAATCAGCATGTGTGGCATTTTTGCCAAATCAAAATACATTGGATTTCCACCAATATTTACCCCCAGCGCCAACGGGATTTTATATTTAGATTCAGTAAATGTTGGGTTATCAATCAACGACTGGAAACGTACCATTTGACGATTGATATTAACCATTTCAACACCAATCAAATTCGTACTGGGGATATGCGCGATACGAATATTTTCTGTTGCCATGGCGCGCGTCATATCCTTGACCGTATCGGTTATCTTGGCAATACGCATACCGGTATCAGGTTCAAATTCATACAGTGTTACAATAGGTCCCGGTCTGATTCCAACAACACGACCGCGAACACCGTATTCGGCAAAATGCACCTCCATCGCTTGGGCATTGCGCTTTAATTCAGGTGTAACAACATTCTTACCAAAATTAGACCGTTCCAAGAAGCGTGGCGATGGCAATTTATATTCTGCGTCACCACCACTTGATGCGCGACGCGCAGATATCGCGACCGACTTTGTACGCGCTGCCTTGCGTGATGGGGCAGACTTTTTCTGGGATACAGAATCATCCTCTTCCTCATCTGCGACATCATCATATTCTTCGGCGTCTTCGACTTCTTCTTCATATTCTTCGTATTCTGTCGCGTCATCGGTTGACACATTATCAACACGCACCAAATGAAATACGCCAGCCAGCCAACGCAACGCGTTCCACAAACGAACAAGTGTTGCCCGCACATGCGACCACTGTATATGCAACACCGCGCCCGACAATACCAAAAATACACCCAACGCAAACAAACCAACCAGCACACCCCAGCCACCAATCAGTCCACCAACATCCACACTAACAATCGCCCCCATCATACCACCATATGTTGACATTGGTGCAATCAAACCAAATGCTGCGCTGCCGGCACACACAGCAACAAAACTGCGCAGGAAATTATAAAATGCGGCTGAGCCCTCTTCCCATTTGAACAACCAAACCAGTCCCGTACGCGCCAAAACCATAAATATAAACAACGCAGGAACAAATCCGACAACATAACGAACCACACCCACAACCTGCCCAACAAACGATTGACTACCAAACGTGCTGGCGGTGGCAAACCCATCCAGATACGGATTATGAAATATCAGTGAAAAAATCGCTATCAGACCAGCAATAACCAATGCTGCCCCCGATAAACGTTTTGCTAAACTTTTTAATGCGCCAGAAACACTGTCTGGTAAAAACTTGCTTTCCATGCGGGGTATTATATCACAAAAAAAGTCAAATTGTTATGCTAATCAAACATTATTATTCTGGTATACGCTTTTTTACATACCATTTAACCAAATCTGCCATCACCATACCGATAAAAGCACCCAAAATAACATCTGTTGTCCAATGTGCACCAACACATACGCGGGACGCACCAACAACAATTGCCAATGTCCATGTAAACCACTTTATACGTGGCACCAGCATCCCCAACATAACCAGTCCCGCAAATGTCGCAACACTATGTCCCGACGGCATTGAATTAAACGCCCAATCATTGGTAAATGGAAAGAATCCAGTCATATCCAACGCTTCAAAAAATATCGGTCTGGCGCGTCCGATAATAATCTTTAAAATCTTGGCAATTATGCTGGCAGACAGCACACTGAAAAACACATAAAACGCATAGCTATTTTTAGTTTTTTGAATAAAATCATCCAGTATCGCCCACAAATTAATGTAATGTCTGGAATTACGAATACACGGCTTTGTTTCTATTGCCTTTTTGATATAAAACACCAGCAATACCGCGCCTGACAGCCCAACCCAAACCTTGGCATCAAAAATAATGTCAAAAAACCACCAAAGCCTGCAATCAAATTTACGCAAAAATAAATATACAGGATAATCGAACCAGAACACACCTGCCAACACAACCAATAGTGTAACAACAGCGCCCAATGCCATCCATTTCCATTTTATATTATTATCTTTTGTTAAAAACATTTCATGTACCCTGGGGTTAATTATTCATCGGCAATCAGTCGATTATAAACTTTTTTACTGGTTAATATTTGAACAGATACCGCACTTGCCAATGCGTCTTCATCTGCGCCACTGGTTATAACTGGACAACCACGACGCAATGCGTCCGCAGAAACATTTTCATCTTTGTTATAATCTTTGGCATTAAAGTCATTATTTATCACGTTCAAGAAAAATGCATTTTGTTGCGCCGTTGAACGAATATTAGACAAACACACAATCGGAAATACCCCGCGACCATCAATAACGCGTCCCTGCCCTGTCTTTACAACTTTGTTCAATAATTCCAATGCACCGCCATTGTTTAAATCAATTCTGGTTGCAATGCGGGCACTGCCTGCGGTTGGTGTGCCCACCAACACACCGCGCTGATTTTCATAGAATGCGCTCGCTATTGCCTCAGCCGTACCACGGGTGGTATTCGACATCAACACAACAACCGGCGCATTTGTTTTGGCAGCGCCATTGGGGACAACTTCTACCTCTGCCGCGGCTGTTTCAACAATGCGCATGACAGGCGCATCCCCCATAAACAATGCTGCAAACTTTGCGGCAGCCACCGGGTCATCACCCGTTGCAGCCCGCAAATCCAATATCACACCAGTTATATCATCGTATGTCGCCAATGCCTCTGACACAATTGCTGTGGCATTTGGGGTAATTCTGTGAACAACAATATCCAAAATCGCGCCAGCGTCCCCACCATTACGATGCACAATATCAGCATCTGCCAAAACAATTGTTGCACGACGCAAAACAACATCGTGTTCCCCACTGGGGGTTAATAACTTTAATTTTGACGTCCCCGAATTAAATCCTGATACCATCGCCGCAAAGTCTGCATCCGACACATTTGCAGCTGGCGTACCATTTATTTGAACAATCAAATCCCCTGCCCGCATACCTGCGATATCGGCGGGCGCACCTTTGTAAATTCCAGATACCCGAAAATTCCCACGCTCGTCACGTGACGCTTCAATACCAGAATGGGTTAATATTCGTCCGTCTTCGGCAATTTCAGCCGCACGTGAAAATATATACCGCCCATTTTCATCAATACCCCGCATCAGACTATCGACAACCATCTGATACATTTCACTTTCGCTGGCATGTTTCAAGAAAGCATCGTTTTCACGCATTTTTAAAACCAATGCTGTCGTTATTTCGCCAAATCCACGCCAGTCACGTGCCGCTGGTCGTGGATAGTTCGCAATAATATTGTCTTTCCATACCAATACAACACGTTCATCAGTTGCTGCGACATGCGCATTTGGATTTAGCTTTTCCAGACTTTCAATTGCAACATTTATATTTTTGCCACCCCACTTTGCCGTGTCCAGTTTTTCATATATATCAGCAAACGTTGCAGACACATCAAATACACGCAGACCATCCTGGACAGGCGCATCATCAAAGAACAAACTGTCTGCGGCATGGGCGGCGGTGCCACCACATGCCAACATAAACGCAAAAAGCAAATTCAGTATTTTCAACGGTCCCCCCATCCTTTGACACGAACGAATTGGTATCAATATTTGGTATCGCGCAAATTAAAGTGATACAGAATAACGTTCGAAATATAAATACTGGTAAGTGTTCCCATCACAATAGAGAATGTCATCGCGATTGCAAAATCCTTCAGCATCAATCCGCCAAAGAAATACAATCCAACCATCGCCAGAATTGTTGAAACACTGGTCATGACAGTACGACGTAACATTTCATTTACAGACAAATCAATCAAATCATCCATATGCATTTTATGGTATTGTTTGATGTTTTCATCAATTCGGTCATAGTTAACAACCTTGTCATTAATGGAATATCCGATACCCATCAATATAACAGCAATGGATGTCTGATTAAATTCCAGACCTGTTGCGGAAAAGAATCCGAACATCAATATAAAGTCCAAAATCAATGATACGAATGAACCAACTGCATATCCACCGCGATAACGAATCCAGATATAAACACTCATTAACACGAATGATACCAATATTGCCAAAATACCACCGCGTACCAATTCACCACCGATTTTTGGTCCAACGATTTGAACCTGGGAATATTGTACCTGGTCGCCCAAGATATTTTTTATTTCACCAACACGTTGGTTTTGTTCAGCATCTGTTGCACCTTTTGGCAACCCGACACGAACCAAAATTGAATTACCATCAACACTTTGCAATTCTGGGCTGAATGCCGATAATTCTGCACGCATTTTATCAATGGTAAATTCTGGGGATGTGGGTGTAACCTCCATCGATATACCACCAGAAAAGTCAATACCATAATTTAACCCGCGCACCGCCAAAGACAAAATCGACAATGCAACCAACACACCAGAAATCCAGTACGACAGTTTCCGATATTTCATAAAGTGAAATTTCATAATAAATACCCCTTACTTACTTTTGATATATCCAATCTTTTTATTCTTGCCACCCATGTACCAATCTATCATTACGCGGGACAGCAACATACATGTAAACAGTGTTGTAATCACACCAATCGACAGTGTTACAGCAAAGCCACGAATTGGACCGGCACCGAACTGGAATAAAATCAACGCACAAATCAAGTTTGTTAAGTTTCCGTCCATAACTGTTTTCATTGAACGATGAAAACCTAAATCAATCGCACGCAATGGTGGAACGCCCGCGCGTACTTCGTCCCTGATACGTTCAAACGGCAATATGTTTGCGTCAACCGCCATACCCAGTGTCAACACGATACCAGCAATACCCGGCAATGTTAATGTCGCACCAAACAATGCAGACACACCGATTATCATAGCCAAGTTAACCAGTAACGCGATATTTGCAAACACACCGAACATACGATAGACAAATACCAAGAATACAATAATAAACAACACACCAACCGCAGACCCGATTTTACCCTGGGCGATGGTATCAGCCCCCAAACCGGCACCAACAGTGCGTTCTTCGATTACCTGTAATGGCGCGGGCAATGCACCGCTGCGCAACAATACAGCCAAATCTTTTGCACCCTGCAATGTAAATCCCCCGGAAATCTGACCACGACCGCCAGGGATTGGTTCACGAATTGTTGGCGCAGACAAAACCTTGCCGTCCAAGACGATTGCAAATCTTTCACCAACGTGTTCCGTTGTTAATTTTGCAAAGCGACGTGCGCCTGTTGAATCAAAATTGGTTGTTACAACCGGCATATTATTCTGGTCAAAGTCTGCCTGGGAATCCTTTAAACTTTCACCTGAAACTTCCACACGGGAATAGACAGGAACCATCTGCCCTGGCATATCAATATATGGCAAGAATTCTGTCCCAGCCGGTGCGCGTCCCGACGACAACTGTTCCGATGTCACATTTTCGTTTACCAAATGGAACGTCATCTTTGCTGTCTGACCAATCAATTCCTTGATACGTTCCGGATTATCAACACCAGGCAACTGGATTAAGATATATTTCCCGCCCTGGGTTTGAATTGATGGTTCTTTGGTTCCCAGCGCATCAATACGACGACGTACAATTTCAATACTGCGTGCCAAGGCATCATCAACCATCTCGGCACGTTGTTTATCAGAATATGACAATACGATTGTATTTCCGTCGGATGAAATATTAACAGAATTACCCAACGCACTTTTCAAGCGTCCCTTGGCACGTGACACATCAGCACTGTCACGAACAACGAACGACACTGCGCCATTATTGTTTCGCAGATTTGAAAAACGGATAACCCCCTTGTCGCGGTCAATCAGTGACGCACGCGCATCATCATACAATTGAACGGATTTTTCTGCGAACATAGTATCCGTATCAACTTCTAATAATAATTGTGCACCACCTTTCAAGTCCAAACCTAATGGAATTGGTTCAATCCACGATGGGAAATATGGCGCCAATTTAGGCGACATTGTTGGCACAGCCAGCAACACACCAAATAATGCAATAAATACGATTGCCAGTTTCTTAAACATAACCCTGCCTTACCTTTATTCGACGTTTGCAACAGCGTTTTTGCTGATTTCGACAACAACACCTTTTGCGATTTCAACATCGATTGTGTTTTCATTTACTTTTTTAACAGTCCCATAAATGCCAGCCGCCAAAACACGATTGCCAACCTTTATAGAATCCAGCATTTTTTGATATTCTGCCATACGTTTCTTATTTGGACGTACCATAAATAAATATATGATTCCAAATACAACAACGCAATACAGCAACATTCCCAACCATTGTCCCTGGGATGCAGTATTTGCGACAGTATCAATTGTTGCATTGGCTACAACAGGCGCGTTTTCCATCAGATTTCTCCTTACTTAGAATTTATAATTATGATGTCAGAATAATAAAAAAAGCGCCACCTGTAAAGCACAAAAATCAAGGCTTTTCACGTCGTCCATTATGCACGTTCAAACCATGTATCAACCGTCGCCAACGGGATAATTTTATAGACCGGTCGCCCATGATTACATTCGCCGCCACGTTCCGTTTTTTCAATATCACGCAATAATGCCGTCATCTGTACCATATCTAATGCTTGCCCTGCCCGCACAGAATGATGACATGCATAGTTTGCCAGTTTTAAATGCAGCGCTTCGCCTGCGCGGGATGAATGCCCGTTGGCGCGAACCTCGTCCGCGATGTCATGCAATAACGTCGCCCAGTTTAAATCCCAATTTGCTGGCTTTTCAAATATCGCAACTGCATCATCACCAAACGCATCAACAACCAATCCAGAATTACGCAATTCATCTGCAATTGACATGACAGCCATTACATCTTCGCCACGCAGCGATACAACAATCGGCGTCAATAACGGTTGCGTCTTTATCGTATGCTGACGCAGACGTTCATATGTAATACGTTCATGCGCGGCATGCTGGTCAACAATCACCAGGTTATCACCGCTTGCCGCCAGAATATATTTATTACCAATCTGACCAATCACACGCCCCAGTGGCATATCATCATAATTTGTATCATTTTCTTGTTGCACGGTTGCCACCGTCGGCACAACAGGCGTCACATCATCACGCCGTGGTGATATGCCACCGAACAAATTCATCATCTCCCTATCAATTGGAACGCTCGGTGCACATACACGGGTGACGCCACGTGGTAATCCAAAATCAATTCGTGGCGAAGATGCCGGCGCAACAGACGCCGTCGGTGCTGCAATATTTGGCGACACTTCAAGATGATTACCCGTCGCTGTGCGCACGCCCAGTGGGGTTGCCAGCGCACCACGCAAAGCCTTTATAATAAATGCACGAACATGTGATGGCTCCAAGAAATGTACATCTGTTTTCGCGGGCGATACGTTCACATCAACACTGCGACTGTCCAATGTTAAATATAATGCACATAATGGAAATTCACGCGCATGCATAACATCCATATATGCCGCACGCAATGCACCCACCAAGACCTTATCCTTTACCGGGCGACCATTTACAAACAAGAATTGGTCAACAGATGATGCGCGACGTAATGTCGGTTCAGAAATAAAACCATGTAAACGCATCCCACTGCGCGATTCTGATGCACTGTCGACCGCCAGCATGCGCCCCGCAACATCATCGCCCATAACGGCAACAATTCTGTCATGCATTTCCTGATTTTTTGGAAAGCGCCACTTATTATTTAATGTAAACCCAACATCCGGACGCGCCATTGCCAGGCGCTTTACCACATCCAGGACCGACATCATTTCGGCACGATCGCCACGCAAAAACTTTAATCGCGCAGGTGTGCGTCCAAACAAATTTTCAACACGCACCCGCGTCCCAGAATCCCAGGCAGATGGCGAAACCTCGCCAGTTGTGGCATTTATTCGCCAACCGTTATCATCCGCTGTGCGGCGCGTATCGATAAACATATCAGACACAGACGCAATTGACGGCAACGCTTCGCCACGAAACCCCATAAAGGAAATATTTAGTAAATCATCATCCGGCAATTTTGATGTCGCATGACGCGTTATGCATTTTTCCAGGTCATCACGCGACATTCCACCGCCATTATCAATCACAGATATCAGTGTGCGTCCACCATCAACCACATCAATTACAATTTGATCAGCGCCTGCATCCAGCGCATTTTCAACCAATTCTTTGACAACACTGGCTGGGCGTTCAACCACCTCTCCTGCGGCGATTTGATTTATCAAAAAATCTGGCAAAACGCGTACAGTCATTGATTGTTAGTCTTTAAATTTAACTTCCAGAATTTCGTATTCTTTTTCGCCACTTGGCAATTTTACGATACATGTATCACCAACGCAACGCCCAATCATTGCCCGCCCCACCGGCGAAGTACATGATATTACCTGGCGACCATCTGATTCAACATCGGACAAGATTCTGCACTGCATACGATTACCATCTTGGTCTTCGGCGACAACACGTGCACCAAATACTACGCGGTCACCAGACAAACTATCAACATCAATAATCGCAGCATTTTCAATGATATTTTCAATAAATTGAATTCTTTTATCAATCTGACGTTGTTTTTCCTTGGCGGCACTGTAATCCGCATTTTCAGACAAATCCCCCAAAGAACGTGCCCACTGGACAGTTTCTAATATTTCCGGGCGTTGAACTTCCTTTAAATCCTTTAATTCCGCGACCAAGGCATCAAACCCTGCGCGGGAAATCGGCTTTTTTTCCATAATGAATCCTTACACTTCTGTTTTAACCGATTATACGCATTCATTTTAATTTTGCAATTGTCAAATGAACAGGCTATAATTTCCATAAATTATGAGATTAAAGTCCACAATCTTGTCCAGATTTTTAATGCGCCGATTTTTTTCGGGCGTGGGGCTTGTCATGCTGGTTGTGTGTGGGATTATTTTCGCAGTCACATTTGTTGAACGCCTGCCGGCGAATGCAACCGCTATTGCTGCATTAAACGAATCATGGATACGATTACTGGAATATATGCCGCTGTTTTTACCATTGGCAGTATTTATGGGAACACTGCTGGCATCATATAATCTGACAAAATCCAGCGAAAGCATTATTGTATCCAGTGCCGGACTGTCACCATATCAATCAGGACGTCCATTCTTAATCGGTGCTGCATTGATTGGTATATTTGCAACAACGGTTATAAATCCATATTCTGTTAAATTATCAACCCAAAATATATCTGCTGCGCATTTGAAACTGGTTGATAACAAGATTTGGCTGCGCGAGGCATCTGATACCGGATTCATTACCCTGACCGCAGATGCAATCGGAAAGACACAAAACGGATTAATATTTGAAAAAACAACAATATATACCCAGGACCCAGATTTTAAATTAACCGCGACCGTTAACGCCGATACTGTTGAATTGAATTCCGACGGACTGCGTGCACAAAATGCCCAAATTTGGTATTCAAGTGGCATAACACGTCGTGGCGCATGGGATGCAGACACATTGTTGACACCACAAACAGTGTTGGACAGATACCTGCAACCAGACCAGATTTCATTCTGGCAATTACCAACATTTATAAAGAAAATGACCAGCATTGGTGTGCCTGTCCGTGGTCATATGGTACAATTCTGGACATTGCTGTTTTTACCATTAACCATGATTGCAATGGCAACACTGGGGATTGCATTTTCCCAAACACGTCAACGTCGTAATTACAGTTTTGGTCTAAAATTCAGCACTGGGGTAATAACGTGCTTTGGATTATATTTTTTGGTAAATATGTTCAGCGCATTGGGCTCAACAGGTGCACTGCCACCATTGTTGGCGATTGTTGCCCCACCATTGATTATCATCGCGATTGCAGGAACATTTATTGCCAGTTTTGATACGATATAAAAATAACATAAGGAATATTTTCATATGCCACTGCACAAAAAGAAAAATAATCATACTCTGCGGAATATTTTAATCGGCATTGTTGTCGTCGCACTGATTGCGCTAATGATAATATCATTTTCACCTGCCCAGAATGTAACAGAAATTGTACTGTATCCATGAACCGCTATATAGATTTATTTTTAGAAGCGCTGAGTGCTGAAAAAGGTCGCAGTCAAAAGACGCTAAGTGCATACGAATCTGATTTGCGTCTGGCAAATGATGCCATTCCCGGCGGATTGATGACTGCAACCGACAGTGATATCCAGCAATATTTGGCAAGCCTGCCTGATAAATCGACATCCATAGCCCGCAAAGCAAGTGCCCTGCGTGGATTTTATAAATTTCTGTTATTGGAAAAGATTATTGCAAAAAATCCTGTAACAAATCTTGAATTACCACGCCGCGCGCGCAGTCTGCCCAAATATTTGTCCGTCGAAGAAATCGGTTTGTTAATATCATCTGCGGGTGACACACGTAATTCTGTGCGCCTGCATGCAATGCTGGAATTACTGTATGCATCTGGACTGCGTGTATCAGAACTGTGCGAATTACCCTGCTCTGCCATTTTGGGGAACAAATTATTGATTCATGGCAAGGGTGCCAAGGAACGCATTGTCCCAATGCATGATGGCGCAGTGCGCGCCCTGTCCCGCTGGATGCAAATGCGCGGGGACGACGCATCAAAATATGTATTTCCAACAAGCAGCCAAACCGGTCATATTACCCGCGATGGATTTTTCAAGATTTTAAAAAAATGTGCCGTGTTGGCAGGGATTGACCCAACCCGTGTCAGTCCGCACGTCCTGCGTCATTCATTTGCATCACACATGTTGGCGGGTGGCGCAAACCTGCGTATAATACAAACAATGTTGGGACACGAAGACATTTCAACAACACAAATTTATACACACGTATTGCCTGAGCAGTTGCGTGAAACCGTACAGACCCATCATCCATTGGGTACAAAATTCGGGGGCAAAATCCAATGATAAAACTGTGTGAACATCCCGGTTGCAAGAAACCGGGTAAATATCGTGCGCCCAAAACACGTGAGTTAAAAGAATACTGGCATTTTTGCCAGGAACATGCCGCTGAATATAATAAAAACTGGGATTATTATGCCGGCATGACAGATGCAGAAATGGAAGCAGACTGGGAATCACGTGTATTTGGTGCACCATTAAAAGAGCCTGCAAAAACACATATGGATGCAGACGATTATGTAAAATTCATAAATCAGTTTTTATCTGGTCGTGATGAATTTGACCGCGTTGCATCAAAACCAAGCCGCGCGCTGCCAGGTCCTGTCATGACAGCATTAAAGATATTTGACCTGCCTGTTACTGCATCATGGAATGAAATCAGTGCACGCTTCCGCGTGCTTGCCAAACAATATCACCCAGACACCGCAAAAAATAAGGCAGATGCGACAATAAAATTTACCCAGATTTCGAACGCATACGAATTATTAAAGCAGCATTTTGGAAAAAATTAATCCGATTTATTAAATCAATTAGAATGATGCAGATGTGCAAAAACCCGACAACGTAGTGTACAAATGCTACATGAGTTGTCGGGTTTGTGCGCAGATGTGTTATTATAATTGATTCAGGTGTGCTATGGCATCCATGGCAGCCGTACATCCCGTCCCAACTGCTGTTGCAATTTGCATCTTTATACCAGATTCCACGTCACCTGCAACAAACATACCCGCTGGCAATTCGCCGGGTGCCAGGCGTCCCATGTTGTCGCGTGCAACATCTTCGGTTAAATAATCGGTATTTGCTTCGTGTCCGATGGCAACAAACAAACCATCTGCAATAATTGTTGCATCGTCTGTTGTTGTAATGTTCAAACGATTGTCATCTGTCGCTGCAATCTGTTTCAAGTCCGTGTTAAACAGACATTCGATATTTTCACGGTCTGCGACACGCTGACGCAATACAGCCTCTGCCCGGGTGAATGCCCCCTTGCGATATACGATTTTTACATTCTTGGCAATATCCGCCAGATACAACGCATCATTTAACGCAGAATTACCCCCACCCATAACGACAACATCTTTGCCATAATAGAAGAATCCGTCACATGTCGCGCAATATGATACGC
>CAMWQN010000002.1 GCA_947176385.1 uncultured Rickettsiales bacterium
CCCCAAAACTTTGCACTTTCATTTTGAAAGCCTGTGCATTTTATCCATATTTATTTCAGATGTCAAATTAAAAATTCAATCTTGACGAAATATTTTTTTTACATATAATTCATGCTACGAAATAATTCAATATAAATAATAAGATAAGTATAGTACAAAAAAATGGTAAAAGCGATAACACCTGAAATCAAAGAACAAGCAATTCAATGGCGTGCCAAAATTATATCTGGCACCGATATTGCATCTTTTGGATATGTAACCAAGTATTCTTTGTACACACCGGCACGTGGAAATCTGATTTTGATTCCGGGTATGGCAAGTAACTGCAAAACCGAACCTTTGTTTCAGGAATTTATAACATGGGGACTGCGTCATAAATATGATGTATATAGTCTGGAAACATTCCTGGGACGTTTCCAGCCAGATGTGAATTTGAAATACGCCCAGGAAAATACTGTACCAGAATTGATTAACCTGATTGATACAGGATTGGAAACCATTGCAAAACATGCCAGCAACAACCCAATGCGTATTGTTGCCCATTCTGCCGGTGCGGTTGGAACAATGTTCGCGATCAACAAACAAATCGCACAGAAAAGACCAATAAACATTGAAAATGTTACTTTGTTTGCACCATTTATTGCAGATGAACGATTTGCCAGAATAAAAAAATTCTATCGTCTGCGCAGCAAATCCGAAGAAGAATTCCAGCGCACCCCAATACGCGTTGAAAATCCATTTGTAAATCCACCACAGCCACGATACATTTCTGTGCTGCCAGCGTTTTTTGAACAGATTACCAATCTGAACCTGGTAACCCCAGAAACTGCGACATATAATTTTCCAGTCACAATCGTTGGTGGCGGTCGCGATAACAAGGTTCCATGTGACGCATTACAGAAACTGTATAAAAAATTAGCAACCTTGCCAAACGGTGAAAGATTCCAATACGTATTGTTCCCAAAAAGCAATCATTCATTTATATCACAATCAAATAATTTGTTTGATATATTATCCAGAATCAATCCGTACATTTTCCATGACATAGTACGCTAAATCTTTGTACTGGACAGTTTTTGGAATTATTTCTATAATACAGTTGCTATGAAAAAAAAGAAATTATCGCAAAAAATAAAGTCCTTGATAAAGGGCGATGAATCAAATGGTCGCATAAAGTGGTCATTATATATACGTATATGGAATGAAATTGGTCGTCCCCAGTGGAAATGGTTACTGTGTGGTATCATTGCGACAATTTGTACCGCATCTGCCGAAGGTTATGCAATTACACTGGTTCAACGCGTTGTCGATGAAGCGTTTATCCAGCGCAGTATGCAAAGTATATATATAATCGGAATGGAAGTTATCCTTGCATATGGTGGCAAAAGCATATGTGGATATGCCAGGGCTTTGATTATGTCCAAAGCAGGATTACTGACCAGTGCCCGTCTGCAACAACGTATTTACAATCACGTTGTAAAAATGAACATTTCTAAATTCTATGGCGACGGTGTTGGCAAGACCTTGAATTATTTCAATGTTCAGGCTGGTGCTGTATTAAACCTGATTACGGGTACAATCATCAGTACAATCCAGCAAATCGCAACATTAATTATTACACTGGGGTTGATGGTGTACTATGCACCACAAATGTGCGCGGTATTGATATTCTTGGTTCCGGCGATTATCGCACCGACAATTTTAATTATGCGTAAACGTCGCCAATTAACCCGTAAATCATTTGCGATTGCAAACAATGTATCCCAGCATTTGAATCAAACGCTGCGCGGTATCAAGACAATCCAGTCATTTGCAAATGAAGATACCGAAACACAAAAATTCCGCAGTGTTTTGAACGCATCTATGTCCAACGCGTACAAGACAACCCAGGCACAGGCACTGCAAAGCCCGTTAATGGAATTGATGATTTCAATCGGATTATGCCTGTCATTGATTATCGGTGGTCACTTTATTGTAAATGGTTCTATTTCAACTGGTGATTTTACAGCATTCTTGTTGGCGCTGACTGCTGCATACAAACCTGCCAAGGGAATCACAAAAACTGGTGACACAATTCAGCATGGATTGCTGGCAGCAGAAATTTTATTTGATTTCTTGGACAGCAAACCAGACATCATGGACGCACCAAATGCAATCGAATTGCATGGCAGAAAAATGTCCGTTGATTTTGATAATGTTTCATTTGAATACAATGCTGGCGCCCCTGTATTGCGTGATATCAACCTGCATGTGCCTGCTGGCAAGGTATGCGCATTGGTTGGACCATCCGGTGGTGGAAAAACAACATTATTTAATTTGTTGGAACGTTTTTATGAACCTCAATTCGGCAAAATCGCAATCAACAATAAAGACATCAAGAAATACACACTGAAATCATTACGCCAAAATATTGCTGAGGTTTCACAAGACGTATTCTTGTTCAATGGCACAATCGAAGAAAACATTAAATATGGCGTACCCGATGCAACCCGCGAACAGGTTATTGCTGCGGCCCGTGCTGCGAACGCACATGATTTTATCATGGGATTCCCCAAGCAGTATGAATCACCTGTGGGCGAAGGCGGATCATTATTATCCGGCGGTCAAAAACAGCGAATCGCAATCGCCCGTGCAATATTGAAAAATGCCCCTATCCTGTTATTGGATGAAGCAACATCTGCCCTGGATACAGAAAGCGAAAAATTGATACAGTCTGCATTGCGCGACCTGATGCAGGGACGTACAACGTTTGTAATCGCCCACCGCCTGTCAACGATTTTGGATGCGGACATTATATGCGTTATCAAAGATGGACATATAATAGAACAAGGTACCGATGCAGAATTGGTTGCCCTGGGGGGGGAGTATAAAAAATTGCGCGACATTCAGTTTCGCCCCAGTAAAAAAAGACAAGGAAAGTAACAATGGAATCCCAAAAACCAAATTTCACACAAATAATGCAACAGTTATTATCAGACCCACGCGTGGTTAATGTGATGTCAACAGTACTGGCTGAAATGTTGCAAAATGCGGCAAAGTCTGCCGAAAAAGCCACAGAACAAACAATTGAACAATCTGCACCACAGCCAGAATTGGCAAACATCCCACAGGAAAATGTGGCACCTGTATCTGAACCAATCGCACAACCTGTACAGGAATCGGATATTCGCCAGTCACAGGAATATATTGATTATTCAACAAAAACTGATGCACAACTGCGCGCATTATATGCATACCGTATAAAACGTAATATTGAATTTTCACCTGCATTCCAAGCCATATTGACAGACCGTTTCAAAACATACAATCCGGAACAAAAGAAATTTACCGGACGCGGTGGAAAACGCCGGATGGCAGCAAAACCTGTTACCCCAAATATTCAACCTGCGGCGACAATCGCACAACCTGGGAAGCCGGAACGCATCATCAATTGGGATGAAAAATCCGATGCAATTTTATGGAAAGCGTATGAACATCGTAAAAAGACAGGTATTGATGACAAACTGAACGCAGCATTGGCAAAACGTTTCCCAGGCGAATATGATCCAGTTGCACGCAAGCGTATCAAGAAAGTCAAATTACATGATTTCGCGACAAAACACGCCAAGGAATCAGCGACTGCAGCAACTATGGCACAACGCCGCGCAGTCGCACCTGTCAAAAAGGAAGCCCCGGTCGAAAAGCCAACCGAGTTATCTGTCAAATTACAACTGGTCAGACAAACATTAGATGCCGCATACTATAATGTATATGTAAACGGCAGAAAAATATTAATAAATCATGCAAACACAGAATTAAAACTGTTTGCAGATGGCACGATTTTGGGCATCCATGGTATTGTCACAAATGACAGAAATCTGCCACAGCGTCCATTATGGTTGATATATGATACCAATTTGGTTCAACGGCAATTCCCAGGACGCAGCAAAATCACAAAATATAATACGTATGCCACAAATGTTGCTGCCACACCAACAGGTGTAAGCATCACATTAAATACCGCTGACAACCTGGTTCAAATACTTGAAACCGAAAGATTAAAGCGACAGGCTGGACTGACACGATTTGAAATAGAACGATAAAAAATGGGGCGCCTGCCCCGTTTTTTTATTGATAATTGCACTTGCCATAAAATGCATCATCTTCTGGATCAACCCAATGAAATACCCCCGTTGCATCTGATACTGATATTCCTAAACTTGGTTCATACGTTGTCGCATAACAATCAGAAATTTTGGTTGCCCCCGCAGGTGACGTTACATATGGGCATGTATCACTTGAACACACCGGCGTCAGACCAGAACTTTCCAATGTTGGACAAATATTACACCCCGATGTACCATTTGTCGTTGTACCGTAACGCCCCGGCGCACATTGCCATTTATTCTGTGCCGTCGCAACACATGTCGCTGGATCGCCATTGGTAAACACGTTTTTATATGCACGTTGATATCCTGTATTTTCAACTTTCCATGTTTCAGCTGTTTCATTGCATAATTTGCATCCGCTGCAACTCTTGAAGGTAAAGTTTCCATTTGCATCCTGGGTCACAGTGCATGTTGGTTTCTTGGATGTGCTGGATTGATAATATTTTTTTGATGCATCACATTTAAATTCCAGACTGCCCGTGCTGCAACCACGGAATAGATATCCATCTTTTCCAGTTTCAGAATACAAATCACTGCATGTACATGTATATGCAAATCTCGCATCCGACTTTTGCGCATCTGACATCATTGATGGCATACAATCCCTGTACCATGTACCCGCTGTATTATCCGGCATACATGTATATGGACTCAGTGCATATCCACTTTTACACTTGGAACAACTGAACACTGACATCCAATTTTTACAATCATCTTCTTCCCAACCATCATATACTGACCAATATACCGGGTCGGTACACCCACCCTGAATATATCCTTCGGTACAATTATTGGCAGCCAACTGTTCTGCCGTCATTGACGAACCATAGGCAGGCATTTTTTCAGCAGCGGCATATTGCGTCCATATTCCAACAGACATTGCAATGGCGACAAATGTTAATATTTTCATCTTTTCTTCTCCTGATTTTCAATAATGAAAAACCACCAATCATCTGGTGGTCAGGAGGTTGAAGACAATTGTTGGAATTGTGTTGCATATTTTGTATATTCTGCAACCCTCCTGACCATCGGTCAGGAGAATTTTTCCGTCACAAATATAAAACAGGCGCAATCAACGCGCCATAAAATTACATTCCGACGCCAACACAGGGTCTTCACACCCCAACGGCGAAACACCCGCCGTCACAGTCATTATAACATACGCGTTTATTAAATCTAGAAATTTTATTTCATACAAAAAAACACACCGCCATCAATTGACGGCGGCGTGTTATTGGATATTATTTTACGGTCAATTCTTTGCCGGAAACATCGATGTGAACCGTGCTGCCTTCGCCGATTTTGCCCGCCAAAATCAGGTCTGCAATTTTGTCTTCGACAGCGGACGTAATCAGACGTTTCAATGGTCGCGCACCGAATACAGCGTCATAACCCTGGGTCGCCAGCCACTTTATCGCTTTGTCCGACACATTTAATGTTATACGACGTTCTGACAGGCGCTTTTCCAAACGGTTCAATTGAATCTTTACAATTCCTGCCATCACATCTTTGCCCAGCGCATTAAAGAACACAATTTCATCAATACGGTTGATAAATTCCGGTCTGAAATGTGACTTTACCGCAGCCATGTCCGGCAAATTGCTGGTCATGATAATAATTGTATTCGTAAAGTTCACAATGTGTCCCTGACCATCCGTCAAACGACCATCGTCCAGGATTTGCAGGAATACATTGAACACATCAGGCGCCGCCTTTTCGATTTCATCAAACAACAATACCTGATATGGGCGACGACGTACACTTTCGGTCAGTACCCCGCCCTGTTCATACCCGACATATCCCGGAGGACTGCCAATCAGGCGCGATACAGAATGTGGTTCCATATATTCACTCATATCAATTCGGGTCATAGCACTGTCGTCGTTGAACAGATATTCCGCCAGGGCTTTTGCAACCTCGGTCTTGCCAACACCGGTCGGTCCCAGGAACATAAAACTGCCCGCTGGACGATTTGGATCGGATAATCCCGCACGACTGCGACGGATTGCACGCGACACAACTGTCAGCGCCAGGTCTTGCCCCACAACACGCTTGCGCAATTCATCTTCGATATTTAACAGTTTCGCCTGTTCTTCCATACTTAATTTATCCGCTGGTACGCCAGTCCATTTGGATACAACGGCAGCGATATGTTCGGGCAAAACAGTCTTGTATTCGCGGGCGTCCGCGTTCATTTTACGAATATTTTCTTCCAATTCCGGAATCTTGCCATATTGCAGGGCTGATGCCTTTTCATAGTCGCCATTACGCATAGCGGTGGCAACCTCTGCCTTGGCAGCATCTAATGCCGCCATCGCATCTGACAGTCCACGCATTTTTTGCTGTTCTGTACGCCATTCTTCGGTCAGTTTCTTGGATTCTGCTTCGGTTTCCTTAATCAACTTGTCCAAATCTTTCAGACGTTTTTTGGAATCTTCGTCTTTTTCTTTCTTTAATGCCTGCTGTTCGATTTTCATCTGCATCAAGTGACGATCGATTTCATCCAGTTTTTCAGGTTTTGATGCGACCTCTATACGAACACGTGCGGCAGCTTCATCCATCAGGTCAATCGCCTTGTCCGGCAGGAAACGGTCTGTGATATACCGATTCGCTAATTTCACCGCAGACACCAACGCAGCATCCGCAATACGAACACCATGGTGACCTTCGTATTTTTCCTTTAACCCGCGCATAATTGAAATCGTATCATCAACCGTTGGTTCGTCCACATAGACCGGCTGGAAACGACGGGCAAGTGCCGGATCTTTTTCAATATACTGACGATATTCATCCAACGTCGTCGCACCCAGGCAGTGTAATTCACCACGTGCCAACATTGGCTTTAATAAATTGCCCGCGTCCATAGAACCTTCGCCCTTGCCTGCACCGACCAGGGTATGCAATTCATCAATGAACAAGATGATTTCACCATCTGATTCTTTGACCGCTTTCAAGATTGCCTTAAAGCGTCCTTCGAACTGACCACGGAACATTGCACCCGCCATCAGCGCGCCCATATCCAGCGACAGCAATTTCTTGTTTAATAAATTTTCCGGCACGTCGCCCGATACAATACGCGCTGCCAAACCTTCGACAATCGCAGTTTTACCAACACCGGGGTTACCGATTAAAACAGGATTGTTTTTTGTACGACGACTTAATACCTGGATTGTGCGACGAATTTCATCATCACGACCAATGACCGGATCCAATTTACCATCGGCAGCCAGTTTCGTAAAATCAGTCGTATATTTTTCAATCGCCTGTTGTGGCGTTTCTTGCATTTCTTCTGGATTCATTGAAAATCCTCCTTACGTTTTTATTTTTTGTCATCCCTTATATAGTTGCATTTTTTTGCCTTTCAAGATACAGGTATCAAATCCCGAAACGGTGGCAAGATAGATTTTTTTGTGTTATCATCAATTTATCATACAGGGATAACGACCATGGCAACCAGTCCAGAATTTATTCAATTTGTATCAGACCAAGTTCAATCTGCCGGCGATATTCGATATCGCAAGATGTTCGGTGAATATATGCTGTACTGCGACGGGCGCCCTGCACTGCTGGTGTGTGATGATGCGGTATATGTAAAGCAATTGCCGGAAACATTAAACATATTTGCCGCGCACGGCATAACGCCGGATTTGGGCACCCCATACGATGGTGCAAAACCACACTATATACTGGACCCAGAAAACGCAGATTTAGCAATCGATTTAGTTCGCGAACTGGCACGTATTTTACCATTACCGAAATCCGCGACACGCAAAAAAGATAATAAAAAATAATTTCAAACATTTACTTGACTTTCTTAGTTTTTTGTTATAAATTATGCCGAGTTAAAAGGATTATTACTATGCCACGTGTATGTAAAGTTACAGGTAAGAAAACAGAAGTCGGGATGAATGTTTCCCACTCTATGCGTCATACAAAACGCACATTCTTGCCAAATCTGCAAAAATTAAAATTCCACAGTGATATTTTGAATCGCGATTTTTCATTGCGTATTTCGACAGCCGGTCTGCGTACATTGACCAAGCATGGCGGTCTGGACGCATATGTAATGGCGAAACCAGTATCACGTTTGACCGAAGAAATGGCTGCAATCAAAAAAGCCATTGAAAAGAAACAGGGTAAACCTGCTGCACCAGCGAAAAAGCCTGCACACAAGCCAAACCGCAGCGCACGCTTGGTTAAAAAGGTCGAAGCAAAATCAGCCGCAAAATAATTGATGCGGACGGTTTTGGCCCCGTGGCGGAATTGGTAGACGCGCTTGACTCAAAATCAAGTTCTGCGAGGAGTGTCGGTTCGAGTCCGACCAGGGCCACCAGAAATGAAAAAAATCGGGTTTATCTCGATTTTTTTTATTTCTGGTGTTTTTTGTTTCAGATTCTCGAACCGACACGGTTCAGTCCGACCAGTAATCGGGTCCCACAAAATTGTTAAATTTTGTGGGTGATTTGCCACCAGAATAAACAAGAAAATGTTCCCTTGTGGAACGTTTTTTTGTTTACATTTTGATTGCCTGTGTCGAACGAAGAACCGACACTATCGGTTCGGGACGATAGTTGGCAAGAACAAGCAATGCGCAGTTCGCGCCTTACGTGTCGTGAGCAAGCACCGCCAGGCGCGTTTGCACAGCGTGCAATGCGAACAATCCGACCAGGACATTTTATCAATTTGTTTCAGATTCTCGAACCGACACGGTTCAGTCCGACCAAGACATCTTTACCATAGCCCTCCTATCCTCAATCCAGAAAATATGACACTATTAAATTTTATCGGTTGTTTTTAATCAAAACATAAATTATACTTTCCATTGAACCAAGCATGGATGACTGGGTTCGGGACCTGAAAAATCCCATATAGAGACGATGCGGGTAATTACCATCATCGTAATCCGACACTACGTCGGTGCATTATTGCGCCGTTGTTTTATGAACCCGACTGTATTCCGGTCGGGGGTCTGTGATTATAAAACAGGACACGTCCAAAGGTCACAGGGGTCATTTCTCTATATGATTTTTTCAATCCCCGACCGCCGGTTTTCATGGCGGTTTTTTTAGTAATCAATTTACAAACGGGGGAATAATAAAATGAAGAAAACTCAATTGATTATCGTATTGGCGGCTATATTCATAACCGTGTCACACACCAAATTATACGCAGACGCCTGTACAAACCTGGGGGCAACAACCGGTGCCACATGTTACACTGGCAATCTGGCATCAACAAACATACGGACAGCTACGAACTGTACCAGCGCATCATCAGGATGCACATACAAGGCATGCAGTAACACTTGTCGTTGTATCAGCACCGCATGTCCATCAAATACAACTAATTGCTCTAGCACCACATGCAACCCAATATGGGGCGACATAGACAGTTCTACACATATTCAAACCGGCACCAACCGCGAGCCAGACACATCCAACAACTGTAAATGCGAAAATCAAACAGACATCAATGGAAAGGTAATAAATGTATATCGTTGTGCGTCTGGATATTATGACACCAAAACAGGCATACAGCTTATTGGCGGCAAGCCATCATGCGAACAATGCCCATCACTGGGAAACAATAATGTCCCAGGACAATCTAATACAGGTGTAACAAGCAATCCAGCCAACAAAGGCATTACATCATGCTATATCCCATATAATACGGAAATAACAGATAATACCGGCACATACATATTCTATAAAACCGGTATTCTTGCTACCAGTGGTGGATGCAGCTATTCAAATATTGGTGGGACTATAGATATGCCACAACTGCCAATGCCATAACCATTATCCCGCAATTGCGGGATTTTTTACGACTTCTATCCTGTTAATTTGCGGTTGACATTATTTGCGCAATTTTACTATGATTTAACATATATCACAGCGGGGGAACCATAATTATGACAAACCAATTTCACAGAAACTTGAACCGAATGGCGCTGTTTACGGCATTATTGGCAATTGGTCTGATACTGTTTCGGGCACAGTTTCTGCAAATTGCGATATCAAACCTGTATCTGAATGGCGTAATCATTGGCGTTACATTATTTGGAATTGGGCTGTGCTTTGTCGAAATGTTTAAATTATTGCCAGAATACAAATGGTTACGCGCATACGCGCGCGGTCGCCGTCGCATTGAATTGCCGCCCCAGTTATTGCGTCCAATTGCAATCATGTTGGCATCGCGTCCACGTCAGATTTCTGCATCTGGCTTAAACAACATGATGGATATGGTTTTATTAAGAATGGAAGATTCACGTGAATCAATCCGATACATAACAAACACCCTGATATTCCTGGGATTATTGGGTACATTCTGGGGATTGATTTTAACCGTTGGCGGATTTGCAGATTTGATGGCAAATCTGAACTTTAATGATGAATCTGTTATGCTGGCAATGCAACAGGGATTGTCCAAACCATTGGCAGGCATGGGTACCGCATTTACCAGTTCGCTGATGGGACTGGGCGGCAGTTTGACCATCGGCTTCCTGGGATTACAGGTACAACTGGCACAAAATTCAATATTTAATGAATTAGAAGAATACTTTGCTGCGCACACACGCGTCGCCGCGCCAACTGAATCTGTGGATATATTCACAGATGTGAATGTGGAATCTGCACAGCAATAAGTATAAAAACTGAGAGAGAGGAAACACACAATGCTAAATATACGTTTTCGCAACCAGACAAACACATGGCCGGGCTTTGTTGACCTGTTTTCAAATTTGGTTATCATTTTGATATTCTTGTTAATTGTGTTTGTATTTCTGTGGACAACAACCAGCGTATTTAACAAAAGCACCGGTGCAAAAACCGTTGCGGAATTAAAGCAAACAAATGCTGCCCAGGCTGAAAAAATCGAACAAATGGTCGCAGACGAAGAAGAAGCAAAACGTCTGTTAATCCTGGCACGCAAAGAACTGGAAAATCTGGAAACAAACAACGCAGCACTGAACACAGAAATCCAAGAAATGGATTTAAGTATCGAAGATTTGATTTCTGCATATGAAACCAAGGTTGTCGAACTGCAAACCCAGGGCACCAATATGCAGCAAACAATCACGGCATTAACCGAACAATTAAACCAGGCAAAATTGGATAAACAGCGTGCATCCGAATTGGAACAGGAACGCAAGCAATTACAGGATGAAATGAACACCCAGCGAATGGCACTGTCTGACCAACTGGCAAAATTGCAAGCGGCATTGGATGCAGCCGAAGAAAAATCCCGCAACCAAGAAGTTGAATATGTCGAAATGTCAACACGCCTGAACAAGGCATTGGCGGACAAGGTTGCAGAATTAAACAACATGTCAAAATATCAGTCGGCATTCTACAAGGCTATCAAAGAAGCATTGGGCGACAACAGCGCCATTAAACAAGAAGGCGACCGCTTCGTATTGCCCAGTGATATTTTGTTCAGCAGTGGTTCATACACCATTTCACCCGAGGGTAAAAATCAACTGCGCATGATTGCGAATGTTATCAAGAATCTGGAAAGCGAAATTCCATCTGACGTCAAATGGATTATCCGTGTTGATGGGCACACAGATTCCAAGGCGGTAATCCCAGGCACACGTGGATACAGAAACAATTTGCAATTATCATTATTGCGTGCAACCGCAGTTGTTGATGAATTGGCACGTGCGGGCGTCAATCGCAACCGTATGTTACCCAGTGGATTTGGCGACCTGCATCCATATGCACCAGGCAACACGCCAGCAGATTTGCAAAAGAATCGACGCATAGAATTACAATTAACCAATCTGTAAAATCCACCGCCCCATAACAGGGGCGGTAAATTATTTGCAAGCCCTGTTTTTTATGTTATAATTCATATTGCAACGGGAAACCGGCGCATGGGTGTAAGAACCCACAAACGAAAATATTTACTCCACTTTATCGGTTGGAGGGCTGTGATATATCTAAATAAGCAGCACTATACGTTTGTAGTTCTTAACCTCCAGCCGTTTGGTTTTTACCAGACGGTTTTTGTTTAATCAAAAAAAAGATGGAGATAAAGAAATGACACTAACAATCAATGCACGAACAATCGGATTCGCCCTGCAACGTGCACGACACAGTACATCAATATTGTCAGACGATGTGGCACAATTGCTGAAAATATCACGCGCTGAATTAACCCTCTTTGAAAATGGCGAGGTTGAAATTCCCCCACACATCCTTGAATCACTGTTTGCATTGGGCTTAATAACAATGCACACACGTTCCAGAATACGGGACTATAACCGCATGGCACGACAATGGCGACATATGCATAACCGCGCAATTGATTTGCATAATAAACTGCAAAAAATTACCGACGCCACCAGCCCAATATTAAAACAATAACACCAAAAATCCCGCAATCGCGGGATTTCATAAACGAAAGAAATTACAATCCCCTACTCTGTTATTTTTTCTATGTAATTAACATCAACTTCGGTCGTCCACAACCCACGGTCAACATCACCATACAATTTGACAGTATCCTGTGGTGTGATTGTGATTCCACGCCAATTGTCATCATCAATTTCAACAGTAATTGAATCCGCAGAATCTTTGAACAGATACTTTTCATCGCCAACACGTTGAACAATATACCCCTGTAATACAACAGGCGTGTCATCCCGCATTTCTTTGACCTGGGTTACAGTAACAACTTCATTATTGCCACCCAAAAATCCGCCCGGTCCTGTGGCAACGGTTGTAATTGTTTCTTGGAATTCAGCATGGGCTGCGCCAACAGATAAAATCGCCCCCAGTACAAACATTGAACATTTTTTCATGTATTTTCCCCTTGGTTATCTTGTCTTTATCCGTGCAGAAATATTATAGCACAGGTCAAATTCAAAAGACCTAGGAATGAAATTTTCATAAAAAAAAATCCCCGGACGCACCGGGGAAATATTTATTTGATAACATGAACATCCATTTGCGGGAATGGGAAATTCAACTTCTTCTTTGGCAGTGTTGCATAAATCTGTTCACGAACCGATGCCGCTGTTGAATACATATCAGCATACGACGTCCAGAAACGTACCGTCAAAACAACCGCACTGTCTGCCAAATCAGACACAAATATTGATGGCGCCGCTGGCTTGTCCAACACGCGCGGGTCTGCCGATAATATATCCATAATAATGCTACGAGCCCGGTCAACATTATCACCATATGAAATGCCAATTGTTAAATCTGTACGACGATTGCCACCACGTGACATATTTACAATCACACCACCCGACAATGTCGCATTCGGAACAATCACAACCTGATTATCAAATGTCTGGATTTCTGTTGTGAAAATCAGAATTTTTTTGACCACACCAGTCTGTCCACCCGGGGCAATAATTGTATCGCCAACCTTGAACGGTTTAAAGAACAGTATTACCAATCCCCCAGCAACATTTTGCATTGTGCCCGACAATGCCATACCAATTGCCAATGCACCAGCGCCCAACGCTGCCGTAATCGCGGTCATTTGAACACCGACAGTCGTCAGAACAACAACGAATACAAATATCTTGGATATTATGCTGACAAATGACGACAGGAACGATTGTAATGATGGTTCCAATTTCCGACGTTCCATGCCATTTTTTACAACCTTGGTCAATCGTGCTGACAGCCACAATCCAACCGACAAAATCAGTAACGCCAATGCGATTTTAAAACTGAACCGCAATGCGCCTTCTATCATCTGGTGCATCAAGTCATGAAAGTTTAATGAAACCAATGGTGATGATGTATCTGGTGTCATAATTTATACCTTTTTTTGTTTTACATTACTTGCCCGGCATTTCGCCGGGCTATTTATTATTTCAGGATTACATTACGATATCTTCGCAATCTGGTCCCTGGGTTTGAACATCACAACTTTGTTTTTTGCCAATGCCCAAGAATCCGCCTTTCTTGGTACAACTCTGTGTAGAAATCGTTGTACACACATGGCATGTACGGTTTTCGCGATTGAATAATGCAGATACAGTTTTGGTAACACCACTGCCTGCAGTTGTTGTATATTGCGATTCCATATTTGCAGCCTGGCTCATCAAATCAGACTTCGCCATACCAGCACTGACATCATAACTGATTGCATATGGTGCCGTCAATGGGGTATCAACCGCCGCGGTGCCAACACCGGCACTGCCACCATTTTGTGCAATCTTTTGACACATATATTGCGCCTGGTCAGCCGATGCATCCTTGGTCGCATCTGCGATTGCCTGATTCAGTTTCGCATTATAGTTATTTTGCGCCTGACGCAACGCGGACACTGCAATCTGCATTTTAACCTGGGTCAACAGGTTCGGGAAACGCCCTGTGGTTTTATCATTTGCCTTGCCCGTGATTTGTGACAGGTTACGTCCATTCACACAGAATTGAATTTCTGGATCTTGTTCAATCATTTCAATCGTACGATTGATTGTACCGGCGATATTATTCAATTCTTCTTCGATTGATGACATAATGCCATCAGCATTGGCAACATCTGCATTGCGATTGCGTACCTGGGTCAGGTATTCCTGAACACCGATTTCGCCCGGTCCCAATTTAGTTGTATTATCTTCGCCAACATCTTTTGTGCGACCAGTTGCATCACCCATTTTGATACTGCCGAATGAAATCATACCGGTTACGCGATATATATCACCATCCTTTTGTGAACGCAAAGAACCAGTTCCCATCGTATCGTCAGTCGCAAAACGGTTGCAATCGGTGGTACTGCCACAAACTTCTTCCATTTTTGCATCAACAATATTTTGACACTGTTCCAATGCAGCATTATCAATATTCAGATACAGCCCCATCAACATAGAATCCAAATCATCCATTGAAAATGCCGGATTATTCTGTTTGCAAACAACCAGTTTATCCAATGGGCAAATATCGTGGATATAGTCATAATCCATACCCAAACAATTTTCGAAATTCGGACCGCAACGATTTTCATCGGTAAAGCAATCTTTGACCTCTTGCGTACAGGCATCGACACGCATTGCAGCCAATTTATCTTTGACATATCCCCAGATTAACGGTTCCATACGTTCACAAGGATCAATTTCGACCTTGCAAAAACTGCGCACCATATCCGGACGGGACAAGCATGCGTCCATAGTATCTACACCCTTGCCTACTATATCATCTCTACATGCGGTCTGAATACATTGTGAAATTGTACTTAAACATGACTGACGGAATTTAGATTCAGCCTGATTTTCTGCCAGGCGGATTGTTGGCGCAGCCTCGCGCAGGAAAGCCGGCCATACTTCATCACGCACGACCAAGCATTGGTCCAAAACATGTTCGCAAATAAAACGCTTTGATTCCAGCATTTCCAACGTTGATGCTGTGATATCATATTTATTAACAGTTGCAACGGTTGTATTCGCGGTGGACTTTGCCTTTTGATTCTGCATATTTTCCGACGCGATTGTCGAAACACAATTTTCCCAACCATTACCACAGGCATCATCAGTCTGCATGCACTTTTTAAATTCAACCATGCATTGACCCAGGTTATATTTGTTCGCAGAATCAAAACTTTCTTTTAATGCAGTGCGAACCTCGCCCTGGGCGGCGGCTAATTCAATTTCTGCCGCAGACTTCTTTTCAGCCAGGCTGTTTTTAAATCCTTCGCAGTCGGACACAATCTGACGTGCATATAATTGATGCAAGAAATTTGTATCTTTTTCACAGTTGGCTGGAATTTGTGCCAGGCAAACCTCTTCTGCCGCTGCAAATAATGCAGTACCTGTTTTGGTTGAAATATCGTTTATGGTTTCTTCATCATCATCGTCGTCATACAGATTGCTGTTAAACAGCGCCATTAAATCTGCACGCTTTTTTGATTTTGTTTCAGCTGCCGATAACTGGTCAACCTTTACTAAATTACCATTTTCATCATAACGACGTTCACCAGTAAATATAATATCCGCCTGGGCACCAGCTTTGACCTTTTCCACCTCTATCGTGCGGATGCGTTCTGCTTCGACCAATATATCCTGGATTTCAGAAAATTCTTTTTCATACTTTGCACTGTCATTACTGCATGCGCAACTGCCACCATTTGTGTTATCGGCAATACAGAATTGATCCAGACATCCGAAATACGCGTCATAACATTCCTGCTGATAAAGTCCTGTTGCCGTAACCTTGTTACGAACAAAAGTCCCCTTTTGAATTGCAGATTGTTTTCCGGTATTTTTGGTGGTTGCAGCATAACATGCGGGCATCATAACAATACCCGCAATTATCATAGCAATACCAACAAATGTATTTCGCTTCATATTAAGTATTCCTGATATAAATCCGTTGGTTTTATTACATATTTACATCTTCACAAGATTCGACTTCCTGGCAGTATGTTTCTTTGCCTGCGCCACTGCGACCTGCGAACAAACCACCAATCGCACCAACCGCACCACCAATCGCTGTACCCCAACCTGGTGTTACCATTGTACCCGCTGCGGCACCAGCAGATAAACCACCTGCCAATCCCTTTAAGCCAGCCGTCCCCTTGGATTCGCCACCAGTTTCGCAAACCTGTTGCATGCGGCATACATGACAGTTACGCAAATCCGGTTCGAATGATACGCTACGGATATAGGAATAATTTTGTTTCCCTTTCTTTTCGAATTCAGCCGGATCTTCGACCTGATATGTATTCAAGCAGTTCTGACGTGCCTGTTCAACATCCTGTTTGCGTGACAGTTCAGCAATTTTGGATTCCAATTCACGCATTGCACGATTTTCCGCACCGATTTCTGCAATCAACTTGGCACTGTTAAATACTGTTGATCCCAGACTTGCACGCGAACCAGCCGGTTTCTGACTGTCTTTACATGCAGCAACAGTGATGTCTTTTTCAAACTGTGTAAAGAACTGTGCAACTGCTGTTTTTGAATTTGCACGAACTGTTTCACGTAATGACATCAGACCCGCTTCGCTATCCGGCAATTCAACCAGTGACGTAATCTGTGGATCCAGCGTCAAACAAGACATATCAGTACCACATGTGCGTCCCAACTGTTCGCTGAAATGATTCAAGCATCCCTGCAACATCTGATAATCCATCTGTAACAATGCCGCCTGGACAATAATGTTATACTGGCTTTCACCCTTGCACGATGGGAACATCGTCTGTGGACACATTGCAACAATTTCGGATGTCTTTTTACCGACACATTCTGGCGCTGTATAATCTGCACCACATTTATCCTGCAAGCATTTATCAACATCATTCTGGCAGAACTGTAAACGCAGATATCCCAATTTGTCATTTACGACCGATTTGATACCTGGGATTATTGCATTACATTCATCAATAATCGGGCAAATACCAGCAGCAACATTAACATCAGTCAAGCATGCAGAATTTGTGCTGGTACTGCAACCTTCTTCCAGACAGTTTTGAATCTGGGCCAAGCATGTTTGACGTTTATATTTGTCTGCATATTTCGCTGCATCGACCAAGATTGCTTCGGATTCTGCTTCCCAGTCTTGCAACACGTATGACTTGTTTGCGGTACATTGATCCAGGATATTTTCGCATGCATGTGCACGACGTCCCAGCAAGTCTGCATCCAAACAGTTTTCAAAATTCGTACCACAACCACCCTTGTCTGCTATACATGCCTTGTACGCCAGCAAACATTCACCACGATTATATTTGTTGGTTGTGTCAAACATTTCCAGACGCGCTTTGCGAACTGCTGCCTCAGCCGTGCGTTTATTTGCCTCTGCATTGCGTTTCTGGTCTGCCAAATATGTTTCAAAGCCTTTACAATCCTGAACAATCTGACGGGAATACAACATTTCTTCCATTTCGGCACGTGCGCCACAGGCATCTAATGTATATGCGCAATATTCTGATGCCATTGAATACAATCCATCACCAATGTCATCATCACTGCCCAAAGAACCATCACCAGATGTGTCACCACTCTTTAACCATTCCGAGAAACTAAGCCCAGATGCACGTGAACTTTTCTTGGCGCGTTCACTTTCACCAAAGATATACGCAGCCTTTGCCCCCAATTGTTCACGCTCGACACCTTCTGTATATAACTTGTCAGCCTCTTCCTGGATTTTCTGAATTTCATTAATTAATGATTTAGACTTATTTATATTCGCACTGCATGCGCAACGATAACCTTCGGATTCATCCAACAGACAGAATTCATCCATACACTGACGATATGCATCACGACATGAACCAGACGAACCACCACCAGTATTACCGCCATTGTTACCACCGTTGTCACCGCCACCAGTATTTCCACCATTATCACCACCGCCGGTATTCCCCCCCGACGTATTACCACCAGATGTTTTTGTGGCACCATTGCTGACATTGACAGTCATTGTTGGTGAATGCAGTCCCGCCATTGACAATCGCGACACACCGACACGCGCATCAGATGTGCGTGATGCTGCCAAAGCACCGCCAGGAACCAACGCTAACAAAGCAACTAATAGTCTAAAATTCATATTTATCCACCCTACATTATTACCTGTATTTTATCAGATGAGGACGCGTGGCACAAGCAAATAAAAAAATCTTGCATTTTTTTGTATGACCGAATATCATTAACGGCAACATAATATGGATTTATCAAAGGGAAAATTATGGCAAAAGACGATGTAATTGTTTTTTCCGGCACAGTCGAAGACAAACTGCCAAACACTATGTTCAAGGTAAAGTTAGAAAACGGACACGAAATCTTGGCAACTGTCTGTGGCAAAATGCGCAAGGCGCGTATCTGGGTAAACGTTGGCGAACGTGTCCGTGTTGAAATGACACCATACGATTTGGACAAAGGACGCATCACATTTGTTGAACGTAATCGTCCAGCCCCCACACAAAATAATTAACATACGCCCACTTGGGCGTTTTTTATTACATAAAATCTGAAATAACCCTTGCCCCGATTTGCAAATATTTGTTATCATGCATAGCACAAGGATGAAAAAGGTTTGGCTTTTTATTGCTGCATGTTGCACCAGTATTGGCGTTGCCAATGCTGCTGCGCGTCTTGAACAAAACGTATCACGGGGTACAACAACACAATCAAAAACGGTGCAGGTTCGTGGACAAAGTTCCACAACTGCAACACGCCCCACAACAACTGTTAATCGCACAACAAGCACAACACGCAGTAATTCACGCACCGCAACATCAGCACGCACTGCAAAAACACCTGTCACGCGAACAACCGCCACAGTATCACGCAACGCAGCGCAACCCAGAACTGCACGCAGCGCAACAAGTGGCACAACAAAAAATATAGTATCCGCATCACGCAGTGCAAAAGCCCCCAAAACCGCACGTGCTGCCACAACCGCTGCGGACACTACGACATTTGGCACCGGATACAACACATGTCGTGATGCATATTTCACATGCATGGATCAATTTTGTGCAAAACAAAACGAATCGTATCGCAGATGTGTATGCTCTTCACGACTGACCGAAATTCAATCACGCGAACGCGCATTGGGTGTCGCTGCGGATAACCTGACAGACTTCAAGAATTTAAATATTGATGTAATTCCCAAAACTGCGGCAGAGGTTAAAGCAATGCTGACCGCAACCGCAGGCGAAGCAATCGCAACCACCAAGAAAGATAAATCTGCCGCCGCTGCCCAATTGGAAGGCATCAGCGATGTATTATCAAAATCAAAAAAATCTGCATTATCAACCCAGGGAAAATTAGACATTGCCGGCGATATAAATGCAATCTGGTCAACAACCGATTTGGCAGGTGGCGCAAATATTGCCAATCTGACCGGCGAAGCACTATATAACGCTGTCCACGCACAATGTGCAGAAATCATGACCAGTTATTGCCCGACCGCATCAACACAAAACATGGTAATATCTGCGTATGGTATGTATATTGAAAATGATTGCAGCGCATTAATTAGCAACCTGGATAAAAAGTTACTGGCAGCAAATACGACCATTCGCGAAACAGAACGTGAAATGCAAACTGCCCGTCTGGAAAACTATAACGCGCACAATGCAGCATCAATAAATGACTGTGTTGCCAGCGTACGCAAAGACATTACCGCAGACACGGCATGTGGTGATGACTTTGTACACTGTTTGGATGTCAGTGGTCGATACCTGAACCGCGATACAGGCGCACCAATATATACACCTGATTTCTATCAGTTGGAAAGCCAGATTTCATTATCCGGCGATATATTAAACAACCAGACAAATCGTATGATTGTTGCCGAATTAAAGAACAAACGTAAATACGCAGAAAACAGTCTGAAAACATGCACAGACTTGGCTGACAGTGTATGGGATGAATTCATGCGCCAAGCAATCCGTGAAATATACCAAGGACAACAAGAACGTGTCCGCCAGGTCAAAGATGAATGTCTGAACGTGGTTAACCAATGCTATGACGAACAAAGCAAATCTTTGAAAGATTTTAGTAATGTCAAAGACCAATTGTTATTGGGGCAACGTCTGGAACTGTCCGAAGAAATGTGCCGTGACAAATTAACCGCATGCAGCAATCTGTATGGCAATATGGATTTACTGGTAACCGCAATGCATAATATCACAGACCAGAAAATCGGCAAAGAATGTCGCATAACATTACAAGAATATGTGGCTGATTTGTGTGCAATCCCCAGTAATGACACATTACACGCATATCCATTTTCATGCCGCACATATGCACCGGGCGAACAACGCTATGCAACAATAGCCAGTTGCAACGAACAAATTGATAATTCCAGTGGCAGAAAACCTGACGACGAAGAAAATGGTGAAGAAGAAAAACAAACTAAGGCACCAGCCAGTCGCAGTGCATCAGCACAATCTAATAACACAACCGGTGAATATGTTTGCGAGAAAAAATACACCAGTTGCCGCGAAGGTTATTATTTATTCTATAACAATCAATGCGATCCAGAACCCAAAAAAGGCAACACTTGCGCCCCATGTGATGTTGGAAAAACATGTCCGGGTGGAACGTCATGCCCTGTATCACCAACACAAATCCTGCAGGGTACATGTGGTGATTACAATGGCAGTTTATATCAGAAATTAGTACGCTATGCATTGAATGCATGTGTGCGTCCATCAGAATCCGATGCCATGGTTTTACCAACAACAGTACTGGAAGACGTCAATGTTGTCATGGACCAAATCCGTGTCGATATGTCCAAGGCACTGGCAACCGAATGTGACCGATTGGGTGGCACATGGGTATCAACGGAATGGTCTGACCAAGACAGTGACGGCAAGCATGACATGACCGGTGATACCAAAGATACTACATTCTATAATGAAACCGGCGCAAATGATAAATGGGGATTCTGTGCAAAAAAGAATACAACATCTGATTCTGATGCAGGTAACAGTTCGACCCAAGAATCAGAATAACTATTGTCGTCTTGCACGATGGGCAAAAATTTGATAAAATAAAATGCAGGCAAGGAAAGAAATGAAAAAATTTATATTGATATTATCTTTTGCAATAATTGGTGGTGCAAATGCTGCAACCCCATGGTGGCAACAGCCAACAGTATGCCGTCTGGACCCAACCAATTGCTATTCCGTAATGGGTACTGGGTTTGAATCTGGCATGTGGGATGCGACGGCAAATTGCTGGGGAATAAAATTAATTTGCCCCCAGGCAATGACGACCAAACAATCTGATCCAGTTCCTGTTGGACGTGGTGATATCGCCAATGGCAAAAGTATCAGTTCAGATTTTGATGTTACTGTATTAAACGGTGACTGCTTTGGCGCACGCAAGACAACCGCAAATGGAACCAAGGCATCAGTAAACGGTACATACGTAAATGTATGGTGTAATGGAATTTTGGATAAACCAGATGAACGCGTTGCATCGGGTGAAATCACATATGGCACCCAGCCAACGTGTGCACGCCTGGCGGCGGATGGATATGTTGCTGTGGTAAACAACCGTTGCTATGGCAAGCGTTTCAGTGATTCTGAATACTTTATTGAATGCACAGGTTCTAATATTACCCCAAATCGATTGATTGTCTTAAACGGTGCGGATTATAACAATGGCGGTGCAAATATTCCTGTGACAGCCCAGGATGCAGACGCAATATTTGACCAGATGTATAAAACATCCCAGACACAATATAAAAAATATTTCAAAGACGAATAAAACCGCGGGGCAATGCCCCGCATTTATTTTTCAATAAACATTTATTGATAACATGCTATAATGCGTGCCATGAAACTGGACAGTACAGGCATTTTAATTTCATTGCGCCCATTTAGCGAACGCGACCTGATTGCACATATATTTACATATGAATATGGAATAATGTGCGGCATGATGCGTGGGGCTGCTGTTGCACGCAAAAATAAACCACTGGTCGGGCAAGTTGGTGCGGCAACCTGGAATGCACGCCTGGATTCACAGTTGGGAACATTTCATTGGGATGCAGAAAAAAATCTGGCAGCACCATTAATGATGGATGCGGTGCGTCTGTCATTTATGAATGCAGCATTGGATTTATTGGATGCGTTATTGCCGGAACGCGCACAATACGATGCACTGTATAATGAAACAATTGATTTATTAACAAAAATGGCGACCAATAATCCGCACGATGCATATTTGGCATGGGAAATAAATTTACTGCGTGAATTGGGTTACGCATTGGATACATCACGTTGCGCGGCATGTGGTAAAACAACAGATTTGAACTATCTGTCGCCACGCACTGGTCGCGCAGTATGCGACGCGTGCGCCGCACCATACATCAGCAAACTATACAAATTACCATTAAATTTGAATGTGACACTGCGTTTTATTGATTCTGTGTGCACCGGGCAAGGATGCACCCTGCCCCTGTCACGACGTATAATAAAAAATACAATTTAATAATATTTATTCCTTGCGCTTTTTTTTATTTGTGTGCTATGGTATCCGTGTTCAACAGAAAGGAGAAAACTATGACTTGGACAATCTTGGTTCTGGTTGCTGGTATTATCTTGTTCATGTTCGGCGGCATGTTGCTGAGAACAGACAGCAAAAAACCATCAACAGCTATCATCTTAGGTAAAAAAGCAATTAAACTGATTTCCATATTGCTGATTGCAGGCAGCGTATGCCGTCTGTATATTCCAGTTTATATGCTGGATGTAAATCCTGGTATTCTGCAAGAAATGATTACAAACATGCAGGAACAGCAGAATGCAGTAAAAAACAAAGAAATTCGTAAATACGTACGTTCAAACAGCGACAAAATGATGGCAGATGCCCCAGTATTGGGTAACGTTGACGCGAAAAAGACCATCTTTATCTGGACAGACTTCTCTTGCCCATATTGCCGCCGTGTACATGGTGAATTGGATCGTGTATTGGCAAACCGTGATGACGTACGCGTTGTTATCAAAAACTTCTCTATCCACGGGGCATTATCTGATGCACCAGCAAAAGCTGTTATCGCTGCAAAAATGCAGAGCAACGAAAAAGCAGCAAAATTGGTTGAAATGTTGATGACACGTGAATACTACTCATCCGAAGACATGCAGGATCAGGCCAAATTGGGTGACAAAGTTGAAGCAAACGTTATGAAATTTGCAGCCGAAGCTGGCTTGGATACAACCCAGTTGAAAAACGATATGAACAGCGACACTGTTTCCCGTGAATTGTCAAACGTTCGTGACACAGCACAGCGTTTCGAAATCAACGGTACACCGTTCTTGATTATCGGTGAACAGGCGTTCCCAGGCGCAATTCCATATGACCAGATTAACTCTGCTTTGGATTAATTGTAAATTACCTATCGATAGAAAATCCCCCGATTGGGGGATTTTTTATGTACATATTACGATTATCTGTTATTTGACACATGAAATAAAAAACTAGATTTTATATACACTTATGTTATAATGCAAATGTGTCAGAGGTTTCTGACACTGGACTTAAGAATCCAGACGGTATACGTAAGAGATTACGACAAATCTCCAACCCTATTTGTGGTTGGAGGTGTGTGAATAACGGCTTTGCCAAATAAACACAGCAATCTTATACTGTATTGTTCTTAAACTCCAACCACTTGAAATTGTTTCCGGTGGTTTTTGTTTTTTATATACACGGGGGATAAATATGCACACCGGGGCTGAGGTTGAACAATTCAGACAAAAATACGGGTTTACAGTTTCATGTATTCGGGAAAGTTTGGACATGACAGAGGTCGAATACCGTAAATTTATCAATGGTCAATATAAACCCGCCGCATATCAGTTAATTTGGTTTCTGACCGCATATAGATGCCCCCTGGACAGCATAATCGGCAAACAGTTAAAAGAAGAACCACCCCCATTCCCATACAAAAAAATATAAAAAACTGCCGGTGGTATAACCACCGACAGAAGCGGGAAACTGAATTAAATCACCCAGCGACCTCAATTTATGCCGCGTGGTTATGCAGCCTTTTTGGCATCGCGCAGGATTTCAACCGGCGCCTTTTTACCCAAGACAACATTTTTATCAATTACGATTTCTGCTAAATCTTCTTTGTCGGGCGCGTCAAACATTGGCTGTAACAATATCTTTTCCAATATACCACGCAGACCACGTGCACCCGTCTTGCGCGCAACCGCCAATTTTGCAATTTCCGTCAGACCATCTGGCGTAATATTTAATTTTACACCATCAACCTCTAACATTGCTGTAAATTGCTTTACAATCGCATTCTTTGGCTGGGTCAAGATTTTTACCAATGCATCTTCGTCCAATTCTTGCAATGTTGTAATCACGGGCAGTCGTCCAACCAATTCCGGAATAATACCAAACTTTACCAAATCAGATGGTTGAACTTCATCCAGATAGTTTTTAGATTCACGTTCTTCCTTGGACGCGACCGCGGCACCAAATCCAATACCGCAACGAGTGTTCATACGCGCACCGATAATACGGTTTAATCCATCAAATGCCCCACCACATATAAACAAGATTTTCGAAGTGTCCAGTTGGACTGTTGCCTCGCCCGGGTGTTTGCGCCCTGCGCCACCGGCTGGAACATTTGCAACGGTGCCTTCGATTAACTTTAACAATGCCTGTTGAACACCTTCGCCGGATACGTCGCGTGTCAATGATGGGTTTTCGGATTTACGTGAAATCTTGTCAATTTCATCAATATAGATTATCCCACGGCTGGCGCGTTCAACATCAAAATTCGCATTTTGCAACAAACGTGTCAGAACACTTTCGACGTCGTCACCGACATATCCAGCCTCGGTCAGCGTTGTCGCATCGGCAATCGCAAACGGCACATCCAATATACGCGCCAATGTTTGCGCAAACAGTGTTTTACCAGTACCTGTTGAACCAATCAGCAATACATTTGATTTCTGGATTTCAACAGATGACGATATCGCCGCACTGTGACGCTTGTAATGATTATATACAGCCACCGCCAATGTGCGTTTTGCATTTTCCTGACCGATGATATATTCATCCAAGATTTCATAAATCTGGTGCGGGGTCGGCAGTTTTGCAGATTCTTTTGCAATTTCTGTATGCGCGTCATCCGCCATGATATCATTGCACAGCGTTATACATTCATCGCAAATACAGACATTGCGTCCGCTGACCAGTTTTTTTACCTCGTACACAGCCTTGCCACAAAAACTGCAAAATTGCTGCGCGTTTTGGGTATTCTGTTCGTCTGGTGTTTTTGTCTTATCGTCACTCATATCCAAACCCTCTGAAATAAAGACTTATTTTCTGACCAAAACTTTATCAATCAAGCCGAATTCTTTGGCTTCTTCTGGGCACATCCAGTTATCACGTTCCATCGCATCAAATAATTCTTTTTCTTTGCGACCGGTAAATTCAGACATCTGTTTAATCAATGTCTTTTTATTCTTTTGATACTGTGCCATACGAATTTCCATATCGGTAATTTGACCTTCGGCACCGGCTAAGGGCTGATGTATCATTATCTGGGTGTTTGGCAATACAAAACGTTTACCCTTTTGCCCTGCTGCCAACAACACAGAACCCATACTCGCAACCAATCCCATACCAATTGTTGAAACCGGTGATTTTATATACTGCATCGTGTCCATAATCGCCCAACCTGCTGACACATCACCACCAGGCGAATTGATATACATCGAAATATCTGCATTTGGGTTTTCAGATTCCAAAAACAATAACTGTGCCACAATCAGATTTGCCATATTTGGTTCAATCTGACCATTTACCATAACAATACGATCCCGCAACAGACGTGAATAAATGTCAAACGAACGTTCACCACGTGGGGATTCTTCGATAACCATTGGTATTAAAGCCATAATACAATCCTTATATTCTTATCAAATGAACTATATCACATAAAAACCCGATTCGCGAATTTATCATATATATAGGTTCACAGAACATAAATACAAGCACAAAACGCCCAAACGGGCGTTTTTATCTTATGCGGCTTTCTTCATATCGGACTTTATCGAACGGATGTATTTGCGCAAATCATCAATTGGAACAAGCGCCCCGTCCTGCTTTTGCGCAGACCAATAATCCCAACCATTAAAACTGACACTGTGTTGCATCTTGGCAGCCATAACATGAATTGATGCCTTGCCATGCAAACTATGCGCCAGTTGCCCGTCACGCGTAATCATAACACGTTCGCCACGCGGACTGACCAATGTCTGACCAACATACAGCAACCCTGCATCGATAAGTTCACGGAATGCAACGCGAACCTCTGACCGTTTGGGGGTTGTAACCTCTATATCCGACAAATCAATTGGCTGCACTGCATCAACACGACGGCGGGCAGCGGCAACATATGATTCTTCGCGTTCAATACCGATAAATTTACGACCCAATTCCTTGGCGGCGGCGGCGGTTGTGCCACTGCCGACAAATGGGTCCAGGATTATATCACCAGGCTTGGTTGATGCCAGAATCACACGACGCAATAAATCCAATGGCTTTTGGGTGTTATGCAAGCTTTTGCCATCGTCGCCCTTGACGCGTTCTTCGCCCAGACAAATATTTATACCCCAGTCAGACCGCATCTGTTTACCACCATTTAATTTCTTCATTGTTTCGTAATTAAATGTGTACTTGCCTGTCTTGCGTGGGGTGGCCCAAATCAACGTTTCATGTGCATTGGTAAAACGCGTACCACGGAAATTCGGCATCGGATTTGTTTTTACCCATACAATATCATTTAAAATCCAGAATCCCAGATCTTGCAAAATTGAACCAACACGGAAAATATTATGATACGAACCAATAACCCACATTGCACCATCTGGTTTCAATATGCGTTTGCATTCCGCCATCCATGCACGTGTAAAATCATCGTATTCTGCCATACTGCCGAACGCATCCCATGCGTCACGCACCGCACGTGCAGCGGTCTGGTCTTCGGGACGATACAAAGTCTTTGCCCCCAGTTGCAGATTATATGGACTGTCCGCAAAAATCGCATCAACAGATGCATCGGGAATTTGTCGCATAACCTCTATGCAGTCACCAGATAAAATTTGGTTTAAATACTTTTCCATCTCTCTCTTATCTCGATGGATATTTTATCATATTTTCGACCTAAAAAAGCCGCAGCCCCCACCACGAAAATAAAATAAAAGACTTGATTTTTATAAAAATGTAATTTTTCGATTTTAAATTCTGCTTTACAGTCCGATTTAAGATTGCTACGATACGCCTTATGAGATGTCCATATTGCAATTCAACCGACAGCCGGGTTACGGATTCCCGCCCTGATATCGAAGACGCGATAATTCGCCGCCGCCGTGTATGTAATCAGTGTGGCGCAAAGTTCACAACAGTTGAACGCGTACAAATGCGTGATTTAATGGTACGCAAAAACAGCGGAAAATTGGAACAATTTGACCGTGAAAAACTGCGTCGCAGTATCAAGCTTGCATGCCGAAACCGCGAGGTTGGCGACGAACAAATTGAAAAATTGGTAACATCAATTCACCGCCGCTTGGAAACAGAAACCGCAGATGATACAGTAACCAGCGCAATGGTTGGTCAAATGGTATCTGATTCTTTGTTGAATCTGGACCCGATTGCATTTATACGTTTTGTATCTGTGTATCGTAAATTCTCGCGCATATCAGATTTCAAAAAGATTATCGAAAAAATACCAGAGGCAGAAGATGAAAAAACAGTCTGCAAACTGCCCAAGACATCTTTGTTTTAAACTATGAAAAAAATTCTGGGAATTTTAGTCGCTATGATTCTGCCTGTGTCTGCATGGGCAACTGAATACATTGATGTTTTGACTGATGCTGATGCCAGCCTGTATGAACAGATATTTAAATTGCAATCCAATGAAAAAATCGACAGCGCAATAAAGCTCGAAAAGCAACTATCAGACCCACTCTTGATGAACGAGGTTTTATTACAACGCTACATTTCCAAAACATACCATACCAAGAGCAAGGAAGTCGCCGATTGGATGACAAAATACTATGACACCCCCGGCGCAGTACGTATGGAAAAACTGGCCAAGATTAAAAAGGTAAAAGTAAAATCAGCAAAACTACCATTATCAATCAGCGGTGGCGCATCAATTGAAACTGCACAATCAGAAACATGGACAGCCAAGAAATACCCAGCCGCAACAGAAAAAAAAATCACAGAATTTAAACGCGCAATCCGCAGTGGTTCAACCAAAACTGCACGCAAGATATTAGAAGATTATTCATTCAAACGCAAATTATCTGAATCAGACTATGGACGTCTGGCAGGACGCTTGTCATATATATATTATACGAACGGTGAATTTGAATTGGCAAAAAAATGGGGATTTGTATCATCAGACCAAAATTCTGAATATGGTCTGTGGACAATGGGACTGCTGTATTTCAAGGAAGAAAAATACAAGGAATCCGAACGTTATTTCAGTAAAATATTGCAGTTAAAACAAATAAATAACGCCCGCAAGACCGAGGCTGCATTCTGGGCAGGTCGCGCCGCAGACATGGCGGGCGATGATGACGCTGCATATGAATACTGGCGGGTTGCTGCCGCACACCCAATGGCATTTTATGGTGCATTGTCTGCAACAATGCTGGGTGATACACCACATTATGAATTCTTTGAACAAGATTGCACAGCCGAAGATATTGATGAACTGCGCAGTTCTAAATATGGAAAAATGGCACTGGCATTATTACAGGCGGGACAAAAGGAACGCGCAGAACAATACCTGAAACTGCTAATCACATCGCGTGCATCTGACCGCACATTACACGCTGTGAACTCAATCGCGACCGCATTTGAATTGCCGCGCGTATCAATCCAGGCATCCAGCGTTGTCCGCGACCGTGGAATCTTGGAAATTGATGACGACATTATATATTCTGCGCAATATCCCCTGCCCGACTGGGAACCAATGGGCGGTTGGTCAATTGACCGTGCACTGCTGTTGGCAATAACAAAACAGGAAAGCGGATTTAAAACCAACGCAAAATCCAGTGCCGGCGCAAATGGATTGATGCAGTTGATGCCGGGTACAGCAAAACTGGTTGCCCGCCGAAACAAAGTATCTATGTCAGACATTGATATTTCAAAACCTGAACACAACATGTTCTTGGGTCAGCAATATATCGTTGACCTGTTGGCGCATCCAAATATCCAAAATAATATTATAAAAATGCTGGCTGCGTATAATGCCGGAATGGGTACAGTTGTAAAATTTGAAAAGTCATTTGATACATATGACCCGTTGTTGTATATCGAAAGTTTCCCTGCATATGAAACACGTGGATATATTAAACGCGTAATGTCAAATCTGTGGTTGTATCGTGCACGCTTAAACCAGCCACTGACCACCATGAAAGATTTAGCGGACGGTCAATGGCCAATGTACAACAGCGAAGACGAATACGTCCAGAAACAAATCGCTGACCGCATGTCGATATAAAAAAAGCGCCCCACACGGGGCGTTTTTATTCATAATAGCAACGGCTGCCTGCCGGAACAATCTGATATACACCTGTAACATCATAACCTTGACTTTCGGTTAAATAGCAGCCTTGGATTGTTTCATTTGCCCCAGGGTCTGATTCCCCTGCTTTTGTGGTGGCACTCATTGGACACTGCGTACATCCCGTCATTCCCATTGCACCAAAACCCTCAATATAATTTTCCTTAATCGCGGAACTGGAACCATAAAAACCTGCAGCGCAACGATGTTTTGAACGTTTTTCCCACGTACAGGTACTGGTATTACATTCGGTCCACGTATTTGTCTGATATCCATTCCAAGAATCTTTCCAGGCATCCTCGTCATACTCAATTTCTGAATTTGGGTCACATGTCTTTGCCACACTGCACGGTTGGCATACATATACACCACCATTTCTATTGCTGCACCCCATTGCCACAAAATCTGGGTCCAACGTCAGGATATAGCCATCTTCGCACATATGACATATCTGAAATTTTCCGGCTTTACCAGTTGATTTATTTATATAGCACAACGAATACGGAAACATATACTGTTTACAATGTGCAATATTCTGTGCGGGTTCTGCAATTGATGCACACGTTTCGTTATCAGATGGCGCCATTCCGCATTGTGCATATGCTAATTCGGTCGTTAAAAATGTTGACATTGTAACGATTAAGAGTTTTTTATTCATTATTCAATCTCCTGCTGTTGTAAAAACAAAACCACCATTTTTGGTGGTCAGGAGGTTGATGACAATTACAGGAATTGTGTTGCGTATTGGATATTTCGCAAACCCTCCTGACCCTGGGTCAGGAGTTTGTTTTTCGTCTGAACATCAAAACAGGCGCAATACGCGCCACAAGAATCCATTCTGACGCCTGTATAGAGGTCATCACACCCCATCAACGGAATCCCCGTTGACATTATTTATTATATAATGCCGGGCATATAAATACAAGAAATAATATGATAATTATATGGCTACTCGACTCGTGATAAAAATCAGCGAAATTTGGCATTATTTAACCTGATGCACAGCATAATTTAATATAATATATTAAATATACTTATTAAAAATATTGTTATTTAATAAATACACCCTATCTAAAAATATAGACAGGGTGTAAATGGCAAATTTTATGCGAACAATTTTTTTATTAAAGTTTATCAGCGAACTTTCAAATTGTCCAAACATTAAACGAATTTTTAGAATTTGTAATTTACCCCTATATTTAATTCCATATTTGAATAGTCTGATGCTGTTCCATATTTTGCAGATAAATAACCATCAAAAGCCCTACCCAAAGTGACTGATAGCCCGCATTCCAATTGAGCGACATTGAAGTCTTCGACTGATTTTATATCGCCAATATCACTTATGTTCACATTATTCCCTTTGGTTGATGTAATCAAATATGAAGGTCTGATGAATAAATCTATTGCTCCTAATGATTGTGAAAAAGTAATACCAAAATCTGCCAGAATCTGATTTATATTATCATACTCAACCGTTCGTCCATAGACATCGGTCAAACTATCCAAGGAGAGATTTATATATGTTATGCCAGCCACAGGAGCAAATTTAAAGCCAGTCCCAACATCAATTAAATATTGTGTTTTAAGCATTATGCCTGTTTGCGTCCCGGAAAAATCTGTCATGAATCCATCATCTGTTTTGACCTCAGACTGTAATAATCCACCATAAACCCCAGCAAAAACATTAAAGTTTTTAGGATTATAACGCATATAGCCACCAAATATTTGGCTGTGACCGTCTATCCAACTTTCTAAATCGGCATGAATTTCTTTGGCTTTACCAGAGAAAGAATGTTTAGCCTCTCGTATTGAACCCATTACTCCCATAGTCCAATTGTTGCCCAGCGATTTGTTGTATCCGAAATCACCCCCGAATACCTTTGAATCCATTTCTGCAATCGTATCATTCTTTATTTGGGCAAAAACAGGTGTTATCCATATATTGCTGTTTTTCGGTACATAAAATGCGCGATTCATTGAATTATGCGTTTGATCTAACATTGCGCTTTGCATGGCGGCATATGCCACTATTTCTGGATAAGAACGTACAATGTGCGGTAAATCTGGCTCAATATCATTATTATCGTCATTATTATCATTATTGTCATTAAAGTCGCCATCATAATCAGGATTTTTGATATTATTCATTTCCAATGCCCAGGTTTTGGCGCTTCCATCATAGAAATTCACATCATACATATATGGGCTGCCGAATACGCGAAATACGCTGAAAGAATTGTCATTTCCCTGACCAGTAGCCGTCGCAAACACAATATCCTGTTTGCCACGAATATCCGTATCATCTAATGCATGGACCACAAGCTTTGTTTGCCCCGTAACATCCCCATCTATATTTAGAATATCAGCCGTCATATCGGCTGGATTTACATTCAGATGAATATAGGAATTGCTTTGCGTAATCAATGCACCCAGACGAACACTTTCAATATACGTGTTTGCCATATCAAATGTGGCGTTATTCAATGTCATAATTGGGTATTTATCGTTTGACAGGAATTGTCCTTTGCCATATATGCCATTATCAAATTTCATGACGGCATTATTTATATTTATGTTACCCGCGTTAATAACAAAATTGTTGATATATAACGCCCCTGTTCCATCACCACTGATATTAATATCATATGGGTTCGCGCCATCTATGTTGTCATTAAAAGTATACGAACCCATATTTTGCAAATCAAAGTTTAATGCCTTACCATTCGTACCGCCCATATATATGGCATTATAATTAACACCATTTTTATCAATTATATGATTTCCACTGAACTTGTAATTATTATTATCGACACGAAATGATATGTTATTTTCCGAATAAATCGCACCACCACATGCATCGCCATTTGCGGAATTCGCGTAATTGTTAATGAAATTGCCGGATATTCTGTCTATTTGTCCCAATGTATAAATTGCACCACCCATTGCCTGGGATTCTCCGACCGCATAGTTATTGATAAAATCCGCCTGGATATTGCTTAGTACCGTTGATGTGCCGGGCAGGATGCTATAAAACATCGCACCACCGCTGGCATGTGATTTAGAAACAGCATGATTGTCGATAAAATTTCCTGTAATATCAGATAATTTATATTGTTCATCATTTGCATCTTGAACTATATAAATTGCGCCACCGGTAGCCGCTTGGTCTGCATTAACCGAATTGCTGATAAAATCTGCATTTATTTTTCCTGGAACCCCATTAACATATAATGCACCACCACGCGCGTCCCATGTCGCATTGATATAATTTGCAATAAAGTTTGCATTTATGCTGGTTTGTATTTCATAAGTCTTATCATTTGTTCCGTTATAAATCGCACCACCATATCCGGATTTTGAGCCTGATATATAATTCCCTATGAAATTTCCAGAAATATGCTCTATTTCACCTCGGTCACCATTGCTTCCACGGGCACTGTAAATTGCCCCACCCATTGCATAATTACTTGCAGTCATAATTCCATTATTAATAAAATCCCCATATAATTCCCGAATAAGGCTGGTATTATGTAACGCACCACCGTCAACCGAGCTATTTATTTCATGGGACGTAATTTTGTTTGATATAAAATCCATGTATATTTTGTTTTCCCATGTGGAAACCTGTGTGGTCTTATCTGTGGTATTACGAACATATCCAATCATTTTTCCCATTATCGGTGTAATGTTCGCGCCAACCGACGAAACCGAATAGTTCCAGTTTTGGTCAACAATGCCATCATTGGTTTCCATATATGTGGTTATGTTACCAGGTGATGATGTTTGTTGAAAATTCATTTCATATCCACTGGGGATTGATGATTGTCCGTTCGCATATAAATAGTCCAATGTAGGCGTATAATTTTCAAAATCAAATGCCCCAAAAGCACTGTTAACAGATAAAATAAGCGGTAATATAAATATTTTTTGCATTGCGATACCCCCATGTATAAAAAAAGACCGTCATTGGATGACGGTCGGGGAGTTCACAAATCATTCTGTTATTGATTCCATTGGTCTTTCGGCGAACCGTATTATATAACCAACAGCCCCCCGACCAGTATATTTGGTCAGGGATAAATAACGATGCAAAAACAACAGAATGTCGGATTAACGACGCTTCTAAGATTTGCACCGAACAGAATAGACCTGTGAAAGTCCCGAACACGTTTCCCAACGAGTTCACAAAAAATCCTAGTAAAACAGGTAATGAAAATCAAGCATTTTATCATTCGGACAAAAAACAAATCCGCCAATTGGCGGACTTTAAATCAATGGTTAGTTAAGTGGTTTGAGATATGGACTATCCATAAAATGCGGTCTTGTCGCACGTGCGCCAGCCAAATAATCCATACAGTCCAATTCATACAGTTTGATATTCACTTCTACGAATTTTAAATTTGATATATATAGCATATTTTTTGAATCAAACAAGTACGACCATTGTTTTTTTATTTGGCTGATAGATACGATGCTTGAATTTTATTCTGTCCAATCCATTTCATTATCCACATGTTCTGGGAATAGTGGGATTGGCGCAGTTTCTGGTTTGTCGTCAATAATATAGCACCATGAAAAAAGTAATTTAATTATAATCCATAACGTGATATGCTGGAACACATGAAAACAAATCCCGACTTTTCAATTGAATGTGAATCTGGCGCAATTCCCGTCGCCGGTTGTGACGAAGCCGGTCGCGGTCCCCTGTGTGGTCCTGTTGTTGCCGCTGCCGTTATATTCCCCAACCGCGAAATTGATATCCCAGTTGTAATTCGCGATTCCAAACAAATGACCACTGCCCAACGCAATGCCGCATATGATTGGATTACACAAAACACAATCTGGGCAGTTGCTGAATGTAACCCAGCTGAGATTGATGAATTAAACATCCTGTGGGCATCAATGTTGGCGATGGAACGCGCTGTTGCAAAATTACCGACCCAACCTGCCCTGTGCCTGATTGATGGCAACCGCGTGCCCCGGAACTTAACAGGTCACCCGGTTATAAAAGGCGATGCAAAATCATTATCCATCGCCGCCGCATCCATTATTGCCAAGGTTACGCGCGACAACCTGATGCATGAATTATCAGAACAATATCCACAATACGATTGGGACAAAAATGCAGGATACCCAACACAATCACATTTGCGCGCCATTGATAAATATGGTATAAATGAACATTATCGAAAAAGTTTTGGTCCAATAAAAAAACTGATGGGAAAGGATAACAAATGAAATTGCGTACAATTGAAAACTTAGACCTGCGTGGCAAATATATATTGCTGCGCGATGACTTTAATGTACAAATCGTTGATGGCGTCATCACCGACGCATTCCGAATTGAACAGAGCATGCCAACCATTCGTGCCCTGAAAGACGCAGGCGCACGCATTGCAATATGCGCACACCTGGGGCGTCCAAAGGGCGAACGCAATATGGAATTTTCGCTGTCACCAGTTGCAAAATATATGAACGTGCCGTTAATCCCGGACTGCCTGGACAAAGATTTCATGGCAAACATGCATGACGGGGACGTGGTATTGCTGGAAAACGTCCGGTTCTATGGCGGCGAAGAAAAAAATGACCCAGCATTTGCAAAGCGCCTGGCAGACGGGTTTGACATATTTATTAACGACGCATTTGCAGTATCGCACCGCGCACACGCCAGCACTGTTGGTGTTGCAGAAATCTTGCCGTCGTATGCAGGCAAATTATTGGCATCAGAAATTGAAAACCTGTCTGCGGTTATGGAAAACCCGACGCGTCCGTTACTGTCAATCGTTGCCGGCAGCAAGGTTTCATCCAAAATCGGTGTCTTGAAAGCCCTGGCAAAATTATCAGACACATTGATAATCGGTGGTGCACTGGGGACAACATTCAATTTCGCCCAGGGACACGAAGTCGGCAAATCTTTATATGAAGCAGATCAGAAAGACACTGCATTGGAAATATTGGCATACGCAGCCGAAAACAATTGTCAGGTTTTATTACCATTGGACAAAGGTGTTGCCAAAGAATTTGCCCGTGATGCGAAACGTGAAAATCGTACGGTTGAAGAAATGAAATCTGATGATGTTATAATTGATGCCGGAATCGAGACAACCGCCCGCAATATTGCAGAAATCAAAAAAGCCAAGACCGTAATCTGGAACGGCACAGTTGGTATGGCAGAATGGGCACCTACATGGTCATATGGTTCATTTGCAATTGCACAAACCATTGCAGATGAAACACGCAAAGGCAATATCACCAGTGTCATCGGTGGTGGCGACACAGTTGCAGCATTGGAAGCATGTGGCGTAAAATCCGACATCACATACGTATCAACCGGCGGTGGCGCATTCTTGGAATTTATCGAAGGACGCACATTGCCTGGCATCGCAATATTGGAAGATAAATAAAAACATAACTAAAACAAAAAATCCCGGCATCACCGGGATTTTATATTTGCCACATATTAAAAATTATACCGCAGTTTCAGCATTCCTGTCTGGGACGTATAGTTTTGGTGTAAATCAATATCATAATTTACAGAAACCGTCAGCCCACGGTACAACACCGACAGCCCCATTCCAAATTCACCACCCAGACGTGATAATCTGTCTGCATTTACGATATATCCTGCGGCACCTGGTATCAGAACTGTTGCTGTCACGGCATCCGACACAAAATCATATGTTGCGGCTGCACGCAATTCGGGGTGCAACATCAATGAACGCGTCGCCATAATATCAAACGTGTACTTTAACCCTGCAACCCCGGTCAAGAAATTGTTATCCGCAGGTTCAACATGGGCAATGCCATTATTATATCCATCCTGGGTTATATACAGATAACGCACCCCGACCGATGGCGTAACCCCAGACGCGAAATCATAGCCTAATGCCAGTTGTCCACCGTATGAATCCACATCATAATCAGACGACATATGAACACCGAACAAATCTGTATGTTCCGTATAGTCTGCAAATGTATAATTAAGTGCACCATTTATAAACCACTGGTTCGGTTTATACTGGGCATATGCAAACAAAGTATCCGTTTTTATATCTGTTTTATGACCCCCGGCATGAACATCGGTATCACCATGCGCATACCCCAGTCCAAACATGTATTTACGATTAAATGTTGCATCAACACCGAATGCAGCCCCACGTGTATCCCCATGGAATGCACCATTCATTTTGGACCGGTTGATTAAACCGTGTGCCCAGACACCGCTGCCGATTGTGACAAAGTCACCACCACTGCGCCCGGTCGCGCCACCCGCAATACGTGATGCGACCAGTGACAAAACCTGATTCTGGACTGTTGTTGACACAGAATGTATTACAGGTTTATTAACAGGCGCAACCTTAGCCGTTTCGGCTTCGACATATTCAATGTCACCAGATGCCAGCGCATTCTGTGCCGCAATTGATACATCCGCCAGCGGTCCACCAACATTTACCAATCCCACCAATGCAGATGCCGCCGGCACAGACAATCCGATTTCAGACACCACCTGTTCCGATTTTTTGGCAGTAATAACAACGCCATCTGCGCCATTATTTGTAACATCAAACAACAAACCTGCATTTATACGGTCAAAGTTATTATCAGATGTAAATATTTGATACGTGCCGGCGCATGCCACATTCAGATTCAATTCTGCATTGTCACCAAAGACAACATCACCAAACAACCGACCAAATTCACGCGCACTGATTACATCCGCATTCACGACGCCATTGATATTGATTTCAGACTGTTGAACAACACCGGTCCCCAGATTCAAGACAGCACCATCAGACACTTCAAACGTGCCTTCGCCCAGCACACCGCCACCCAGTGTTGTTTCACCCCCAGATATTAAAATCGTACCATTATTATAAATATCGTTAGCATTGTTGCCAACACGATTGCCAGAAAACACATTACGCCCAGCAAGTGTGATTGTTGCATTCTGTGCGTTATAAATTGCCCCGCCCTGCGCCGCGCTATAGTGATTTGCAAACACAGAATCTGTAATTGAAGCACTATTCTCTATTCCTACATGCCCACCGGTAAATTTTCCATTTTTTATATCTGCATTATCCAATGTGATACCACGCGCGTCATCGGCAATATTAACATTACCGCCATTGACATTCAGATTATTCAAGCCCGTATAAAATGCCCCACCGTCGGCACCATCAAAGTCTGTAATCCGTGTTGCATTCCACGTTGCGCCATCTGTCAATGTAACTGTCGCCTGATTAACATTTAATTTATTTATATCCGCAGGCTTTTTATCATACCCCACAACTGTATTCCCAGTCCAATAAGAATCCGCCCCAGACAATACAACGTCAACCGTCGCATCAACCGATGTTCCAGATGTGGCCTGGTCATAATTAAATTCTATATCGCCATTAATTTTTGTACTGTGCACGCCGGATTTATTAACAATCACCTGGGCACCGCCACGTGTTATAATCGCACGTTCTGCACCATTGATAGAAACATCACCATCTAATTCAACGATACCTTCGCTGAATGCAAGAATAGCGTTCGGCGCATCAATATTAATTTTGTCACCTGTGATTTTAAGGCTGGCTCTGTCGTCCATACTGACGTTACCACCCAAAGTCTTATTCTGAACCCAAATTCCACCATAACCCGAATTTTTTATATTAATTTCACCCCCCGTAATATTTATATGCCCATTCTGGTCAATCCAAACAGCCCCCATCGGGTCTTTATTACCACCCACCATACTGATTGTATCGCCAGTTATATTGACAGTCCCACCACTGGCATAAATAACATCATATCGCCCACCCAATAAATCAATCTTATTCCCAATCAAATCCAGATTTCCATTTACCACATAAACAGCATCCGATACAGACGAAAGCCCTAATTTTATATCATCAACATCCAATACAGAATGATTGCCATTTAATACAGTAACTATTTTCAATTGACCATTATTATATTTATCATTCAGATTTATAACATCCGCCATTGCCGGCATAACCAACAATGCCAGTAACACAGATACGGCATACAAAATATTGTGGGACATCTCTTCTCCTTTCTTGGCAATATCAGCGTATTTCAGTGCACCCACAAACACAATAAGAACCAAATACTAAAAAACGCCCCACCTGGGGCGTTTAAATTTTGGTTGCGCACGGCGTGCAAATTTCGAACTGATTTATTGGAAATAAGACAAAAGATTGATGTGTTAAAAAATCTGCCACTTGTTCAAGTGATTTCATTCATATTTTTTAAGCAAATCTTTCCACGCTTGCGGTGCATTAACTTCATCAAAGTAGGCATTCAAAAAACTAATGATTGTTTGATGTTTCTTTTCTGCATACTTGCGCCCTGGTTCGGTTAAACACATATCGCGCAAATGAAATATTTTAACAAAGAAGTGATTTACACACGGATCAACCTTTGATTTTCTATACATCTCGGCATCCATTTCTTGCGGGAAACAATCCGGATCAAAGAATGTTTGACCGGTTCCAGCGCGATATTCAATACACCGCAAAATACCTGTGCACCCAGATGCATCGCACATATCCGCATCAGATACAATGGCACCTTCGATACCGTATGCCGCGATACCTTTTAACCGCTTGCTGAATCCAATAGTTTTTACAATATTGATACATTTTTCACAGAATTCAGCATCAAATCCAGAACCTGATAATATACGTTTGGTATTTGTCATCAAACGTTCTGATTCTTCGCCAAACAGCTTATAATCATCGCAATCATGCAATAAGGCAGCTGCTGCAACCAAATCACGATTAGCAGATGGAATTTCTTCACAGAATTTCATTGCCGTGTTATAAACGCGAAATACATGCTTGTCATCATGTCCATTAGAATTGGTTTTAAACAATTCAAATACTGCGTTTTTTATATATTCAATACCTGTCATGTGGAACCTTTTCTTGTTGTATGGTATGCTGGCATAAAAATTTTACAATTCATAGTTATTTTTAATAAGGTTCGAAAAACGGCAAAAAATGGAAATTTTCGAACTCTATGAAAATATTGCAAATGTAAGCACTGGGTATATAATACTTCATATCAATAATAGGAATTTCTTATGGATTTTGAAAAACATATTTATTGTGAAGATTTTGCACTGGTAAAGCTGGCGCCAACGGACGAAAATGCCGATGCTTTGTTGCGCGAAATCGATGAAAATCGTGAATTTTTGGGACGCTTTTTAGACTGGGTGGATGCATACACAAACATTGAAAAGACCAAGGCAAATATAGCAAAGTCTTATCCCATAGACATTTGTTCATACTTTATCATTGTTGACGAGAAAATCGCCGGCAAAATAGGCTTTGTTGATGTCGATGACAATATGGGGGAAATCAGTTATTGGTTGACACGCGAATACACAGGTCGTGGAATAATGACACGTGCGTTGAATTTGATGACCGATATCGGGTTTAATAAAATGGGTCTTAATCGCATTCAATTGACATTGGATGTTGACAATACGGGTTCAGACGCGGTTGCCCGTCGATGTGGTTTTAAATTAGATGGCGTTTTGCGTCAGTATTTTCTGTTACGCGGGGCGCCACGTGATATGAAAATGTATTCAAAACTCAAGACTGATGAATAACGCCTTGGTTCGAAAGTTAGTGAAATTTAGCAATGTTCAAAATCCTACTTTCGAACTCGACACAAAGCGTCTATGGTGAAACTGTAACAAGCCGACAGCATTACATTTGTCCCACCAGTGTCCCACGGCACACAAAAATAAAATCCGCCGAAGCGGATTTTTATCATACAACCAGTTGATTTTACTGATTAAATTCTTGGTTGGGACAGCTGATTCCCTCGGACTAACATCCTGCGGGGCAACCGTGACGGCTCGATTGTGCTTTGCTTATCTCGCCTACTTGTTGTCGAACCTTGGTTCTCACCTCATTACCCCATAACCAAAATTAAAACGCCCACAAGGGGCGTTTGAATTTTGGTTGGGGCAGCTGGATTCGAACCAACACTGACGGAGTCAGAGTCCGGAGTTCTACCGTTAAACTATGCCCCAAGTGCGCCTATTATATGAACATTCTTTTTATATTTCAAGTCTTAATTTATAAATTTTCTACCGTTCAATACCTAATTCTTTTATCGCGGCACTTAACTGTGCAATCTTTTGACGCAATACCTTCTTTTGAAATGGCTTGAATGGATTAAATCCGCCCTGTTCCCAAAATGCGGTGCCATCGGTTACCCATTCGCCACCTTCGACAGCATGCAAGATATCCCCTGCACGCTTTTTAAATTCTGCCGATTTGGATTTAGCCGACGCATTTGCAATTACCTGAATTGCTGCATAATATTGTCCAATTAAACTTTCTTGACCGCTGTATTTATTTATAAGGTCACGCATCCCCAGCTTGAATTTTTTGACTGTTGGATTTTCAAATTTTGTTTTTGGTGTTGGAACCTTGCGCATTGCTGACATAATATCCCCTTGGTTATATTTCGTATATATTATAGCACATAACCGTGAAAAAACAAGCAGATGCCCACACAGGAAAACATACCGGGCAGTCTGAAACCACTCCTATAACTTTGTGCATATGACAAGTGATACAATCACAATATGCAAACAAAAAAAATTATTTCTGCGCTGGCATTGGTTGTTGGTTTGCTGGCTGCAAACAGGGCTGACGCCTGTACAGGTATCACCCTGAAATCCCAAGACGGTGGCACAGTCGTTGCCCGAACAATTGACTGGTCTGGCGCCGAAATGGATAACATGTATGTAATTATGCCACGTGCAACAACACAAACATCACTATTGCCGAACGGTGTATCCGGCGGGATGCAATTCATCAGCAAATATGGATTTGTTGGACTGGCAGTTGAAATTCCGCAATTCGTTGTAGATGGCACAAACGAAGCAGGTTTGTCCGCCGCCCTGTTCTATTTCCCGGGCTTTGGCGAATACCCGGAATACAATCCAGCCGACAAAGACAAAAGTATTGCAGACTTTCAATTAGTATCATGGATACTGTCGAACTTTTCAACAATTGACGAAGTCAAGGCAGCAATCCAAGACATCAGTGTCATAAATATTGACCGGCGTGCTGCAACAACACACTGGCGTATAACCGAACAATCCGGACGCCAGGCAATTTTGGAAATCGTCGATGGGGTACCCCACTTCTATGACAGCAAGGTTGGCGTATTAACAAACGCCCCAGGATATCCGTGGCACCTGACAAATCTGAACAACTATATAAATCTGACGTCTGGGACAATGAATCCACATAAATTGGGATTTGGTTCAACAACCCTGAAATCACTCAGTAATGGTACAGGATTCCTGGGGATGCCGGGCGACATGACGTCCCCATCACGCTTTGTACGTGCTGCATTCTTTTCACAATATTCACGCCCGCAAAAATCAACATATAAAAGCGTAATGCAGGCATTCCATTTATTAAATAACTTTGATGTGCCAATCGGTGCCCAGTACGCAATTGATGACACCCCACCAAACATGCCATCAGCGACCCAGTGGACAATTGCGACAGACCTGAAGAATCACATCATATATTACCATACAATGTATGATCGCACGATACGCAGAATTGATTTTAATGATATTGATTTTGCACGTGTTCCATACCAGGCACATCCATTGGATGAACACAACACCCAAACAATAATTGACGTACCAATCAGCACAACCAGTAATATCCCGTCAATGAAAGAACTGGAAAAAATCGCCGAAAAAGTATTCAAGCGATAAAAGACATAACAAAACACCGCCCAAACGGGCGGTGGGTTTATTATTCCTATACACATACGGTCGTCCATCACATTTGGGTGCCGACATAGCATATCAATCAATATCCATATTATACACAGAATACACACTTCCATTATATTCAACATTCAACGCCTTTTTTCTGGATTCTGGTATCATATCACCATATAACACATGATTTCCATATTGTACTGACAAACTGGGGTGCGTGCGCCAGTCATTATGCAACCATACGGAATATTGTCCAAATCGCATAACCCGACCACAATCAGTCAAACTGTCGGCGCCACGCCCATACCCGATTGTCATTAAATTATCCGGACACTTGTTACGTTTACCACTGTTACCATAATTTGTATAATTTATATCATTCCAATACCCAGGTCCAACATTCGCGCACTGCGTCGCACGTGCCGTTGCCAAATACGTACCCGCATCACACTTTATCTGACATTCATTAATCGACTGCGGTGCTGTATTATCAGGTGCACGGTCAGCATAATAATCCGGACAATCTTGACAAGAATTCCCAGACGCATACTGTCCCATCGGACATACGATTTTGCCATCAATACACACAAAATCAGCTGGACAAACCGTACACACATCACCATCACGAAAATATCCGTCATTACACCGCCAGGGGCAATCGTTACCATCAGGACTGCCTGCACCAATATAAATTGCATTTTCCGGTGCATTTGTACATGCTTTATTATACTTAAACCGCATATACTCCCCTAAATGTACAGCATTCGCCAGATATCGACCGACGGTATCTGTCTGAACCCAGTAAATATCAGAGCTCCAATATCTATCTCCTTGCCATGGCAAATCTTTAGTATATACGCCATCAGGTGTTTCAAACAACGCCCCCCCTATCCTACAATTGGCAGCGTTTGTAATAAGCCCACTAACAGAATATGTAGTCACCCTTAAATTGTCAGCATTAATCAGCCTGTCCTCAGATGGCAATACAGATTCCAGTACACCAGCATCAAATTCAGGACACCGAAACATTGTATTATTATTGCAATAATTGGCACCAGTGCACACAGAACACATATTGCCATTCAACCAATATCCATCAAAACAATTAATTTGTGTGCTGCCGGCGGGACAAGTTGAATTCTGCGGACAGACATCACACCGATTGACATTCTTATAAAATCCTGAAACACAATCAAAATCCGTCACAGATCTGCACGTTGAATTTTCCACAGGACACATTTCGCATACGGCACCATTATCAAAAAAGCCCGGATTACAATTTGGTGGCATACCAGAATCGCCCGACGCATACGATAGACATTGACCATCTGAATGCCAGAACAACCCATCCGGACATTTTTGTTCCTTGTGTCCGGGACATACAACACCATCGGGACATGGAACACATTCTGCACCCATTTTATAAAATCCGGGGGCGCAATATTGCATATAATTGCTAATTGTCGCGATACCATCTGGACAATAATATTCACCCGGACACTGAAAACAATGGTATGAACTTTTATAATAACCTTCGATACACGTAACAGATGAAATCGTTGAACCAGCGGGACAATGCAATTCAGCCCCACAGTCCATACAATACGTACCATTCCAATTATAATACAAATACCCAGCACCACAACTGATTAATTTTTCACCATCACAAACATGCCCAGCACAAGACCGACACATAAACCCATCACGAAACCAGCCGTCATCACAATGAAATGTATCGGTCCCACCCACGCATGTTGCATTATTAACACATTGTGAACAAACACCGTTATATAAATATGTTCCAGGCATGCACGAAAATTCTGTGGGTCCTGTACATGTGCTGTTTGGTGGGCATGCCAGACATTGGTTATTACCATCTGCATAAAATCCGTCATTACAAGAATATGTTTCACCATCACATGTTGCGTTATACATACAGTTGACACAATTACCACCAGATAAATACTGATTCACATCACATGTTGCAGCATTGGCAACACCACCTGCGCCCACCAACAACAGTACAACAGAAACCAACAGTCGTATCATCAAAATCCCCTTGTAAAAAAAGACCGTCATCAGAACACGACGGTCGGGGTGGTTCGAAAATCATCTTATCATTGATTCTGTCAGTCTTTCGGCGGAACCGTGTTTTATAACCGACAGCCCCCCGACTGAGATAGTCAGGGATAAATAACGATACAAAGTCACAGGAAATTATTGGAATAACGATGACCTATGCTTTTGCACCGGATAAGAATAGCCTTCGACAGCCCCGAACCTGTGTCCCCACAAGTTCGTTTAAATAATAACATAAATCATGATGGTCGTCCACCACATTTGTGTGGAGATAGATTTTTTAACGACAATGCGTTTTTCATGCGATGGACAACCATAAGAACAAAAAAATGCCACCTAAAAAAACACAGGCGGCTGGAGGTTGAGACCAATAATCAAGTAGTATTGTCGGTTTATTCAATATATTCACCGAACTCCAACCAGTGTTGGATTACAATATCCGCAATGCGGATACGACTTGATATGGGGTCTCAATCCCAGCGCAACAAATCGTTGCACCGGCTGCATTATACTACAACTTTTTTATTTCGCTACAATTTTATTAAAAAAAGTTCCGATAAATATCGGAACTTTTTTTACGCATTTGTAATTTTTATTTTGCAAAGAATCTGTTATATACACGTTCATTTACCTTGACCGGATATTCGCGCTTTAAAAACGCATTATAGTCATCGGTTATCTGACGTGCAGATGTATTTTGCATTTCGGTTTGGATATTCGCCATTTTTACTGTATCCATTGCGGGCATTTTTTCCGCATCAATATGCAATACATAAAATGCGCCATTGTCCTCGACAATTGAATTTGTTCCGACCGACCCATTAAATGCCGCAGTCAAAACCGCAACAGGCGCACCAGATGCACGTGATGCTGTAACTGATTTTTTCCCCTGCAATTCATTGCCTTTGTTTAAATCAACCAGCAATTCATTTGCACGAACATATGCCTGCTTTTTCTGTTCCGCTGCACGCCACGCGTTGGTTAAACCGGACTTTACAGCATCAAAATCAGCATTATGTTCTGGGATAACTTTGTCAACACGGGCAATTACAAAACCAGATTTTGTTTCAATCAATTCGCTTTCTGTTCCTTCATCAATATGGAACATGCGTGAAACCATCGCTGGATTCATAATTTCATCTTTTGATACAGTGTCTGCATGTAAATCATCAATCGATACAAACTTTACATTATGACGTTTTGCTGCCGCGTCCATTGCATCACCTGAAATAATATCATCTTCGACCTTCTGCGCGATAGTAAATGCCGCATCATAACTGTCCGGCTGGTCCATTTTTGCAGGTATCAATACATATGATACATTACGTGATTCCGGTACAGTATGTAGATTCTGATTATAGAACGTACGCAATTGTTCATCTGTTGGTGTGCCAACATTAAATGTATTGAAATCAACAGTTGAATATTCAATTTCACGTGTTCCATAGCGTGCATTATATGCCGCAGTTTTCGCAAACTGTGGCACTGCCATTGGAACAGACATCGAACCCAACACCATAGAACGCAATACCTGACCACGCAGATAATTTGCGAATTCAGATTCACTTAACCCGGAATTTGACAATACAGTATCAAACAAATATGTAGAAAATTTCCCATCTTCTTGAAATTCTGGGAACTGACGAATTTCTGTTGCGATGCGTTTATCACTGACAACAAAGCCCAAATCATTTGCACGATTTTCAGCCATCTGTTGTGAAGCCAACTTTTCCAAGATACCATCTGTAAACTTCTGCATTGCGGCAGGATCGGTATATGTTTCACGTTGCTGTTCACGTGTCATTTCCGCCAGCCCACGCGATTTTTCATTATTAAATTGCTGGGCGCTGATTTTTTCGCCACCGACTGTCACCAATGTATTATCACTGACCGCGCCACCAAATATCCATTCTGCGACGCCCCAACCGACGAACGAAAACATTAAGATACCAATTAAAACCTTGGCAATTGGTTTTTCTGATGCATTACGTAAATATTCTAGCATTTAATCCCCTTTTGCGATACCATAGCAAAACGATATCAAAAAAATCAACGAAAAAAAGGGGAAAATTATGAAAATAATTGCCGGAAATTGGAAAATGAACGGTTCACGCGATGCTTTACAGAAAATGGCAGACGCACTGCGTGATGTCAAAACACAAAATCGTGTTATTTTATGCGTGCCTTTTACTATGCTGGGCGCGCAGTATGACAGCGTTGCCCTGGGTGCCCAAGATGTCAGCACACATGACCACGGCGCATTCACAGGCGAAGTTTCTGCATCTATGTTGAAAGACGCCGGTGCCAAATATGTAATCGTCGGTCACAGCGAATGTCGCCAATACCATTGCGACAACAACAACACAGTACGCAAAAAAGCAGCCAACGCATTGGCAAATGGATTGACACCGATTATCTGTGTTGGCGAAACAATGGAAGAAAAACAAGACGGCAAAACAATGTCTGTCATTGAATCGGGTGTACGTGAATCAATCCCATCAGATGTAGATGGCGACATTATTGTTGCATACGAACCACGTTGGGCAATCGGCGCAGGTCTGACACCAACAGATGAAGAAATCGCCACCGCACACAAATTGATTGCAGATACATTGACATCTATGGGGCTGTCCGGCACACCTGTTCTGTATGGCGCCAGTGTCAAAGGTAGTAACGCAGCACAAATTATGTCTATCCCGAATGTTGATGGTGTATTAGTTGGTGGTGCATCCTTGAAACCGGATGATTTCATACCTATAATAACCAGTGTAAAATAAATATATAGTAACGATGTGGGGGCAATCCGTCGCCCCCACATTACAACAGTCGCAGGTGTAAATATGGAAGACAAAGACGTAACAATAGACCAGGTTTCAATTACTGATTCTGACGCAACCCCAGAAAAGGATAATAAAACAGAAACAGTTGCAGAATCTGATTCCAAATCCCAAACAGATGAATTGATCGCCCAAATTAACGAATTAAATGACAAATACCTGCGCACGGCAGCAGAACTGGAAAACACACGGCGCCGTGCAGCCCTGGATGCCGAATCGCGTGCAACGCGGCGTGCAATGGGTGTGGCTGAAAAAATATTGCCAGTTATGGATGCAATAGATGCTGCATTAAAACATAATCCTGATGACGCAGGTATTCAATCAATGGCACGTGCGATGGAATCTGCATTTGCGCAAATCGGAATTACAAAAATTGAATCTGTGGGTCAAATCTTGAATCCACAGTTCCACAATGCAATCCAAGTCATAGAATCTGATAAACCAACAAACACAATTATCGAAGATATGCAACCCGGATACATGTTCGGTGACACAGTTCTGCGAACAGCAATGGTTATTGTTGCGAAATAAAAAATAACGCCCATTTGGGCGTTAAATATTAACTGGTGTTTCTCCGAAAATGTTTTTTAGTAAAATTATGGTTTAATAGGTTCCAATTCAACAATTTCACCGCCGGTTAACCCATTGGAATATTCACAATTTTCTGTATATGTACCACTGCCAGTTGTATCTGAGAAAGATGTTCCTGCAGGCAAATAGCAACTTGTGACATATTTGCTGCCGGCTGCACTGGTACCGTATGTGCCACTGCCAGATTGTGGACATCTGGTACAACCTGATGTTCCATTGGTACTGGAACCATAATATCCTGCGGCGCAACGATATGTAGTTGATATTACAGCACAACCACCTGTACATGTGCATGAACGTCTTGCCTGTTGTTCGTATCCAGCGGTTCCAGTTGCAGTGAAACCGATATCACTGGCGCATGTACCGCATGATATGCAACATTGATACACCAGTTCATATGTAGTGTTACACGAATTGCTGAGTTCTGATATTGATACTTGTTTTCTTTCTGTGCCACTTGGGCATGATGTACAACTTTGAAAACGTATTACATTTCCCGAACCACTTTTATAACATACATTTGTATGGTTGCCTTCCCGACATGTTGTTATTGCCTCCATTGGGGCAGCAGTACATGTTGTTGACGTACACACGCCATTATCGAGTGAAAGTACAGCATTGGCTGGTTTTTCTATTGGCATGATTGTTATCATTGCCAATATAATTAGTTTATGTTTCATTATTCAATCTCCTGTTTTTTCGTAATGAAAAACCACCCAAAATTCAGGTGGTCAGGAGGTTGATGACAATCCATAGAATTGTGTGCTTATTCGTTATATTCGCAACCCTCCTGCCCACAAATTGGTCAGGAGTTGTTTTTCCGTCGTAACAGTAAAATTGGCGCAAAATGCGCGCCCCTATAAACATATTCCGACGCTATGGCAGAGGTCATCACACCTCATCATTGGAATTCCCAATGACAAAATTATTATATACGCTATATATGATTAAAACAAGTAATAAAAAAAATCTGGCGATGCCAGATTTTTGAAATCCACTATATTCCCAAGCGATGTGTTAATTTCATCATGAATATAGATTCGTTTCCATAATCATCACAGTTGTTTGGATTTACACGATAAATAAATCCCAACGCCCCATCTGTAAACGCGCCAAAATTATGTCGGACGGACCCAGCAAAACGCAATTCGCGCACATCCGGACGCAGGTCAACATCTGCGACATGACTGTCACGGATAACCAGATCATAATTACCATCGTCACTGCCAACCACATCATACTGGGCAGATGCATATTTCATTGCGCCATGCGATACCGCCAATGGGCGCGCAACAGATAAACTGATATTTCCCCAATCCAGACCAATACCAAACGCATTTGAATCAACATCTGACATACCCAATATAAAGTCCCCACTTGCGTCCGCACGCGTTCTGGCAAATGTAGCGCGCGCCGTCAATGCGAATTTATCCCACGGTGCATAACGCATAACTGTATCAATATATGTTGTATCACCCCCGCCCAAATTCAGCAATCCGCCCGTCTGCGCCCCCAGAATTGTATTTGATTCTGTGGCATGACCAACAGCGGTTGTAAACCCAAACTTATCGCCATGCCACGCCAGGTGCGATTGCCCGCCCTGGAACAATCCCAGACGTGCTGGATTAAATTGTGACGTTACGGTCGGGTCATTTTCCAATAAACCTTCGTCTGTTATTTCACCGGAAAATACGCGTCCACCAAATGACCAGCGACCATGATTATATATCGCATCAGACACAATTGAATTTGACGCCATTGATAATATTGGATTCGCCATTCCATCAAAGCGTGACGCGCCATCTGTCAAATAATGCTGATATCCCGCATTCAAATTCCAATTACCACGTGAATAATCAAAACGCAATGCATCCAGTCCTGACAAATTGTCATTGTATGCACGCGGCGAACGCATCAATGAAAAACCAAAGTTTCCAATCTGAGCACGCTGAACATTATCGTCGCGTGTTTTCAATTCACCCAATACATCCCCCATATACAAAGCCCGACGTCCCGCGTCACCAGATACCGCAAATTCATTTTGCCACACACGTGGCATGCGCAAACTGCCATCCGAACTTTCCAACACATCAAAGAATGGTGCACTGATTTTATCAACAGATGGTCTGAAGGCACTGGACCCGCGGAACATTGTATTTGATGCCGCGCGCCAATATGCATCGCCATTGCTGGACACAATATCCGTACCATTATAATAATAAACCTTGGTTCCAGGTTTGGTCGCGCGTTCCAAATTTATCAGACCATATCCAAAGACTTCTTTGAACACATCCAAATAATCTTCACCATCTTGCATCCAGCGCACATTATATTCATTTGGTAACACATACATTGATTGTAAATAACTGCGCAAAGAATCCTGGGTTGTAGCCACACCATTGGTAAATGTTCCCAAATATGGTCCATCCGCCGTCAATGCCAACAATGCAAATACTTGCTTGTTATCCAAATAATCAAATGCAGACTTTACCACACCCGCAGCACCTGCGGCACTGGCGACCGCCATTTCTGCATTTACACCCGCTGATGCAAAACACCATGGGTCGATACTGCTGCTGCCACGACCGGCTGCGCCACAAACGCGTGCGCGATAATATGTATCATCTTCTGTCGTAGTGGTTCCATTGGTATCCGACCACTGTGATAATGCATATTTACCAGATGGTGAAAATCCAGCAATTGAATCTGTCCCGGATGTACCAGCTGTACCGGTTATACCAACAGCAACCACTGACATAAACAAATGTTCCAAATTCTTAAAAACTAATGGTGCTGCGTTTTCAAATGTTGCCTCTCTTGTTCTGCCGGTAAAATTACTGTCTGTTTCATATCCACCTGTTGAAAATACCAACAATGGTGTCGTACTGTTTCCGACCGCAGTAAACAACGTCGCCGCATATGCACTGGGCAAATCATTTGAACCACTGATACCATCACCCTTATCGCGGTCATAATATAAATCAACAAATTTTGCAAATTCAGTACGGTAATCACTGGTTTCCGCAGCCAATATATCATCAATTACTTTTGTATCAATTGAATACAACGGCGCAATAACAGATGCATTTGCCAACACATCCGCTCTGGATCGCCCATTACCGTCTTTATTTAAAGTGGCAGCCAGTGATAAAGCCTGATAGTTATGATAATCAACATTCCCCAATTCGCGATTTAATACCAACTGTTTGGTGTCACCAGCAACAACCTGCAAATATGCCACATCCACGGCACCATCTGCATTACTGTCAAAATACAGAAAATTATTTTTTATACCGATATATCCAGTATATGTCGGACTGTTGTCACCAGCAGCCTTGGCAGTAAACTTATTACCATCCATTGTCAACGTTAATGTTCCCAGTCCCGGCAATGTTATCGTATCACCGGTGGCAAAAGTGTCACTTGCCCTTTCAAATGTACCATTGCGCGCATCATCTGATACTTCTTTGAAGCCCCGTCCACCACCGGTGCGGAAAATAGTCATTTGACCATTTGGCATAAACCCAACATAGTCAGCATTTGGATATCCCGAAAGACTGCCCCCCAGAACCTTGGCCAGGCGATTATCATCATTGCTGGCACTGGCATTTTGAACTGCGGTATTTGATCCGGATAAATCGAACAAATCCACCATATTTGGATCTTCGTACGTTGAATCATCCAACAATGAATTATTATCCGTACCACGTTTAATCAAATTATTGTAATACTTGCTGGACAGCAGATCATTACTGGCACCATTCAGACTGGTTGAATCATTTAATGTCGTCCAAACCAACAAAACATCATCCAATGAATCTTTCCCAGCAGAATAATCCCCAGCAGGCTTCATCGCAGCATTTACACCGTTTGCAGTAACCAACGCAACATTTGTTGGACGTCCGCCCTGAATATCATATTCGCCCAATGCGCCACTTAATGGAATCGGCGCATTTGAAAATTGATTACGCAATGTACGCATCCCCAGATACCCACGTGCAAATGGCGAATACCCATGCATCATCAACAGATAGTTTTGTTTGAATGCATTCGACATAAGTTCAAAATTCTGTTTGTAAATCGCTGTAGAACTGCTGGGACCATATACTTCCAAGTTTGCAGAATACGATTGCGCTTCGTCTGCCGCGGTTGGCAATGCCGGTCCATAATTCAATGCAAACGCTTCTTTGCCAAGACCACTTTCACCACCACCGGAATTATCACCACCGATTGGGCGATTTCCTGCCGTCCCGGAATTATCGTTTCCATTGCCAGGGTCAAATACATCCGTTAATAAAAACAGTCCACCTATAACAACGGCGGCACCCGCCGCCGCCAATGTCAAACTCTGGGCGGATGATAGCCCACCAAACAAACCACCGCTGCCCTTGGGCTTATTACGACTGTTATAATTCTTTATTTGTCGGTCACAACGCGATGCATCTGCGCCATACATCTGTAAAATCTGGGCAGCACGCATATCATTATTCATCAGTGCAGTACAAACCAGTGACAATCCTGTTGAATCGGTATAGTTAACATCTGCCCCGCTGTTTATCAGAATCTGAACCTGTTGAATATCAGCATTTTTTGCCGCAGACAACAATTGTGCTGCCACCATAAAATCATTAGATGCCGCATGCACCGACAGTGGCGCAAAAAATATCATAAACAACAATAATCTGATGTATTTCATATTATAAATTCTCTCTTACAGGGATAGTTTAACATACATACAATTTGTATGTCTAGCAAAAAAACAACTATGTGAATACAGCCCGCCAATTGGCGGGCTGCACTTCTAACAAACAAAGGGGAAAAGATTATTTACAATAACTTTGACGTGTAACGTATGTATTTACAGTCAATTTTGTTTCCGCTGTTGCGACAACGCGACGTGTAACAGTCTTGGTTGTATCAGCAGAGTTTGCATTACCATTGTTGCTGATGGTAACTGTGTTATTATTACCATTGATAACAACATTTGCATTCTGATCATCACCACAACCGTTTGCGTTTTGTACCGCTGGTGCAACTACTGGTACTTCTTTAACAACAATAACTGTATCAGGTTTTACCGGCGCCGGTACATTATTTGGACGTGTTGGACGTTGTGCAGGCTTTTTTGCTGGCTTTGGGTTAATGCATGGGCATTTTTCCTGACGTTGTGCGATTGTATCAACACGAGCAGTCAAACTGTCTGTACGCATTTCAACTGTATCAACACGCAATTTCAGACTGTCAATATCTGCACGATGTGCTTCAATGCTGTCCTCTGCCGCACTCATACGAGTTTTCAAGTTGTTGATTTCACGCAAATTGCTTGAGATTCTACTTTCATGATTCTCAATCGATTCAATAATTTGATGTTGAACCATACCTAATGTATCAACTGTTGCTTCGACGCCGTCAACGCGTGCGCTAACCGCTTCGTTACCATTGCAACTTTTGACACTGGCAGCCAACGCAACAACTGCGATAACACCAGCTGTCAAACCAACATAATGTTTCTTTAACCAATCTTTCATCTTTATTCCTTTTGTTTGATGACAAGACAAATATAGACAAACAAATGTGTTTTGTCAAGATACAAATAATAAAAAATCTAATTTTTTGCCCCGCCCCCTTTTTTTCACTTTTCACGCCATGCGTTTTTTGATATAGTTCTTAGCAAGAGAGAACATGAAAAAACATAACATACTTTTTATAGTCTGCAGTTTCTTGGCAATGTCAACCGCACATGGTGCCCAATCATGCTCGCGTGCGAACCTGACACGATGCCTGGATTCTGCCTGTGCAATTAACGTCAGTTCAAATCCTGCAGCACGTTGTCAGTATTGTGGTACGGACTCTGCCGGCACACCACCCACCAGTGGGATGCGTAATGTATCTGCGGGCGCGTCTGCGAAATACAACCTGACGGACAAGGAATTAAAGAACGCGCCATCTGACCCCGGCAGTCGTTATGCTTGGGCAACTGCGCAATGTATTAACAAGGTCACAGGCTGTACCACAGATGATGTATCTGAAGCATACGATTCATTGATTGAACAATCCTGCAAGGCAGCCGGCATCAGTGCACAAATGGCAATATTACAAGCCGAAGCACGTAAAAAACCAACTAAAACAGCATGTACGACCAGCATCCGTTCATGCATTGTTGATGCAAAACGCTGTGGCGCAGATTGGCGCGCATGCCAGACAGATGCAGATTTTGATAAATTCTTTTCCACATGCGGTGTCGAAGCCACTGGTTGCGACACATATATGTCTGCGATACGTACAGAATTGTCTGGCGCACGTAACAGCGCAATCGCCAGTGCCGCAGCAGCCGTCCAAGGTATCGTAAAGAGTTATCAAAACGCACGTGAAACAAAATTGACCGCGGCACGCACATCATGCCACGACAACGCCAGTCGCGATACATGTATTGAAAGTGTATGCGCCAATAATATGCGCAACAATTGCAGCCCAGATTTTCCGGGCGAACGCGTAATGGCAACACAATTGTGCAAGTTCTATGAACTGGCATGCAACGTATTAAAATAGTACAACCGATAAAAAGCATACTTACAATGACAAACAAAACACATTTTAATTTTTACAACAAAATTGCCCATACAGCATTATGTGGCACAATGTTTGTTTTCATTGCATACGGCATTATGCCAGCATCGGCCGCGATTATTGACCGAACAACACCTGCAGCGACAACCGCAACAACACCACGCCCGGCATCACAACGCATGCCGACAATGAGTGCAAAATTACCAACGGTCAGCCAGTCCAACACCAGCACAAGCAACACAAATACCCAGACCAATAATAATACAAATAACGGAACAAACAATAATACCAGCAATAACAGCACCAATAATTCCGCTGCCACGACGAACACAAATGATGCAGCAAACACAATTGCCAACGAAATAATAGAAGACAAAACATCCCAGTTTGATGCGATACTGGAATCGGCAACCACAGGCAGTATCGACGCATCGACACAAAGTCTGGCAGATTTAATCCGTGCACAACGTGCGGCACTGGATGCGGCAGCTGCCGAAGAATTCTCTTCTAAAAACACAAAATCCGCAACCGCAGGACTCAGCACATGCGACAGCGGTCTGCGTGCATGCATGCAGGAAAAATGCGGTCCTAATTTTACGAAATGCAGCGGTGATGGCGACACGATTTGGGGTGACAAAATGGACGCATGCCGTCGCGGTGTAACGTGCAGCGGTGAAGAATACAAATTATTTTCTATCGAAATCAAGGCTGACCGTGATCTGAATGCTAAATTGGATTCATATCAGAAGATATTAGACTGCGGTAATTCATATAATTCATGTATTGAACAACAATGCGGCGCAACATTTAACAAATGCTTGGGCAAATCAGCGGGGGACGCCGCAATTGCAAAATGCGCATCAATTGCACGCGATTGCACACAGCAAGACAGTGGTTTAGCCGCCCGCGCAATGGAGGTTTTTGCGACCCTGCGCCAAGACGCAGAAAAACAAATCAAGAAAGACGAAGCACGCCTGTATGAACTGCGTGATACAATGCGTAGCCGCTGCCAATCATTGGGCGCATTATTTGACGAACGCAGCCTGGATTGCGTATTTACTGTTGAATTCTGGGCGGGTCAGCCAACAACATCGCTGTATGCATCTAAAAAAGCATACGCTGGTTCAACATTTGATTGCACGCAAACCTGGTTCGGTGTCGACATAACCACATTCAAAGAAAACGCATATCGTCTGACACGCGAACAAACATCTGCAACATCTGCATTATTGGGTTCTGGTGTCGGTATGGCGGTTGGCTCAATTACATCTGGCGCAATTGATCGCGCAATCGACAGACACAAGGCTGAACAAGCGGTCAAGAAAGCAGAAAAAGAAGACAAAGAAGCAGCCAAGGCACGCCAGGCTTCGAATTCAGCTGATAGCGACACATCCAGCCAACAGGAATGCACCACCGACAGTGATTGTGGCGATGGCGAAACATGCAACAATCGCGTGTGTAAAAAAAAAATTAACTGACACACATGGCGACACTAATCCCGCAAATGATACCGCTGTAATTCCATCATTTAATTCATCCACGCCACAGACGCCGCAATGTACAACAAATTCAGATTGTGGTTCAGAACAAATTTGTGACAATGGTGTATGTAAAAATAAACCTGCTACAAATCCGCCAGCAACACAAAATGCGGGCAACACATGTTTCACCAAAAACACATCTGGCGCCAAACGCTACATTCCACCCGTCAATACAACAGGACGCCGATATTTCTGGATTGGCGACTCACGCATGCAGGGAATGGCCAGGGATGAAATCGTCGGCAACAAACCAAACGAAGGTGTAATTGCCCAAGGCAGCATGGGACATTCCTGGTTTCAAGACACTGCAATACCAATGCTCAATAACTGCCTTCATGATGGTGACGTCGTTATTTTAGCAATGGGCGCAAATGATATCGGATCTACAAATGAATCTGCCACACGTGGTGCAAATAATTATATCGCAACATATGGCGATTTAATACGGAATCACCCCAACATAACGTTCCGCATTTTATCTGTTAATCCAGTACAAGAGCAACTTGCTAAACAAAGTGGCTATAAATTAACTAATACACTAATAACAAAATTTAATAACACATTACAAAGTGCTTTAAATCAATACTGGATTGACACATACACACCAACCCTGCCAATGATAACAGCATTGACAGCAGGCGACGGTTTGCATTATGCAGGTGGAAAAAAAAGCAATAAAATCGAAAACAAAATCTATGATACAGTTATGTCATCAATAGGTGGATAAAATTTATCAATTTTGGTAAACAATCACCCCATTTTACATTGCCACGCCATGGACTTTTATGATATACTGATACATACAAATAGAAGGGACATTTTCGTATGAAAAAATTATTATCAGTACTATTCGCAATAATTATCACCCTGCCCGCGTTGGCAATGGATGTCAGTATCACTATTATTGATGAAAACAATGAACCATTGATTGGTGCCTCTGTCATCGTGGCAAACACACAAAATGGTGTAGTCACCGATACAGCGGGTCACGCAACTTTACGAAATATCCCAGACGACTCATCTATACGTATCAGCTATGTTGGATACCAAGAACAAACATTGCCAGCACAATCAACAATGTCTGTCAAAATGGAACCAACCACTCTGAATTTAGAAAGTGTAGTAGTAGTCGCATGTTCCCGTGCCAACGGTATAAAAACAACTAAGTGCGAAAACTGTGCCGATCCTGACAAATGTACCATCGACAGCTGCTCGGGTACATGTGTTGTACAGGAATGCCATGAACCATGCTACAAGAAAAAAGGTAACAAATGCGAAATGCAAAGTGTTACTGGTGGTACATTTACATTCATAAACAATCAATGCGGATTAACCTGTTTATCAATTGCAGGTTATGCCCAAGATCCAAAGAATCAATGGAAATGTACACAAGATTGCACATCATCCATTACCGACCCAAATGTAAAGAAGGCACAATACAAAGGAAGCATAACACCAAACAACCTAAAATGCGAAATTATTGATTGCAAGGGTAAATATCATCCATCTGATGACAAACAAAGTTGCATCCCAGACCAAGGCGATTGCACCCCTGAACAATTGCAAGCCGTGCATGCCACCACCGGATATTTAATCACCAGGACCAATAAATGTGTTCCAAAGGAATGTATCCAACCACAATACAGACCAGATGGCAAAGGCGATGACCGCGTATGCGTTGACATGGTTGGCACAGCATGCAATGTAAAAAATGCGACCAGTGCAAAATTCGCAGTCCGTGATAATAAATTGATATGTGTTGTTGATACATGCGACACTGCCAATGGTTATGTAAAATCTGCTGATAGCTTATCATGCATCAAAGACTGCCTGAGTACTATCAAGGAAAAAGTTCCACTGGCAAGCGCTGCCGAATACGACAGCACTGGTAAGTGTGTAATTAAAAAATGCGATAAAAAGAATGGTAAAAAATACATCCCCAGTGATGATGGTCAAGATTGTGAAGAAACCGAACGTGATTGCAATAAACAAACCGACAGCCAAATCTGGCCGGAACATGCAACCGCCGCATTATACAAGAAATCAAAAACAGGTGGCACTGCAAAATGCGTTGCAACAGATTGTGAACCAGGATACAAACCAGTCAAAGGACAATGTGTCAATCAGGTCGGACAACCATGTAAAGTATCACATGCCAAAGAAGCCAAATTTGAACTGCGTGACAATAAATTGGTATGCGTAGTCGTATCATGCGACACCGCCAAGGGTTACACAAAAACCGCGGACGGTTTGGAATGTATCAAAGACTGTCTGTCAACAGCGAAAAACAAAGAACCCCTGGCAACCAAGGCTGAGTTCGACAGCAACGGTAAATGCATAATCAAAAAGTGTGATAAAAAGGATGGTAAAAAATACATCCCCAGTGATGACGGTCAAAAATGTGAAGAAACCGAACGTGACTGCAATAAACAAACCGACAGCAACATATGGCCGGAACACGCAACCGCCGCAGCATACAAAAAATCAAAAACGGGTGGTGCTGCAAAATGTGTCGCAACAGAATGTGAAGACGGCTATGACGTTGAGGGTGGTAAATGCACATCTGTAAATGATTCAGACTGTGATAAAAAACCTGAAAATTCAAAAAAATCACATCGTTACTATGACGTCAGCCAGCAACAAACATTGTGCATCATCGACGAATGCAAGGATGGATATAAAATCAGCAACGACATGCTGTCATGCATACTGGAATCTGCATTAAGCGAAGAAGATGCAAAAAAACGTATGGATGAATTAAAAGAAAACGCCCTGAAAATGAAAGAAAAAGAACAGTCTATTGAAAATAAACTGTTGGGCGCCGCTGGTATGGCAACGGTTGGTATTGGCGGAATGAATATCGCATCTGCCCTGTCTGAACAAAGCGCTGACCGCAAAGCAGAAGATGATATGAAAGCATATCTGGCAACATTCCGCTGTGACTATGGTCAGGGTCGCAATATCCTGGGTGGTGAAACAAATATTCAATTACCAGGTGCCAGCGAATTGATGCAATACACAACCGAATATAAACAATTGGCATTAAACCTGAAATCTGACAAAGCCGCATTGGGAATGATGCCGGGCATTGAATCAGAAACCGTATTTGATTCTGCAACAACTGGTCTTTATGATGATGTTGGTATCGGCACACAGAAAGGTGCATTTACATCATTGTCACGTGCCCTCTTGGATGAAAATGGCGCTGACGCCGCCGAATGGCAGGCAATGAAAGACGCCACCGCAAAAAAATTAAAGACCGGTGTAATTGTTGCTGGTGCGGGCGCATTGGGAACATTGGCGGGCAACCTGGCTATCAATCATGGCAATGGTGACCAATCCGCTAATATAATGAACCAATACGAAGGCTTACAGGAAGATATTCCAGACATCACACTGCCACGCATACCATGTTCTAATTTCCCAGATACAACTGGTGTTGGTTATGTACCAAACTGTGAATGCAAAACCCCAAATTCATACTTTGATGAACAGACTCGCAAATGTGAACAATGCGGTACAAATGAACACGTCGAAAACAAACAATGCGTATGCAACGACGGCTTCCACCGTGATGCAAACAGTGGCAACTGCATTGCAAATCAACCGGAACAAACCTGTCAGAATTTGCCAGCCGGCAGTGGCGCAACAGGTTCAGGCAATTTCCCAAATTGTGATTGCAAAGATCAAAATGCAACATTTGATAAACAATCATTGAAATGCAAATGCAAGGACGGATTTTCAAATCCAAATGGGGGTCAATGCCTGCAAATATGCGCAGGGTTACCTGGGGTCGATAACAGTCGGGCATCCAATTATAACGTGCCGCAGTGCCCATGTGAATACGATGGCGCAAAATTTGACCCGTCACAAAAAGCCTGCCTTTGCCCACAAGGTCAAACACCAGCCATTGAAAACGGTCAGAAAAAATGTATCACACCGTTAACAGGTACACAATGTGATACAATCCCTGGTGCAACAGGCACAATTGTTCCGAACTGCACATGCACTGACCCCAACAAACAATTTATCAAGAAACAAGGAAAATATGGCTGTCACTGCAAATCTGGTATGCGTGAAGATGAATCTGGCAACTGCGTCAGTGGCAGTGATCCTGTATTCTCAGGTAACTTTAGCGCGAATGAAACATTTGACCTAGGCAAATCCGAAATCAGTGACAACAGATGCACACAAATCATAAATAAAATTAAGACAGATTCTAGATATGATGCAAACATATCTGGCACATTATGTATCAGTGCAATCGGTCATACTGACACAAAATACTTCAAAAACACCCCTAAAAAAGAAGCAATCAATAAACAAAAGAATCAAGAACTGTCAAAAGACCGCGCTCAGGCAATGCATGATTGCATCAACAGAAATATCCGCAGTTTGTTCCCAAGAGCGACAGTCACCAGTCCAAATGTCGTCGGCAAGGGTTGGCAAGAATGCGTGGTACAAGACTTAGATAAAGATACCCCATCATGTCGCAGGGTAGAAGTAAAAATCCAACTGAACAGTTGCCATAACTAAAGTAAAAAACCAAACGCCCACATGGGCGTTTGGTTTTATCCCCCTGGTCCGCCCCCCTTTGTCATTGCGAGTGCAGCGCAACAATCCAGTTAATAATAATGTACAGCACATATTTAAGTTCCGCCCCTAGGACGGGCTGATCTTTTATCATATTGCGTTTTTTTACCCCCCAGCCACCCACAAGCATATTTACAAATCGACATATTGCTTTTATTAACATGGATCCGGGTGTCAGGCACCGAGATGAATACGAGTATACGAGAATTTATTTAAACAACTAGGAGGATACGCACAGACCGCAGTACCGAGCAATAAAAAAGCAATGTTCACAGATTAGTTATTTTTCGATTTACTTCTCTCTGGTGTCACCCAGTGGCTTGACCACGTGGTCCAGATTAATCAATCCCATGCAGTACTGAACCCTAGTTCACTGTACTGCGGATATTATTATTCGCACAACAGATATATTATATATCTGCTACCCTGCCGAATACTTAACGACAAAAAAATTCAGGTCGCAGGACGACCTGAATTGGACACATTTTATTAAATATTTTTATTACTGTGCGGTTGTATCAGAATTATCCTTGTTAGAATCATCGGATGCGTCTTGTGGTACACACGCCCCATATGATTTTGCAACTGGATAGTTTTCAATACATACGCTGCCCGATGGGATACATGCCGCATGAATCAATGTTATTGCTGGCGCACCCGCTGGTTTGTAATTTATCTGGGCAGATTTGCACTGTTCCAAATCTGTTATTTCAGCGCATGCACGACGCCATGAATTACAATCAACAACCATCGCCGTTGGTGCGACATTTTCCGGCAGACGCAGGTTCCATTTTACATAGAAATCACGCAGACTGCCAATTGACATCGATTTGCCATATCCAATCTGATCCAAACCATCACCCAGGCGGCAATTGATATTATTCTTTTCAACAAATGCCGTTATCGCTGTTGCCAAACCACCGGTACCCGCACCAATCGCAGCACCGGTCAATGTTGTCTTTACACGATTGTTTTTATCACCCTTGGAAATAACATCGCCAACACCTGATAACGCCTGTTTTAAGCGATTAACATCAGAATCAATACGGTCAACAGACCAACAATCCGGACCACATTCCTGCTTGGTGCATCCATTCAGACAGTAAATATCATCACCAAAGACAAATGCCTGATTTATCGGTTTAAAGAAACAACGCAAATCTGTACCATCTGCTGTCAGACCAAGTTTGTTCAGTTGATTGGTCGCGATTTGCTTTCCTTTTTCTAACAGTGCATTGTTCAATTCATTCATACATTCTTCTGCATTGCCAGTATTTTCACAAATAGCCACAGCATCAATATCTGTTACAGCAACACCACGACTATCAACCAGTTTCAGATTTTCTCTGCACGTCGCCCAATCTGCTGCTTCAGTTATATCGATATTATTATCAGAAACTTCGCATTTCACAGTGACAGATAAACTAACATCTGATATTGCGCCACCTGTACCCTTACATCTGTTCAATGCAGTCTGCAACTGATTATATTTGTCATACAAATTGACAATTTCACGACACTGGGATTCTGTCATATTATTCGCAGATGCTTCCATTGTTGCATCACGATTGACCAAAAATTCATTCATCACACCGACATTACGTTTTTCTTTTAATAATTTCATCAAACGTTCACGATGATCAGAATTACCGCAATCAAAATCACGGTCGCCATGTCCTGCCAATGCACCAATACCGGCACCGACCAATGTTCCACCGCCAATACCAACCACTGCAACAGTGTTTGTATTTTTATACAGTGAAAATCCAAACAGGTCTTTGTTACATGTAAATGTACTGCCTGCGCGTTCCCATGCCTCTGCCAATCTGTCGTCACCGACAGCACCAAACAACCAACTGTTTTTAATTGGTGTATCTTTGTTATACGCCGCAACACGGATATGACATTCGGCGGTTGTTGCATCCCAACGTGCATAGTGCCCACGTCCACCATCAACGCCATCATTGCCATTGTTTAATGTTGCGCCCTGTGGATTCTTCTTGATAATATTGGCACCACCCTGCCCGTTATATGCACCAACACGGTTGTTATATTCGTATGTTGTAACACCGGAATTTGCAACCGCATCAAATGATTTGCCATAGGTATTCTTGTCCAACAACCAGCATGTATTTTCTGCCTGACGTGGTGTTAATCCTGTCTTGCGCAGGACAAAACTGTAATATTCTGGTTGCACCTTGCGTGCGTTAAAGTCAATCCATACATCAGCGGATGAATGATATATATTTTCGCAATCGCGGCGAACTTCGGCAATGCAGCGTTCAACCTGGGCAGAACACAATCCCATACCATTTATAATGGAATTACGCAGTTCTTCATTGAACATATCGTTTATGCCATTTGGTAATGCGCCATTATTAACACATGCAAATACGTCACGCATACAGTTATCAACCGTATATTCAGAATTCTTGACACCACCATCCGGGCATTCTGGGGTCGGTTCATCCGGTGTATCTGGGGTATCCGGTGTATTCGGCACAGTTGGGGTCGGCTGTGTTGGCAAATCAACCGTCATATTACCTGTCGTATTGATTGGCAATGTCGGCATTGACGGCATACGTTGCGTACCCGACAACCCTGCACGGTTCATACGATTAACATTATATGCAGCGCGTCCAGATTCTGCGGCACCTGCCACCCCAAATACACACATAGCCGCAATACTCGCCACGGGTAAACCAAACATTTTCAGCCGATTTTGCATAAAAAATACTCCCTTTCTATCTGTTTAATTATACTATAAACAGACACTAAAAAAAAGTACTTTTTTGCCCAATAAAATATTGACAAATATTATAAATAGTCTATATTTGTAACATGAATAAAATCATAGAAATTTTGAAAAGCAATAAATATGTCATTATGTGGACCGTCGCATATATCGCGATTGCATGGGCAATATTGCTGTTTATGTTTAATTTTAATATATTTGTCGGACACCAGTGGCAATTATTAATGCACGCTGAAATCAAGGGCTTTGCAGGATTTGTCTTTGGAATATTGATGCTGGCAGCATTGCCAATGTACATTGCAACAACCGCGGTTATTATACGAACCAAGCAACCATTGATAACTGTAAATATCAAACCTGTTATTAAAATATTCACAGCAATTATTCCGCAACCCGTCCCGGCAGCAATCGCTGAAAAAATCACAAATACAGATTATGCGCCACAAATTACAACCGAAACAGAAAATGGCACACCTGTGCAATCTGATGTCGAATTTCCAAACGCCATGCCCGAAGAACTGCGTGGTGCATTTATTCGCGCCCGCCAACACATTGACCAATTCGCAACATCAGCATTTAATGCCACACCGAACGCTGAACCCATCTCAAACATTCCAGTATCAGATGCAACACCGGCATCAGACGTTGCCGAATTACCATTACCAACCGATTTTAATTTTGATTCGCCCGTCGATTCTGATTTTGCGCCCAGCATTGCAATGCCAACATTTACAGATATAAGTTTTGACGATGACGATAACGTTAACGACAACAAATCAGATGCCCCAACCAACGACACAACCGCTGTCCCAACAAGCACAAACAAAGACAATAATGACAATGTTGTAAACTATCTGACAGAACACGGCTACGCCCCACGTCGTGACGGTGACATGATTATTGCAAATAATATTATTATCGCGACGCACGATGACCCAGCCTTTTGGATCGCAGACCCTGAAACCTGGTTCGCCGCTGGCAAACAAAAACCATCCCCAATAAATCAATTGATTAAAGAATCTGCCAAGAATGGATTGCGCCCTGTTTTATATTTGGCACAAACAAACATTCTGGAACTGGACACATGTCGTGCAGCCTGGGACACGATGGGTGTCACCAGCATCACAGATTTAAGCGAACTGCCACTGGCATCTGACAAATAAAAAATCCCGCCGTTTTGGCGGGATTGTTACTTAGAACTGAGTATCCGAACATGTTTCCACAGGATCAGCCCATGATTTGCAATACTTTTTACCAAACAAAGGATTTCCTTTCTTGGTGCATTGCTGGCTGCGAACACATTTATGACAATTCAATGTTTCCCATTCAAATGTCGATGTGATTACTTCCTTGTAATTCCATTGATTCAACTGTTTAGAACCAGTCAATTCACGCTGTTCAGATGCATCTGCACCATTTGATTTTCCATCTTTTGATGAACTGACCATACCGGCAATTCCTGCCCCAACCAAGGCCGCACCACCTGCTGTTAATCCCAAACTTAACCCACCGGTAAATGGAACAGCAACAACACCAACAGCCGCAGCAACACCACCAACTACAGTCGAAAGAGCCCCACCGACTGCACCAAAGAACTGACTGCCGAATCCTTTTGGTGGGTTTGGTGACTTAGGCAAAGAAGATATTTCCGCGAAAGACACACATGCAACACGGGCAAATTCACGGCGTGCATCCATTGCGTTTTCACCCTGGATTTTTGCCATACGTTCACCCATTGTGGCATAATCCTGTAACATCTTTTGATTCAATTCATCAAACTTCTTATAATAATTTTCCTTGGCAACCTTTAACGCCTGGGTTGCGATAAGCATACGCATCTGTTTGGTCAGCCCCGGGAATCGTGCCGCATCCGCAGATTTTTCGCCAATTCTGCTGCGGGTGTCATTACCACTGCGTTTCATACCCTGAACTTCGCGTCCTGTCATACAGAATTGAACCGTTGTATCTGATTCTATAATATTGATAGCGGTATCAATATTTTTCTGTAACAAAGCCAGTTCCGCACGTACGCGTTCTTTTTGCGCATCGGTTGCATCCTTTTGATTTGCACGATCCAGATATTCATCAACAGAAACCAGACGACCGTCATCATCAAAGTCAACACTTTCCCAATATATTGTACCATCCAAGACCCCAGCAAATGGTGTAATTGGTCCCAATCCCGCCGATGTAGAACCTTCGACACGTCCTAATTCAGAATCTTGGATTTGTGCTATATCAGTACGGCAACCTGAATACGATATATCCATTGTATTATTATCTGACTTATATTCACAAATCTTATATTCCAGGGAACGTGCGCCAATATTTTCATCAACGGCAAGCCCATTACAAGATTCAGTATCGCCACAAACTTTAATCATAGCCTCGTTTGCGGCATTTTGGCATTGAGTCAAGAAAGTATTATCGATATTCAACATAATACCCTGAACCATATCAGCCAGTTTGTCATATACTTCATTACTTTTGACTTGTGTATTACCATACAGTTCGACACAGCCTGTTAACTTTTCATATGGGCACATACGAATAATAGAGTCTGTATCCAAACCGACGCACTGCGAGAAGTCGGATCCGCATCGATCATCGGATGTCAAGCAAGCTTTAACTTCTTTGGTACAAGAATCGACACGCATAGAAGCAAGACGTGCGACAACAAACTGCCAGATTTGAGAACTTTCAGCATCTTTTTTAGAATTTGTGCTGATACCGCATGCATTCAATGGAATCTTACAAACATTTAACATTGTCAACGGACGTGACAAGCACATGTCATAAGAACCATCTGGGTCATTTGGATCCATGGTATCTTTACAAGCCTTTTGGAAGCAGGCAGAGATATTACCAACGCATTCTTGTCTTGCTTTGTCTTCTGCAATCAATTCAGCGGATTTAATTTGCGGTGCGATTTCTCTCAGGAAAGTATCCCAAACTTTATCTTTTACTGCAACACAGGATTCAGTAATACCCATACACAGTGGCTTTTTACCTTCCAATGTGTCATAAGTTGATGCAAAAATTTCTATCGTTGTAGCACTGCCCTTAATCGCATACATCTTTGTTGCGTTCTTGGTGCTTTTGGTTGTGTTTGTGCTATCCATTGCAGATACAGATGCACAGTTTGAAAAATCTTCACCACAACCACCGGTAGTAATCATACATTTTTTAAATTCTGTTGTACACTGACCCAAGTCATACTTGTTTGCAATATGTAATTGTTCCAATGCAGCCTCTCTTAACGCCTGTTCTGCTGCATATAATTTTTGTGCACTGGCATTCTTTTGCTGTTTCAGACTGTTTTCATATGCCGTACAATCTGAACGGATTTTTTGTGAATACATCATCTGCAACATTGACAGATCGCTGCCACATTCAGGCATTTGTTGTGTGCAAAGTTGTGCGGCTGCACGATGTAATGCATCACCTTCTTTGCCATCAACCATGCTTTGCATGCTGTTTGTTTCACCAAATATATCGTCTGTATCAAAATCAACCACAGTATTCCAGGCAGACAAATCCAATGCTTTACGTGCACTTTTCTTCTTTACCTGTTCTTCTTTCTTTATTACAGACTGCGCGGCAGCATTTGCATTGGCAATTGCCTGGTCAGCATCGCTGCCCATTTCAATTTTTTCAACCCCAAATGTTGCCATTTGATAACTTTGTTGATCCAATTTTTCAATTTCTGCCAATATATCGTCTAATTCTGCGCTTCTATCACTGCAAATACAGCGTCCACCACTTGTATTGTCCAGCATACAGAAAGAATCCATGCAACCTTCATATTTCTGGCGACACTCTTCGCTGACAACAGTATTTTGTGTTGCTGCTGCAACCTTGGTACCAGAATTAATAACCTTCTGAGTGGTTGCTGCACGTGCGCCAACTGCTGCCGGCTGTGCTGCTGGGGCTGCACCACGTGTTGCCACTGCGCGTCCTGTGGTCGCTGCCCGCGCTGCTGCCGCTGGTGCGGCTGCATTTGTTGCGGGGGCACTATTTCGTACTGCCGCACGGGCAGACGTTGCACTTCGTGCCGCTGATGTCCCAGCTGATGACGAGGCTGTCGTTGCCGTGCCACCGCGACGTTGTCCCGCCGTTGCAGCATTTGCGTTTGTACCCAAAGCCGCTAAAACCATAATAAAAAAGGCAAATAATCTCATATCCTATCCCTTTACATTCTTGTTTATAATATCATATTCATGGGAATAAAAAAAGACAAAATATGTAACTACACCCAAAATTATCTTGATTAAATCGTTTAAAACAATGTTTTTTACAGACACGTATTTTATAAATAAAAAAATCCCGCCGAATGGCGGGATGTATTCAGCAGCCAACATTATTCTTTATCTGCTGCTTTCTTTGTCTTTTTTGCCTTTGGTGCCGCTTTTTCTTCGACAACTTCTTCGGCTGCTGCTTCTGCAACTGGTGCAGCGGCGTCTGATGCAACTGTTTTTGCTTTTTTCGCATTTACATCGCGATCAACCAATTCAATAATCGCCATAGGTGCTGCATCACCATAACGGAAACCAGCCTTTAATACGCGTGTATAACCACCTGGGCGCTGTGCATAACGTGGTCCCAAAACTGTGAACAATTTTTTAACTGCGTCACCTGAATTGTTGCCCAATTCAGACGCTGTCAAACGACGGTTTGCAACAGTGTCAACCTTGGCACGGGTAATCAATTTTTCAACAACACTGCGCAAATCTTTCGCTTTTGGCAATGTAGTTTTAATTTGTTCTTTTTCAATCAAGTTCTTTGCCAATCCAATAAACAAAGCCTTGCGTGCATTTGTATCACGATTAAATGTGCGACCTGCGCTTTTATGTCTCATCGATTACTCCTATTTTTATCTTGTTTCTGCCCCAGAATACTGGGGATTAAATTAACACCAGTGCCTGAAATAGTCTGTTCAGTAACACCAGCGCCACAAATTCTAATATATTTCAAGAAAAAAGCAAGGGATTTTTACCCTTGCTTTTAATCTCTTATTATTTATAAGGATCTTCGTATTTTTTTGCCAATTCAGCAATATTTTCTGGTGGCCAACCAGGGACTTCCATACCCAAACCTAAGCCCATTGCTTCCAACTGAACTTTGATTTCGTTCAAAGACTTGCGACCAAAGTTTGGTGTTTTCAGCATATCTGCTTCTGTTTTCTGGACCAATTCGCCCAACCAGTTAATCTTGTCGTTCTTCAAGCAATTGTTTGCACGAACTGACAATTCCAGTTCATCAACATGCTTTAACAATTTTGGATCAAATGGCAACGCGTCTTTTGCTTTTTCTTCTTCGCTTGGTGCGTTGATTTGTGCTGGGTCTTCAAAGTTAATAAAGACAACCAACTGATCTGTCAAAATACGTGCTGCATATGCGATTGCATCTTCTGGGGAAACAGAACCGTTTGTTTTAACAGTCATTTCCAGTTTATCATAATCTGTTGACTGACCGACACGTGTTGCAGAAACTTCGCTGGCAACATTCAAAATCGGTGAAAAGATAGAATCAACAGGAATCACACCCAGTGGCAAACCATCTGCATGCTGCGACGCTGGAACATATCCACGACCTGTTGACAATGTGATTTCCATATCCAGGCTGGCACCTTTGTCCAATGTGCACAGTTCAACATCTTTGTTCATAACTTCGACGTTACCGGTTGTTTCAATCATGCCTGCGGTAACAACAGCTGGACCTTTTACTTTCAGGTATGCTTTGTGCTGACCTTCGGTCAAAGCCTTGAAATATACGCCCTTTAAGTTCAAGATAATATCTGTTACATCTTCGCGGACACCCGAAATGCTAGAAAATTCATGCTGAACGCCATCAATTTTGATATAAATTGGCGCGCAACCCTGTAATGATGACAACAGCACACGACGCAATGCGGTACCCAATGTCAAACCAAAACCTTTTTCCAGTGGTTCTGCAACTAATTTTGCGATATTTGAATTATGTTCATCAACTTTGATTGTCAATTTTTTTGGCTTAATCAAAGTCATCCAGTTTTTTTCAATCATGAATTTACTCCATTCGGCTTAGTTTATTATTTTCGCCAATCGGCACGTCATAAAACCTTTTATGCGCGTGGGAATTTTATATCACAAATTAGCAAAAGTCAAATCTTTTATCATCCGCCCTGCCCCAATATCCGAACAAAATTTAACATAATAATTAGTATATATTATTTTACACAAAAATATTGACATCTTGATTTTTTTGTACTATCGTCACATTAACCATAAAAGGGAATAAAATGAAAAAAGCAATTTTAGCATCTTTGTTCGCAGCAACTGTTTGCGGCACAGCGATCGCATCAGACGGTGGCGTTTATTATGAAACAGAAACTGTTACCCAAAACGTTTCTGTAAAAATGGATACCACAACATATGATGCTGACACATACGTTGCACCAAGTCGCACGATTGTTGCAGTACGTCCATGTGCACGTGTTGCAGCAAAACCTGTTCGCGTAAAAACATATACCGAAGTTGTTGACCATTACCAGGTATATCAGCCTGTAACGGTTTATCAGCCAGTTGGTGCATATGCACAGCGTCGCATAATTGAATCTGCCCGTCCATGCGGATGCGGTAAATAATCATTAACGCATAAAATAAAAAATCCGCCAATTGGCGGATTTTTTTTATATTCCCAAAACGGTGCAAGTTACCATCTATGGTGGGATTTTTTACCGCACATGTGCCGCAAACAATGCTGCGCGGAAAGTAGAAAAATAAGCACCACTGCGCACAAACCAGTCCGCCACACTGGATACAGCGCATTCTGGATAGCTATAATTGCCGTCACCAACCCAGGATTTGCAATACAATTCGTATTTACCTGTTAATTTGTTTTTAACGATTATGTTGCCAACAACTGCTCTGCCCTTTTGGTTATATTTTGGATTGCTTATCGGATTACCATAGCCTTTGAATGATACACTATCTATTGTCATTGTTATGGATGCCGCAAATTCATACTGCTGACTGAATTTTGGTTCTCTTTCCATCGCAGTCTTAAATTCTTTTACGTGCTCAGCATTTTCAACCTGACCGTCTATCGTGTAACCGTTATATTTATTTGTGTTCCACATGTTAGTTTCACAGTTGTAATATACAACGTTTGTATGACCAACTAAACGCTGTACAACAGCATCATTCAATTTTTCTGATGTCCCAGCTGATTTGACCTGTGGCGCTTTATCATCATGTACCACAGTGGCACGCGATAAAATTTGCTGTTGCAATTCCCAATCCGCGGGGGACAACTTATAGCGAACACCATCAATGACTATATCTTTATTCTTTTTGTCTGCCATGATATTTCTCTTGTTTTTTATTGACATACAAGATAGCAATATTTCATATTTTGTCAAATGATTTATAAAAACACAGGATTGCCACGTCATGGCTTACACCATTCCTCGCAATGATAATGGGGATACACTCTGGACACTGAACTCTATAAAAAAATCCCCCAACTGGGGGATTTTTTATTGCACGCATAGATTACCGCGTATGCGCCGCCAACAATGCGGCACGGAAAACGGAATACCTGGCACCGTAGTCCGCAAACCCGAACGCCCCGCTGCGGACAGCGCCGCGCGGACTGAAGAAATCGTAAACGCCAACCCAGGATTTACAATACAATTCATATTTACCTGTTGCCTTGTTTTTAACAATTATGTTTCCAACAACCGCTTCACCATTTTGGCTGTATTGTGGGTTGCTTATCATCTTAGCCCAGCCTGGGTAAAATGCCTTACCTATTGTCATTGTTACAGATGCTGCAAATTCATACTGTTGATTGAATGCTGGAATGTTTTCCATCACAGACTTAAATTCTTTTACACGCTTGGTATCTGTGTCCTGACCGTTTATCGTATAGCCATTATACTTACTTGTGTTCCACACATTTGTTTCACAATTATAATACACAACGTTTATATGACCAACCAGGCAATTTACTACGATATCTGTCAGTTTCTCAGATATTACTATTACTTTTTCTGTCGCGACTGGTTTGATATCTGATTTAACAGGTGATGCTTTATCATTATTTACCACAATGGCACGCGATAAAATTTGCTGTTGCAATTCCCAATCCGCGGGGGACAACTTATAGCGAACACCATCAATAACTATATTTTTATCCATATAAAATCCACCTTATTATATTTGACAAATATAATAAAACACAGACTATATTTTGTCAAATATTTTCATAAAAACATGTGGGGATTTAGGTCATTAATTATTATTTGTACTCTGTTATTTGTTCTTTGAAAAAAATCCCCCAACCGGGGGATTTTTTTGTATTGCACGTATATAAATTACACGCGACGAACTTTCTTTGGACGGCATCCATTGTGCGGGATACGTGTTGTATCGGTAATCGACTGCACAATCAGACCCGCGTTCGCCAAACCACGAACGGCAGATTCACGACCCTGACCAATACCACGCATCAAAACATCAACTGTCTTCATGCCCATTTCTGCAACTTTCTTACCAACAGCATCAGCAACAATTGTTGCAGCATATGGTGTTGATTTTTTTGCACCCTTAAAATTATTTGCCCCAGCGGTTGCCCATGTCAAAACAGCACCCGATGGATCTGTGATTGTGATACGTGTATTGTTATTTGTCGCAACAACATGGGCAATGCCATGTGATACTTTCTTTACGACTTTCTTTTTTGCTTTTGTAACTGCCATTTTATTTTTACCTTTTTCGATGTCTTCAATTAACTATCGTGTTAATCTCTACCTTATTATTATAAATTTAAAAGAACGTTGCAGATGCGGGATGGTGGACGGCGGGAGTGTACAAAACGTACATGACCAGAGTCCAACGCCCGCAGATGCGGCGTTATATTAAATTTATTTACCCTTGGTTGCAGAACCTGCGACCACAATACGCTTACCCTTACGAGTACGTGCATTGGTCTGGGTACGCTGACCACGAACCGGCAAACGGTTGCGGTGACGAATACCACGATATGCCTTCAAGTCTTGCAGACGTTTGATATTCATCGCAACTTCACGACGAACATCACCTTCTACCTTGAAGTTCTGTTCAATATAGTTAGAAATTTTAACAACATCCGCGTCCGTCAAATCTTTTGCGCGCAGTCCATCTTTCAAATCCAAAGCTTTGCAGATTTGTGCTGCCTTGGCTGGACCAATACCATGAATGTATTGCAACGCAATTTCAATGCGTTTTTCTGTCGGAATGTTTACACCTGCTATACGTGCCATTTTTTACTTTCCTTTTTATTAACTGCGGTGCGTTTTTCGCCCCGTACTTCCATCGCAAAACCCATTATGATTTCTTGATGTATTCTATTTCGTCGCATTATTTTATACAAAATACAACGAAAGTCAAATCTTGTTTTCTGTTTTCGCAAAATTATTAGTTGCGGAAACGACCTTTTTTCTGTGCCTTTTTGATAACCCCACCATATTGTTTGGCAACCAAGAAAGACTGAACCTGATTCATTGTATCCAGAATAACACCGGCAACGATTAACACACTGGTACCACCGATTGCCAATGGCATACCCAAATGTGTATTCAGGATAATTGGTACAACGCAAACAACAATCAGATACAAAACACCAATCGCTGTTGTACGTGATACAACTGCATCCAAGTAATGCACGGTCTGTTCACCCGGACGAACACCTGGGATATAACCGCCTGCATTTTTCAGATTATTGCTGGTTTCTTCGGAATTAAAGATAACCGCTGTCTGGAAATATGCAAAGAATGCAATCAATATCGTGTACATGATGATATATGACCATGCACCGTATGTAAAGAATCCCATAATATTCTGGACAACCAGATTTTCAGATTGCACAAAGCGCTGTACAAATGCTGGCAACATCATGATACTGGCTGCAAAAACCGGTCCCATAACCCCAGACATGTTAATCTTTATCGGCAAATAAGATGCGTTTGTGTTAACAACACCATTCGCCATAACCTGACGTGGATACAAAATCTGGATACGACGCTGCGCCTGTTCAAAGAATGCAATCAACGCGATAATGCCAATAACAAATCCAACAACTAATGCAATCATTGCTGGTGACATCTGACCAACTGAACCCAAACTGAATATCTTTGCAATACCACCTGGAACTTCGGCAATAATACCTGCAAAAATCAACAGTGATGCACCCTGCCCGATACCACGTGCGGTAATCTGTTCTGCCAACCACATAACGAACACAGTACCACCAACCAACGCGATAATTGCAGACAATTCAAATGCAAATCCTGGATTTACAACCGCCGCAACACCATTTACCGGTGCCATTGCTTCCAATCCACGAACAACCGCCCATCCCTGGACAACAGCCAATGCAACAGCCAGATAACGTGTATATTGATTGATTTTGATACGTCCTGATTCCCCTTCCTTGCGCAGGTCATTTAAAGACTTGCTGGTTGCACTTAACAACTGCAACACGATAGAAGCAGAAATGTATGGGAAAATGTTTAATGCCAATACCGACATACGTGACAATGAACCGCCCGAAAACATATCGAACATACCCATCATACCGCTGCCTTCGCCACTGAACAAATGCAGAACAGCGGATGCATTAACACCCGGTAATGGAATAAACGAACCAACACGATAAACAATCAACGCGCCCAAAGTGAACAACACGCGCCGTTGCAAATCAGTTAAGTTACCAAAAAAGTTCTTTAAGAATTTCATCTGTTTAACTCTCTCTAACATTTCCATTATACTGCAATACCAATTTCAAAGCTTCATGCTTTTCAACCAGCGTCAACGGATAAGTGGCTTTTTTACACATCGCATTCAAATAGGATGTAATCAAAATTTCCCGAATTATTCTATGATACTTTGCAGGAATACAGCGTGGAACATCCCCAATAATACGCACAACAAATTCTGGTTCTATATCCAGACGCGCAAATACCATATCGGCACATTCATTGGTGACACTTGCCGACAATTCTTGCTTTTTATGTTGCGCGTATCTGTGTGGAGATATCATATTATTTCGCCTTGATCGAACCACCAGCTTTAACAATGGCTTCTTCTGCTGCCTTGGACCATTTGTCTGCAACAACGTTAACTTTTGATTTGATTTCGCCCTTTGCCAAGACTTTCAAACCATCATTAGCACGGTTGATGATTTTTGCAGCCATCAATGTTTCCATTGTAATTGGTGATTTTGCATCAATCTTGCCAGATGCGATGAACTTTTCAATATCGCCCAGGTTGATTGTTGTATATGTTTTTGCGAATGGATTATTGAAACCAAATTTTGGGAAACGACGCAAAATTGGCATCTGACCACCTTGGAATGTCGCCTGCTTGCGTGAACCACTGCGTGCTTTCTGACCCTTGTTACCACGACCAGATGTTTTACCCATACCTGTACCGATACCACGACCAACACGTTTTACATTGCTGCGTGCGCCATAATTATCCATCAGTGCATTTAATTTCATTTTATTTTCCTTTTTTCCTATGACTATTATATAGTCTAATATCGCACGCAGACAAGTGATGTCTGCGTACTCGGTTTACATTTATTATTTTACGATTTCGACCAAGTGTGAAACTTTTGCAACCATACCACGAACGGCTGGTGTATCTTCAACTTCATTGGTCTTGCCGATGCGTCCCAGTCCCAAAGCAGCAACAACCTTGCGCTGAGATTCCGGACGACCGATAATGCTTTTTACTTGTTTTACAATTATTTTAGCCATGATTAAGTTCTCCGTTTAATATCACGAAAGGCTTATTTGCTTTCACCTGCGTCAGCGTTTTCCAATTTTTTGCCGTCACGACCTGCGATAATTTCCGCAACAGTTTTACCACGACGTGCCGCAACTGTCTTTGGAGAATTCATTTTCGCAAACGCCAAGAACGCAGCGCGAATCATGTTGTTTGGATTATTTGAACCCTGTGATTTAACAACGACGTCTTGAACGCCCAGGCATTCAAATACCGCACGCAACGCACCACCAGCAATAATACCAGTACCAGGAACAGCAGAACGCACAACCAATTTGCTGGCGCCATATTTTGCTGCGCTGTCATGATGCAATGTACGACCTTCTTTCAAAGGAACACGAATCATTTTCGCCTTGGCAGCCTTGGTCGCCTTCTGTACAGCAGACTGTACTTCCAACGCCTTACCTTTACCAAAACCAACTTTACCTGCCTTGTCACCGACAACAACCAATGCCGAGAACGACATGTTGCGTCCGCCCTTAACAGTTTTTGATACACGGTTGATAGAAACCAATTTATCTACCAAGTTATCCGTCTGCAATTTTTTATCATCAAAACGTGCCATTATAAACTCCGTATATTCCAGCAATTAAATTCTTACGCCACCTGCGCGGATTGCTTCGCACAGTGCCTTTACGCGTCCATGATAGCGATATCCGCCACGGTCGAAATAACAGTTGTCAGCAATTTTTGCTTTTACTGCGCGTTCTGCGAACGCTTTACCAACCAATTCTGCGCCGGCAACATTCCAACCTTTGCCCTTGAAATCTTTTTCTTTGGACGATGCTGAACAAACGGTATGACCTTTGACATCATCAATCGCCTGGATTTCAATATGACGACCTGAACGAAATACGGACAAACGAATTTTGCCAGGATTTTTTCTTTTCAACGCACTGCGATTTGACAGTGTACGTCTTTCTTCTGTAGACAAATGTTTCAACATTTTGTTTCCTTTTTTTCAATTCCCGTAACAGCGGAAATTATTTCTGTTTTTCACGTTTCAGATACTTATGCTTATTACCAGAAAGATAGTCATTGGTATATTCACCAAATGCTTTCAACAGTGCAACAAATCGCACCCAGATGGATGAATTTGCCATAATTGCACGATTTTCCTGAATAACAGACATATTAAACCTTCTATCCTATCTGAATACCGATTATTTCTTTTTACCTTCTTTGCGGCGGATGTTTTCACCTTTATAGAAGATACCTTTACCCTTGTAAGGATCAGCTTTGCGAACCTTGTGGATTTTATCTGCGAATTGACCAACCAGACACTTATCCATACCTTTGACAGTAAATTCTGTTGGTGCGCCACCCATTTCAACAGATACACCTGCTGGGATTTCCATTACAACGTCATGAGAATAACCTGCAACCAAAACCAATTTGTTGCCAGATACAGATGCCTTGTAACCAACACCCTTCATGTACATTGCTTTTTCAAAACCTTCAGATACACCCTGAACAGCACTGCGAACATTGCGTGTCATTGTACCCCACATCGCGCGTGATGCTTTGTCTTCTGCATCTTTTGGCGAGACAACAACCTGATCTGCTTCGATAACGATATCAACCAGCGATGCATTTTTGGTATCTAATGGTACTTTCAATTCACCCTTTGGTCCCTTGACCACCAAGGCATTGTCAACGATAGAAGCCGACACACCTTCTTTCAGTTTTACTGGATATTTTCCTGCACGAGACATAACTTAATCCTCTACTTTATTAGATAACCTTGCACAAAACTTCACCGCCGACATTCATCATGCGTGCTTTGTGATCCGTCATAACACCATTTGGGGTCGAAACAATCGCGATACCCAGTCCATTCAAAACCTTTGGCATTTTTGCGCTGCCGGAATAGACACGACGACCTGGTTTTGAAACAACAGAAATTTCTTGGATTGCGCCGTTTCCACCGACATACTTTAATTCAACGACCAAGTTTGAACGATGTTCGTCAATTTCTTCTTTGTGGAAATCCGTAATAAAACCTTCGTCTTTTAATACGGTCAATACTGCTGCACGCAGTTTGCTATTTGGAACGGTGATAGTTTCTTTACCAGCATTCTGACCATTGCGAATACGGGTCAACATATCTCCGATTGGGTGTGATAATGACATCTTTTACTCCTTAACGTTCCGGGACGGGTGTCCCGTACTGTCTTCATCCATCTGCATTGTCCACAGATGTGTTTAAATTTTACCAGCTTGATTTACGTACGCCCGGCAGTTTACCTTCGGACGCCATTGTACGAACCTGCTGACGGCACAGACCGAACATACGTGAAAATCCACGTGAACGACCAGTTACAGAACAGCGATTACGCAAACGTGTTGGATTTGCATTACGTGGCAATTTTGCCAGTTTTTTCATTGCATCCATACGTTCATCAGGCGTGGCATTAACAGACATTTTTGCTTTGATTGCTTCACGTTTTTTTGCGTATTGTGCAACCAGCTTTTCACGTCTTTTCTGTTTGTTTATCAACGCTAATTTAGCCATTTTTACGTTCCTTTACTAATTATTTCAAAACCAACGGCAGACCGATTTTTGTCAGCAATGCACGTGCTTCTTCATCAGTTTTTGCTGTTGTTGCGATAACGATATCCATACCACGGATCGCATCAATTTTATCAACAGAAATTTCTGGGAATATCAAGTGTTCTTTGATACCGAAAGCATAGTTTCCGCGACCGTCGAACTTAGATTTTGATAATCCACGGAAGTCTTTTACACGTGGCAATGCAACAGTAATCAATTTATCCAAGAAATCATACATTCTTTTACCACGCAATGTTACCTTGGTACCAATAGGCTGACCTTCGCGCAAACGATATGTTGCAATAGATTTCTTTGCACGTGTGATAACTGCTTTCTGTGCTGCAATCGCTGTCAAATCAGCATTTGCCGCATCCAGTTTCTTTTTATCAGAAACCGCTTCACCAACACCCATGTTCAATACGATCTTAGACAGTTTTGGAACCGCCATAGGATTTGTGTAACCGAATTCTTTTACCAATTCAGGCACAATGTTTTTTTCATAAATTTCACGCAATCTGCTTTGCATTTTATATTCCTTAACGTTTTTGTTCCCGTAACAGCGGGAAACGATTACCTTAATTATATTGCAGTCCCGGATTTTTTCGCGATACGTACTTTTTTGCCATCTTCAAATTTATAGCCTGCACGTGTCGCTTTCTTTGTTTTAGGATCAATCAAAGCAACGTTTGAAACATGCACAGGTGCTTCGCGGTCAACGATATGACCTGGTTGTTCCTGTGTAGGTTTAACATGCCATTTACGACGATTGACACCTTCTACAACAACGCGAGATTCTGTTGGGCGCGCTTCCAGTACTTTACCTTTAACGCCTTTGTATTTTCCCGAAATAACTACGACTTCATCGCCTTTCTTAATTTTCATTTTGTATCCCTTTCTCTGCCCATTGTTATATCACTTCCGGTGCCAAAGACACGATTTTCTGAACGTCATATTTACGACGAACTTCACGTGCGATAGGTCCAAAAATACGTGTTCCAATTGGTTCAAAGTTGTTTTTGTTAATCAAAACAACCGCGTTGTCATCGAAACGAATTATCGAACCATCCGGACGTTTGACCGGGAATTTTGTACGAACAATGATTGCACGCTGTACAGTACCTTTCTGTACTTTACCGCGCGGAATCGCTTCTTTAATTGCGACAACAATTTTGTCGCCAACCGTTGCATAACGGCGGTGTGAACCACCCAAAACTTTGATGCACATTGCTTTACGTGCACCCGAGTTATCTGCAACTGTCATAACTGTTTCATTCTGAATCATAACTTTATCCTTATCCTGCAAATGGGGCAGTCCCCCATCGCTTTGTTATTTAGATTCCGACTGCCCTGCCCTGTGGTGGGCAAGACCTCAAAGAATCCGATGTGATTTAGTCACTTACTTCAACCGCACCATCCGTGGCAACGCCAACGCGTCCCTTTACAATCCAAGATTTTGTCTTGGAAATTGGACGATGCTCTTCAATCGCAACAATGTCACCGACTTTATATTCGTTGGCTTCATCATGCGCCTTGTATTTTTTATTCTGCTTAACGAACTTTCCATACAACGGATGACGGAAACGACGTTCCACCTCTACAACGACAGTCTTGTCGTTTGCTGTACTTTTTACAGTTCCCTGCAGTATACGTCTTGGCATAACTCTGTCCCTTGCTTTATTAACTGCCGGTTTTCCGCGCTTTTTTTACACGAAACCAGCACAGTTAAGGTTTGTTTTACTTACACTAATCTTGCCTATGATAACCAAAAATTTAGAAATCTCAACAAAAATCAGCAATTTTTTTTATTTTGCAGTGTGCAACTTAGTTTTTACACGTGCAATTTCACGACGGGTCTGACGCATAACGTGTGTTTTTGGCATCTGACCTGCGGCATGCTGGAAACGCTGGTTCATCTGTTCTTTTTTCAAATCAGCCAGCTTACTCTGCAATGCCTCTTTCGTCAAAGCTTCTTTTTCAACTACTTTCTTTTCTGCCATGGTTTTCTTCCCTTTTGTGACAGCCCTGTTGGGCATGCAGTTTTATTAGTTAACTTTACGTTCAACAACTTTCGTTTTGACCGGCAATTTTGCTGCAGCCAATGCGAACGCTTCATATGCGACTTCTGGTTTTACACCATCCAATTCGAACATGATACGACCTGGCTTTACACGGCAAATCCAATATTCAACCGCACCTTTACCTTTACCCATACGAACTTCCGCTGGTTTCTTGGTAACAGGAACGTCTGGGAATATACGAATCCACAATTTACCCATACGTTTCATGTGACGGGTAATTGCACGACGTGCCGCTTCAATCTGACGCGCTGTAACGCGTTCTGGGGTCATTGCTTTCAGTCCGAACGAACCAAATGCCAATTCACTGCCACCCTTAGTAACACCATGAATACGACCCTTGTGTTGTTTGCGAAATTTTGTTTTATTTGGCATTAACATGATAACAACCTTTAATTACTGTTCTAATTTTTGTTTCCCCGGCACCATATAGATGCCGGCAAAAATTCATTACTTTCTTCTTTCGCTGCTGCCGGCATATTCAGCGGGTCTCGCCATTTCGGATGCCAGCTTTTCTTTATTAACTACATCGCCTGTATAAATCCAAACTTTAACCCCGATAACACCGTACGTGGTTTTTGCCTGGATAGACGCATAGTCAATATCTGCACGCAAAGTATGCAAAGGAATACGACCTTCGCGGATTTGTTCACTGCGCGCAATTTCCGCACCATTTAAACGACCAGAGCACATAACTTTGATTCCCTGTGCGCCAGCCTTCTGTGCGTTTTGAATTGCCTTTTTCATTGCACGTTTCGGAGAAACACGTCCTTCGATTTGCTGAGCAATATTTTGGGCAACCAATTGAGCATTTAAATCTGGACGACGTACTTCATAAATGTTTACGACGACCTGATCATTTTTAACCAATTTCTTGATGTCATTACGCAATGCTTCAATATCAGCACCATTTTTACCGATAATCATACCAGGACGTGAAGTGTGGATTGTAACCACTACTTTCTTTGCAAAACGTTCGATAACAACTTTTGCCAATCCTGCTTTTTTCAGTTTCTTTTCGATAAACTTGCGGATTTTAACATCTTCTGCCAGCAAGGCTGCATAATCTTTCTTGCCTGCAATCCAACGTGAATCTGTAATCTTGTTGATAAATTCACGCAATGAAATTGGTGATACTTTCTGTCCCATTTTCTTTTTCCTTGTTTTTACGGACGGTGTTCTTGAAGTCTGTTCGACTTTATTCAGGGTTATCCCATACCACCGACCGCATACTTACATTATTTTGCTTTTTCTTTTTTTGCTGTTTTCTTAGATGGTGCAACCCCAGATTCCAAAACAATTGTCAAATTAGAGAATGGTTTCAAAATCGGACGTGCACTGCCACGTGGTCCCGGCATAATGCGTTTCATTGTCAACGCTTTACCACACCAAATTTCTTTGATGAACAGACTGTCAGCTGGCAGATTTTTGTTATTTTCTGCATTAGCGACTGCTGACAACAAAGTCTTCAAGACTTCGCCCGCTACACGTTTTTTCGAAAACTTCAAGACATCAATTGCACGGTCAACTGGCAATCCGCGAACCATATCGCAAACCAGATTCAATTTCTGGTGGCTAACGCGAATCATTTTATTGAACGCACGTGCCTGATTATCTTTTATTCCATATCTTGTCGTTGTCATAATTATTTACCCTATAATTTATGATTTCGTCAGAAATCTTATTTCTTGGCTGCTGCTTTCTTGTTTGCTGCGTGCCCTTTGAAAGTACGAGTTGGTGCAAATTCACCCAATTTATGTCCAATCATATCTTCGTTGATTGAAACAGGAATGAATTTATTACCATTGTGAACTTCAAAAGTCAGCCCAACCATTGGCGGTACAATCGTGCTGCCACGAGACCAAGTTTTAATTGGTTTACGGTCGTTGTTTTCATTCGCAACCGCTGTTTTTTTCAACACGGATGGATGAACATAAGGACCTTTCCAAACTGAACGAGACATCAATTACTCCGTTTTTTCTTGTGCCCCCGCATCATATAGATACGGGGATATTATTATTTCTTCTTTGCCAAATGTCTGCTGCGGATAATCATCTTAGCAGTACGTTTATTGCTACGGGTACGATATCCCTTGGCTGGAATACCTGTACGTGACACTGGTTCGTGTCCCTTAGAGTGACCGTTACCACCACCCATTGGGTGATCATTCGGGTTCATAGCCATACCACGGACTGATGGACGAACGCCCAACCAACGTGCGCGTCCAGCCTTGCCCAGGTTGACATTACGCTGGTCCGGATTGGAAACTGTACCAACCGTCGCCAAGCAATCAGAATGAACTTTGCGCAACTCACCGCTGTTCATTTTAATCTGTGCATAAACACCATCTTTACCCATCAACTGAGCATAGCAACCTGCACTGCGTGCCAACTGACCGCCGGCGCCAGGTTTCAATTCAACATTATGCACAATAGTACCAATCGGCATGTTCTTTAATGGCATTGCGTTACCTGGCTTGATATCTTCGCGTTCGCCAGAGATAACAACGTCACCAGCCTTTAAATCACGTGGTGCCAAGATATAAGAACGTACGCCATCTGTATATTCAATCAAGGCGATAAATGCTGTACGGTTCGGGTCATATTCCAAACGTACAACTGTCGCTGGCATACCTGTCTTTTTACGTTTAAAATCAATCAAACGATATTTACGTTTGTGACCGCCACCCTGATGCATAACGGTAACGTGACCAAAATTATTACGTCCACCTTTGGACTTTAAGCCAACTGTCAATGCCTTTTCTGGCGCACCACGGTGCAATTCACTGCGGTCAACCAATGTCAGACCACGTGTACCCGGGGTATTTGGCTTATAATGCTTTAATGCCATTTTTTTCTTACCTTTTTCTGTGCCGTGACAATAACGTCCAGAACATCCAGATTCTCTGCCACGGCGGTTAAATTATTATATGTTTGCGGACAAATCCAATGTTGCATCTGCCGGCAATGATACATAGGCTTTCTTTACAGTGCGCTGTGTACCGGAGGAGCGACCACGGAAAGTTTTAACTTTGCCCTTTGCGACGACAATGTTAACCTTGGTCGGCTTTACATTGTATATTGCCTGAACTGCACGTGCAACATCTTCTTTAGTCGCTTCCATTGCAACTTCAAACGCAATACCATTGCTTTCAGACAGTTTTGCTGCCTTTTCCGAGATTATCGGACGACGCAGTATATCATAAATACCAGCGGTCGCAACGATTTTTTTCTCTGCACTAACTTTTTTTTCTGCCATTTTGATAAACCTTTTTAGTTTTGCATTCTGGCTTTATTATGCCAATCTTGCTTCCACTGCTTTGACTGCATCAGCGGTCAAAACCAACTTGTCATGTTTCAAAATATCCAAAACATTCAAACCAATTGTTGGCAATGCGTCAATATTTGGAATGTTTGCTGCGGATTTTTTGAAGTTTTCATCTAAAGTGTCGCTGCCGACGAACAATGCAGATG
>CAMWQN010000003.1 GCA_947176385.1 uncultured Rickettsiales bacterium
GTGTTTTTGGCGTGTGCCACGGCACCTTGATACCACGGTCACGGTACGAAATTTGTGCCATTTGAAGTTGTGTGCGACGTATTTGAATTAATTGCAGACGCAACATTTCATCCGCAGACGGGATGTTTTTGTCTGCGTAATAGCAATCACCCATTGTACACAAACCGGTATTTTCAAAGCACGGACAAGTTGCCGCAAAAGCCCGACAGAAATATCCCTGTGGTCTATCCGTATCACAACCGATAAAGCGAATTCCATCATCAGACATATCGTCATAGTTTTTATTTGCCATTCTAAAATCCTTTTTTTATTATTATAGACAAAACCGTTAAAATGTCAACACAAAACAATAATATTTGCTAACACGTAAAATCACGTCTATAATTGCCCCATGATTCAATATTAAAAGGAGGACATATGTCATCTGTATTTGTATTTCCAGGTCAGGGCAGCCAGTCTGTTGGTATGGCGCGCGACTTGTATGAAAACAATGCCGCAGCCCGTGCTGTGTTTGAAGAGGTCGACGATGCATTAAATCAGAAATTATCGGATATCATTTTTAATGGTCCAATGGAAGAATTAACATTGACCGCAAATGTTCAGCCTGCGATTATGGCAGCGTCTATTGCTATGCTGCGTGCGTCAGGGGCGACCTTGCCCGAATATGTTGCTGGACATTCATTGGGTGAATATACCGCCCTGTGTGCAAGTGGCGCGATCAGTTTATCGGATGCAGCAAAACTGTTGCGCGCACGTGGTAACGCGATGCAAAGCGCGGCACCAGCGGGCAGCGGTCTGACCGCTGTGATTATCGGTCTGGATATCGATAAAGTACGTGAAATTTGTGCCACAACAGATTGCGATGTTGCAAACGATAATTGCCCGGGTCAGGTTGTAATTTCCGGCGCAAAAGAAATTGTAGAAGCCACCATGGCAGCTGCCAAGGATGCCGGCGCACGTCGCGCAATGCCATTGGCGTTGTCGGTTCCTGTTCACTGTCGTATGCAGTCGCCAGCCGCGGACGAAATGCGTGCCGCACTGGAAAGTGTTGAAATCAAGGTGCCATCTGCGAAATTTATTGCAAATAAAACCGCTGACATTATGATGGATCCAACCGAAATTAAAGAAGAATTGGTATATCAAATGACGCATGGTGTGCGCTGGCGCGAAAGTGTTCTGCGTATGCATGAACTGGGTATCACTGACATGACTGAATGTGGACCGGGGAACGTTTTAACAGGGCTTTGTGGACGCATTTGTCCAGACATAACAGCAAAGAAATTGGAGATTTAAGATGTTTGATTTAACAGATAAAGTTGTTTTGATAACAGGTGCAACCGGTGGTATCGGTGGCGCAATCGCACATAAAATGAAAGATGCCGGCGCAACCGTCGTTGTTACTGGTCGCAGCATGGATAAATTAAATGCACAGTTTGATGATGGATATGTCAAGATTGCGTCTGACCTGGCGTCTTGCAATGCGGCATCAGAATTGGTCGCGACAGCAATTGAAAAGTGCGGTAAAATTGATGTATTGGTAAACAATGCCGGTATTACCCAGGATACATTATTAATGCGCATGACCGATGAACAGTTTGATAATGTTATCAATACGAACCTGCGTTCATGCTTCAAGATGTGCCGTGCGGTAATCATGCCGATGATGAAGAACCGCTTTGGTCGTATTATCAACATGGCATCAATCATTGGTCAAATTGGTGGTCCGGGGCAATCAAACTATGCAGCATCCAAGGGCGGTATGATTGCAATGACAAAATCCATCGCAGCCGAGGTTGCATCCCGCGGTATCACTGCAAACTGCATTGCCCCGGGCTTTATCAAGACCCCGATGACAGATGTATTGTCTGATGATTTAAAGAAAGCATACCTGGCACAAATCCCAGCAGGACGCTTTGGCGAACCGGATGATATTGCGAATGCATGCGTGTTCTTGGCATCAGCTGAGGCATCATATATTAACGGTCAGGTACTGGCAATAAATGGTGGAATGGGACGTTTTTAATGCAACATTTTGATGTGATTGTTATTGGTGGTGGACATGCCGGGACCGAGGCCGCCACGGCATCTGCCCGCCGTGGTGCAAAAACATTGTTAATTACAATGTGCGATGCGGATTTGGGCGCGATGTCATGCAACCCCAGCATTGGCGGTCCCGGAAAATCACAAATGGTGGCGGAAATTGACGCGTTCGGCGGTGTTATGCCACGTGCAGCAGATGCGAGCGGTATTCATTTCAGAACATTGAATGCATCACATGGCGCAGCAACACGCGCGTTGCGCGCACAAATTGATCGCGAATTATATCACGATGCAGTTGTCAAAATTTTGAATGACACCCCAAATTTAACAATCACATTTGAAACAGTGGATAGTTTCGATATTGAAAACAAAACCGTTAATAATAAATACAGTGCCAGCGCAATTGTTTTGACCACTGGTACATTTATGCAGGGGCTGGTTACACGTGGCGCCGAAAAAATCCCGTCGGGTCGCCTGACAGATGATAATACATATCAAGCACCAGACAAAACGTTGTCGCCCGTTTTGCGTAACGCGGGATTTAATTTAATGCGGTTAAAAACCGGAACACCAGCACGTATTTATCGTGACAGTATTGATTTTTCTGTCTGTGAATTGCAGCCGGGGGACGCGCCACACGAATGGTTTTCGGAACCGAATCCAAATAATAACTATGATGCGGTATGTTATATAACACACACAACACAACAGACGCATGACATAATCCGTCAAAATATAAAAAACGCACCAATGTATAATGGCGATATCGAAGGAATTGGTCCGCGTTATTGTCCATCACTGGAAGACAAAGTAATGCGTTTCCCAGAACACACATCACATCATGTATTCTTGGAACCCGAAGGATTAAACAGCGATTTGATTTATCCAAACGGCATATCGACCAGTTTTGGCGCAGACGTCCAGGACATGTGGATTCGTACAATACCGGGTCTGGAAAATGCCCGCATTGCACGTTACGGATATGCGATTGAATATGATGCGATTGACGCGCGCGTGTTGAATTCACGCCTGCAATCACGCGACGCGCCACATATGTTCTTTGCCGGACAAATCAACGGCACCAGCGGTTATGAAGAGGCTGCCGCCCAAGGCGTCATCGCCGGTGCAAATGCTGCAGCATATGCATTAAATATCGCGTTCCTGGATATTGACCGCACAAATTCAATGATTGGTGTATTGATTGACGATATAACAACACTGGGGGTTGATGAACCATATCGTATGTTCACATCACGCGCTGAATATCGATTACATCTGCGCGTGGATAACGCGATTGACAGATTGGGACAAATTGCGGTTGAATGCGGTTTAATAACCGAAGACATGCGCCAGAAAAAATATGCATTGCATGCAGATAGCATTGCTGAAAATGATAAGTTTTATGCAGGATATATTGCACGTAACGCGCGTGAAATTGCCGCGTATAAGCGTGATGCAGAACTAAAAATTCCACGCGATTTTGATTATACAAATATGCCGGGATTAACCAATGAGTTAATTGAAAAATTGACCGCCACGCGACCAGACAATATTGCGGCACTGTCGCGAATACCAGGGATGACACCGGCGGGTATAATGGTCGTACTGCGTAAAATTCGCAGTTAAAAATTCCAAACCGCTGTTTAATACAGCGGTTCTTTATTTCTTTTTTGCGTTGTTTAATCGCAGTTGACCGCATGCACTGCCGATATCAGTTCCGCGTTCACGGCGGATGCGTGTATGAATGCCATGCTTAATCAATATATCTTGGAATCTGTGTACAGCATTTCCCGATGGTGATGCAAAGTCACGTTCATCAACCGCATTCCATGGGATTAAATTTACCATGCAATTTTTACCCTGTAACAGGTCCGATAATTTTTCCGCATATTCTGGCGTGGCATTAACCAATACAGTATCCCCATTTTCGTCCCTGCGCCCCAACAAGATATATTCTATCATCAACTGACGGTTATGTGTGTTGGTAAAATCTGTTGCAGCGGTCAAGACTTCATCCAATTTATATTTATTATTGATTGGCATTATTGTACTGCGCAGTTCGTCAGTCGGCGCATGCAATGATATTGCCAGATTTATTGGACGACCCCACTTTATCAAATCATATATTCCCGGAACAATGCCGCATGTCGATAATGTTATTCTGCGCCAACCAATACCCATGTCACGGTTTGCACGTTCCATAAATCCGATTACATTTTCAGTGTTCTGTAATGGTTCGCCCGTACCCATAATTACAATGTGTGACACATCGCCATTGTTTGGGTCACCGTTTGGACGAATTGCAATATCTTTGAATTTGTCACCACGCAATTCCCATTGCGCGGTCAAGATTTGCGCGAATATTTCATTTACTGTTAAATTACGCTTTAATCCCAACAATGTTGATGCACAAAAACGGCATCCCATGGCGCATCCTGCCTGGGAACTGACACAGACACTGTTGCCATATGTCGTGCGCATCAATACACATTCAATCTGTTCGCCATCATTTAATTCCAGCAAGAACTTTGTTGTTTCACCGTCACTGGATTCTAATTTCTTAACAATTTTACATGGCAATGTTTGTGCGGTTGCGTCCAGGTCATGACGCAGGCTTTCGGGTAAATTACGCATAGATGCAAAATCCGGCGCACCACGATTTAACCATTCGCGAATCTGTTTTGCACGAAACTTTGGCTGTCCCAGGTCGGTTACAAATTTTTCCAGTTCACTGTCTGTAAAATTAAATAAAATTGGTTTCATTTTTATAATTTATATCTGTCGTCGTTGATAACAATCACAGCCTTGCGACGTAATTGTTTTAATTGTTGGTCTGCCATAAACAGTGCCTGTTTATACATTGTGTTTTGTTTTATCATGTCGTCCAGTTTGCCGTATTCAGATGTCTTTTTAGTACTGCACACCAGTAACACAGTATCATCTGCGCGCGGTGACCATGTCAGGTTCGGCAACGCTGCCACACGTGCGCGAATATCCGCAGACAATTCATATTGCAGTGCAGTAAACTTTTGTGGCGCGCCCCCTAAATCTGTTGCCATTTTCATCGCAGCATCACAATCTTTTGGTTTGGTTAATTTTGCCGCAACGCTTTCCGGGATATCCGTCAAACGAATAATTGTCATTTCAATTGGTAATCCGTGTTCACGCGCAATTGCTGTGCGTTCAGCATTTATTTCTTCGGTGCTGACATCAATTGTCGGCAATACAGTTCGGGCAACCACAATTTGCCAGGCAATTTCTGCGCGGATCGCGCTGCGTGCCATTGCGCGCACGGCAGATGACACATCCCCCAGATTCATTTTCTTTAATTCTTTATCAACCACAGAATCTTCGGGAACAGCATGAAAGTTTGATGCATATGCAATTTTGATATTGTCATCAATTATGTTCTGAAGCGCGACACGACGGTTATCGGTTGATGTCTTGCCCTGGCGGGTCATTAATTCAACACGTGATGTAACATCGGTATCTGTTATGGGTGTGCCGTTAACTGTTGCAACAACAGTTGCCCCATTCGCAGTACCAGTTATCACACATGCCAATATCAAAGATTTTATAAATTTTGTCATTGTTTCCTTTCCTTAAAAACTAATATTGCTGCCCGTCAATACTCATTCCAAATCTGAATTGGAATGTCGTGTCACCCACATAATCTTCTTTTATCGCGTTATCACGACGGTATTCAACCGACAGATAATAACACGGATGAGTATAGAACAATCCCCCTGAATGACGTTGAAATTCTCCATACGTCATATTATATATCGCATTAAAGCGCGCAGACCACCGGTCTGTCAATTGGATGCCAATCCCGCCGACGGCTTCGTTTATTTCGTTGTCGATTGTAAATACATCCACGAACTGCTGTGACCAGATGTGCCCCAGGTGGATATAGTTCTTGGCACTGCCGATATTCGCAGATGTTTCCGCATGACGCAATGATAAATTATAACGGTCCATACGGAATCTGCTGGCAATGCGCAACCATGAACTGTTATTAAATTCAACACGTCCAACATAGTCCGATGCACCATCATGAAATCCACTGTTTGGGTCGGTATCTTGGCGTTCTGTAAAGTCATATGATTGTCCCAAAAATACTTCAAACATGCGCCCATCATTATTAAACGCCGCCCAGCGCACGCCATAGTCTGCAAATGTACCGTTTTCCCACAGGTCATATCCGGAAAATCTGTTATCTGAAAACAGTGTTGTATCAGACAAGAATGCACCAGCAGAATCATTATTCATTGCAAATTCGTCTGTATCTGTATGACGCATAACCGTCAATCGCGCACGCGGTTCAATTATTTGTGTCCATGCATTGCCCGCACGGAACAATGGCAATCCCCATTCGGCATAACCACTGGGCAAGAAACGATTCTTTAACCCAGAATACTGGCGTCCATCAATCATTTCCGTGTTATCAAAATTATATACATCGTATCTGGCATCCACACTTAATGTCAATCGATTGCCACCCCACAGGGTCCATGGCGACACAATTCGTGCGTCGCCGATTACACGCTGGGATGCAGTGCCTTTCCCAGATATGCCCAACACGTCCGCATTTACCAATGCATATGTTTCCCCATATATTGGTGACGTTTGATACACGCCGCGAATGTTTGGCAAAATATTTCCAGTTGGCACAGACTGGTAAAAATTATAATTGCTGCGCAATTCCTGGAATATGTGTGTATCTGCGACAACATAGCCAGACTGACCAAATAATTCCAACTTTGCCCCGGAATCCAAATATGGCTGCGCATCATAAAATCCATACTTCTGCAAATAAGTCTTGTCTGATGTGCGTTGCAAGTACACCGTTGCACGTGTATATTCACCCAGTTCAATTATATCATCATTAAATACGTGCCAGCGGTTTTCGCCTTCTTTGTTATGTGTAAATGACCCATTGGTCCGAAACTGTGCATGTTGGGTATTTAACCGATGTTCCAACTGGAACAGTGGATTTTCCTGGGTCAAATATGACGGTGTAAATGTTAAATCATGCGTGTCCGAAATCGAAATATAAACTGGAATATTTATCTGGGTACCCATTTTATTTGTCGATTGAAATGACGGCATTAAAAATCCAGTTTTATATTTTACGCCTGGGTCTGGCATTTCAAAAAATGGGAACCAAAATACCGGCACCGTATCATAAACCCACAATACAGGATTATAAAACTGCAACATTCTGCGACGCATATTATGCACGATTTTTGTTGCTGATATTGTCCACGCTTCGCCATATGGGTCACAATCATAACATGCGGTAAATTCTGCATTACGTGCAATTGTCAAATTACCGTCACGGGTTATATTATCAGATTCGACATACACATGCTGACCCAGCCACAGACGAATATCATCACCAGATAAACTTTCGCCGGTTTTGGAAACATACGAATTATTCAAAGTCAAACGTTGACCGTTGGCACTGGTTATTTCTGTCTTGCCCACAGTTTTTATTGTTTCTGATTTTAAATCATATTCAATTTTATCTGCGGTAATGGTCTTGGGTGCGTTAAAGTCCATACCTGCACCACTGGCGCAGGACATCCCAATAAAAGACATAAAGAACATTATCGCTTTTTTCATTTTTTGAACAGTATAAACAATATAACAACCAATACAAGCATCTGTGCCAATGCCAAGATTCCAAATTCGGTCAGACTGCTGATCATATTGGACGCAGTCATAAACACAGACATTGCAACTGCCATCGCAACAACCGCTGCAACTGGGGCAAAACTGGCACGACGACGCAACAATGATGTACGTAACAAAATACACGCACATAACGCTGCCAGAATCAGATTCATAATCGGGCTTAAAAAGCGTGTGCATAATTCAGACAACACTTTTTTATGCTGCTTTTCACTGGGGTTGTTTAATATATCACGCAATAATTGTCCTGTTGGGATTCTGCGAACCTTGAAAACACTGTCGCTGCCACGGTCTGTTACATTTAAATCCATATCAAATGTTTCAAATGTACCGGTCGTCATTGCGTCGCCCGTTGCTTGCAGTGAACCATTGGTCATAACAATTGATAATCCACGAACCGTTGCGACCAGTTTTCCTTTCTCGGCAAATATAATCATTTGTGATTTATCATCACGGGTATCTGACAACATTACCTGGGACAGGTCGTGACCGGATACTTTATCAACATACACAACCAGACCATTTGTTAATTCGGTAAATGCTGATTCTTTTAATTTCATATGCGCCAGACCATATCGCAAATTCCACTGGGTATTATAAAATGTCGTCTGGGTTGCAGGCACAATAAACAAATTCAAAAACAAATGTGTGGCTGTCAATATCGCTGCCAGCCATAATGCAGGGGCTGCAATCTGTCGTGGTGATAAACTGGACGCAGCCATAACAGTAACCTCGTTATCCGAAATCATCTTGCTGTAAACAAAGATGACCGCGATAAAGCACACAAAAGGAATTATAATTGATATAATAAACGGTATCATCAATGCGGTCAGCCCCATAAAACTGTCCAAGGCGACGCCATAGTTTAACAAGAACTTCATCATGGACATAATTTGCACCATCCATGCCAGCCCTGTCAGCACCATTAACAACATAAAGAATATTGTAATTAACTGCCGTGAAAAATACCTGTTAATAATCTTCATAATTCGCAGTATAAAGCCGAAAACAGTAACCGTCAAATAATTCTTGCAATTTGTCGATTCGGGGTTATAATGCTAGTGTTCTTAAAAGATTTTTTTAAGGGCGGGGTTGCAAGACCCCGCCCTTGTAAGTAAAAGACGCAAAAAAATAAACAAGGAGAAAGCAAATGTCTTTTGTTTCTATGCCACGTCAGGATTTGCTGCTAGCGATTGATTCACTGGCCCAGGAAAAGCAAATTGACCGTGAAATCGTCATCGAATCGTTAGAGGCTGCAATTGCCAAAATCGCAAAACACAAATATGGCGAAGAATTTAATATTACCGCAAATATCGACCGTAAAAACGGTGCAATACACGTAAAGCGTCTGTTTACTGTTATTTCATCCCCAGATAAATTGGGCGAAGATGAAGAATATGACCCAAACACTATGTTGACGGTTGCCCAGGCGAAAAAATATTCCGCAAATCCGATGGTCGGCGATGTTGTCGAAGACCAACTGCCAGAACCTGAATTTGGTCGCATGGCGTTTCAAACTGCGCGTCAGATTATGACTGCCCGTGTACGCGACGCGGAAAAGGGTCGTCAATACGAAGAATTCAAAGACAATATCGGTGACATTGTATCCGGTGTTGTTAAACGTATCGAATTTGGCAACGTATTTGTTGATATCAATGGCAAAGCCGAAGGTTATATCCGTGGCAACGAATTGATTCCAGGCGAACGTCTGGCTGTTGGTGACCGCGTACGTGCATTGATTATGGATGTCGCACGTTCTAATACAGGTCCACAGATTTTCCTGACACGTACACATCCAATGTTCATGGAAAAATTGTTTGTTCAGGAAGTACCTGAAATCTATGAAGGTATCATTAAAATTAAATCTGTTTCACGTGCACCTGGTTCACACGCAAAAATCGCTGTTGAAACCCAGGATCCATCTATTGACGCTGTTGGTATGACGGTTGGTATCAAGGGTACACGTATTCAGCCAGTTATCAACGAATGTCATGGTGAAAAGATTGACGTTATCTTGTATTCCGAAGACCCGGCTGTATATATCGTCAACGCAATGCAGCCTGCCAAGGTCGCCAAGATTATCGTCGAAGAAGATACACGCAGCGCAGCCGTTGTTGTAAACGAAGATCAACAGTCTTTGGCAATTGGTCGCCGTGGTCAGAATGTACGTCTGGCATCACAATTGACCGGATGGAACATCGACGTTATGAATGAAACCGAAGAACAAGAACGTCGCGCAAAAGAATTCAAAGAAAAGACAGAACTGTTTATCAAGGGTCTGGATGTTGATGAAATGATTGCACACCTGTTGATTACAGAAGGTTTCCGTACAATCGAAGAAATCGCATTCGTTGATGGCAAAGAACTGGAATCTATCGAAGGGTTCAATGCAGAATTGGCAACTGAATTGCAAACACGTGCAAAGGCATATCTGGACAAAGTTGAACAGGACTATAAAGACGAAGGTCATAAACTGGGTATGTCCGACGATCTGTTGGGATTTGACTTTATCAAACGTCCAATCATCATGAAATTGGGTAATGCCGGTATCAAATCTTTGGCTGATTTGGCTGATTTGGCATCTGATGAAATGGTTGAAATCTTGGGCGAAGATAACATGAGCAACCGTCTGGCTGGACGCGTTATTATGAAGGCGCGTGAAATCGTATACGGCATTGGCGGTGATACAACAGTCGCTGAATAATATAAATACATGTACCGCAGGGTTGTCCCTGCGGTAAAACACACAGGGCGTAAAGGGGCGCAAATATGGCAACACTGACACTTGGAAAATCTGTAACAATGGACGCGGTGCAAAGCCGCAAAGGCGATGCAGTATTCGTTGAACGTCGTCGGCGTGTAATTGCACCCGGCGCACGTGAACTGCGCGAAGAAGCAAAATCAAACGCGCCAGCACATAATGCCGCAGATGATAAACTGCGCGCAGTATTAGAAGCCGCACGTGCACGCGAAGAAGAACGCCGTCAACGTGCCGAGGCTGAGGCTGCCGCCGCTGCCGCACGCGCCGCAGAAATCGCACGTGAATCACGCGAATATGAACAGGTCAAAGAACAATTGGCTGCGCGTGAAAGCGCCGCGCAACCGGTTGAAGAACCAGCCGCAACACAACCTGCCAGTGCCCCTAAAAAACAATCGCACGCGCAACAGCAATTCACATCACACAATAACAACAATAATAAATCTGCGCGCAATGATGACGAAGATATGCGCCCGGCACGTAACGCAAATCATAAAAAAGATTTCAAAAAATCTGGCAAAATTTCTTTGCATGACATTGTTATTGGTGATGGCGACGATGATGATGAAATTGGATTGCGTGGTGCAAATCGTCGCCGTTCCGAAGCATCACTGAAGCGTTTCCGTGAAAAGGCACGCGCAATATTTACTGCCCCACAAAAGGTTGAACATGTTGTAACATTGGGCGATACAATTACAGTCAAAGACCTGGCGGCTGCCATGGCGGAAAAGGTTGGTAATGTCATCAAAAAATTGATGGAAATGGGTATGATGGCATCACAAAATCAATCTATTGATGCTGATACTGCTGAATTGATTGCAACAGAATTTGGTGCGACAGTAAAACGCGTTGATATGAAACCATATGCTGACCAGATGGAACGTCAGCCAGATCCTGCAAAACTTACCCCACGTGCACCGGTTGTAACCGTTGTGGGACACGTTGACCATGGTAAGACATCTTTGTTGGATGCATTCCGCAATGCAAATGTTGTTGCCGGCGAAGCAGGTGGTATCACCCAGCATGTATCAGCGTATGAGGTAAAAACAAAAACCGGTCCAATGATTACATTCTTGGATACACCGGGACATGAAACATTTACTGCCATGCGTGCACGTGGTGCCCAGATGGCAGATATCGTTGTATTGGTTGTTGCGGCAAATGATTCAATCATGCCACAGACAGTCGAAGCAATAAACCACATTCGTGCTGCCAAGGTTCCGTTTATCGTTGCAATTAACAAAATCGATTTACCAGAAGCAAACCCAACACGCGTAAAGACGGACCTGCTGCAACAGGAAGTTCAGGTCGAAGAAATGGGTGGTGATGTTCAATGTGTTGAAATTTCTGCAACCAAGAAAATCGGTCTGGATAAATTGGAAGAAGCCATTTTATTACAAGCCGATATGATGGAATTAAAGGCTGACCCTGAAATGCCAGCCGTCGCATATGTGGTAGAAGCAAAAATGGAACGCGGCTTGGGCGCCGTTGCAACTGTATTGATGCGCCATGGTACATTAAAGATTGGCGATGTATTCGTTGTTGGTGAAACATTTGGTCGTGTTCGTGGTTTGATAAATTCTGCGGGCGAACGCGTAAAATCTGTAAAGCCAGGTCAGCCAGTTGTTGTATTGGGTCTGGATTCTGTGCCATCTGCAGGTGATGAACTGCGCGTAATGGAAACAGATGCACAAACCCGCGAAGTTGCTGCATACCGCGTTCAAAAGGCAAAAGATAAGGCAAATGCGATTAAACGTTCATCGCTGGAAGAATTATTTGCACGCAGGGATGAAACGAAAAAATTAACATTACCAATTGTTTTGCGTGCTGACGTTCAGGGCAGTGTGGAAGCCATCACCGATATGTTGCGTGACATTCACACAGACAAAGCAGCGGTTGAAATCCTGTCATCAGGTGTTGGTCAAATTACCGAAGGTGATATCCGTCTGGCCAGTGCATCGGGTGCGGTTATAATTGCATTTAATGTACGTGCAGATGCTGCGGTACGTGACCTGGCACGTGGCAACAATGTTGATATCCGTTATCACAGTGTTGTGTATCGTATCACAGACGAAATCAAAGAAATCTTGTCCGGTAAACTGGCACCTGTTCGCAAAGAAAACTTTATCGGATATGCCGATGTTATCGCATTGTTCACAGTGGGCAAGGGCACACGCGTTGCGGGTTGTCGCATGACCGAAGGTACAATCAAGAAAGATGCATTTGTACGCCTGTTGCGTAATAACGTTGTTATATATGACGGCAAAATTGGCGAACTGCGTCGTGAAAAGAACGAAGTCAAAGAAGTATCCGGCGGTGTCGAATTCGGTATGAGTTTCGATAAATACAATGACCTGAAAGAAGGCGACCGTGTCGAATGCTATGAAGTGACCGAGGTTCGCGCACAATTATAAAAAACGCCCCATTGGGGCGTTTTTTCAAAGTACAAATAACAGATAACAAAGAACAATTATTGCAAACAGCAATTTAATCAGATATAATAGGTATGCGTTGATGAATTGTCAGCGTGAGGTGTGAATACCTCTTTGAATACAAACTTCTCCAACTTGGTTGGAGGGTTGTGAAATATAAAAATAAACAACACTATCGTATTCAATAGTATTCAACCTCCAACCTCTGTATATCTTTACAGCGGTTTTATTTTTTACTGGTTGGGGGTGCGGAATATATTGAATACGCACGGGCATTTGAGACTGTTATCAGCCCCAACCACCATAAATGACATACCCCCGCAAATAATACGGGGGCTTTTTTTATATTCAATTACAATGCAACTTATTTATCACGGATTTTTGCATTGCACTTTTTTTCAACATTCGCAATTACCGCATTTTGCACAGCCATGATGTCTGAATCAGACATATTTTCATGCGGGGTTATTGTTATTGTGAATGCAATTGATTTGTTCCCATCATTCATATCAAATGCGTCAAATACAACAACATCTGATATACGGGCGTCCGCGGTACGCGCGGCGGCAACCAATGCAGCAGCAGGTGCGCCCCCATCCACAATAAATGCAAAATCACGTGTAATTGGTTGGAAATCAGACAACGCATCATGACGCACGCGACGTGGTCCCGGCAGGTTATCTGTATTTTCAACAATCGCAACATTTACAGTCGTTTTTATACGGTTCTGTTTCGCAATCATTGGGTGTAATTCACCAAATTCTGCGATGATTTTTTTACCCTGGACAATTTTTCCATAACGATATGGATGCGCCCACAATGGCGGATTTGATGTATCCACAGTGAATTTTTGCCCATGCATCAATGATATCAGGTCAGCCTTGACATCATATATATCATATGTGCGTGCGCGCGATGCCCAATGCTTTGGCGATGTGTTACCTGTGCGCACAATGCAGACCGATGTATGTTGGTCGCCGGGGGTTGAACCGGTAAAGACGGTTCCAACCTCAAACAAACATAAATCCGGATAGCCACGCTTTTCATTATCTGCAACAACCTGCAACATGTTACCCAGCAATGTTGGGCGGGCTGCATCTAATTCAACCGTTATCGGATTTGCAATTTTTACAATCGGATTTGTTGTTAATGCTGATTCAATGGCAGAATTGGCGAATCCGAATGTTTTAACCTCATTCAATCCGCGGGATGCCAATTCATTTTTTAACGTGCCAAAATAATCACAATGTGCAGCAGGTTCTGCGGTGCGATGTGACGCATTCTTTGCAATGTTATCATATCCATAAATACGCAACAATTCTGCCACAACATTTTCTGGGATTTCCATATCAACACGGGCTGGTCGTGGTGTAATATGCCACGCATCCCCATCGCGTTTTACATCATACCCCAGGTTCGACAAAATCTGATATTGCGTGTCAGCGTCCATATCAACACCCGTCTTTTTCAAGAATAAATCAGGCGTATATTTTATCGCTTCCCGTGGCGCAACACCATTACCCGCAACACCGGTGCCACATATTTTACCACCACATGATGACATGATAATATCTGCACACTTTGCCAATGCCGTGCCCGTTATTGTCGGGTCAATACCGCGTTCATATCGATATGATGCGTCCGTCGATAGCCCTAAGCGTTTTGATGTCTTGCGAACAGACACCGGGTCAAAATATGCACTTTCCAATATTATATTTTTTGTGTTTTCAGTTGTCGCGCCACGTGCACCACCGATAACACCCGCCAATGCCAAGATACCCATATCATCTGCGATAACTATATCAGTATCTTTTAATTCATGCGCATTGCCAAACAGGTCTGTGAACTGTTCACCACCAGTTGCCATGCGAATTGTAATGTTGCCATGAATCTGGTCTGCGTCAAAGCAATGCATTGGCTGTGCCATGTCATAACAAATATAGTTTGTTGCATCAATCGGTGCATTCTTGGGATTTATACCAATCGCGGTCAGGCGTGATTTTATTTTGTCCGTGCTTTGCGCGACCGTAATATCACAAATTTCTGCGAATCTGTATATCGGGCATTTGTCTGTTTTAACAATCGCCTGGCGTGTCGTTGTAACTGGCGCGATTTCCGTGTCATTTGGCGCGATATATTCGCCCGCCCCACATGCCGCCAGGTCACGCGCAATACCACGTACCGCCAAATAATCCGGACGGTTTGGTGTAATGCCTGCTTCGAATACAGTCTGCGTATTTAATACAGGTGAACCGATTTTTGTGTCATCTGGCAATTCAATTATTCCACTGTGGTCATCACCGATACCCAGTTCCCGCGCACTGCACATCATGCCGTCTGACAACACACCACGCAGTTTACCGCTGTTGATTTCATGTCCATCAATAACACAGCCCGGCACAGCCAATGCAGACATCAGTCCCACACGTGCATTTGGCGCGCCACAGACAACCTGGCGTAACTTATCAGAACCGTCATTTACCTGTAATACATGCAAGTGGTCGCTGTTTTCATGCGCATCGCATTTTTCAATACGCGCCGCAATGGGGGATATTGGTGTGATGACATCATCAACCTCTAATCCGGTGCGGGTTAACAAATCTGCGATTTCTGTGGCAGATAAATCTGTTTTTAAATAATCCTTTAACCAATCATATGTCCATTTCATTTTATCTGCCCCTTATTAACAACCGCTATTTTTCAACCAGCGCACATCGCCATTATAGAACGCACGAATATCGTTCAGACCATATTTCAACATTGCCAATCTGTCCCAACCGAATCCAAATGCAAATCCCTGATAAACATCTGGGTCAATGCCACAATTACGCAGTACATTTGGATGCACCATACCGGCACCCATGATTTCCAGCCATTTTCCATCGCCCCATTTGATATCTATTTCAATACTGGGTTCTGTAAATGGAAAGTATGACGGGCGAATACGCAAATCGACATTTTCAATTTCAAAGAATTTTTGCAAGAACACCTTTACATCACCAATCAAATCCGACATTGTTATACCACGGGCGATATATAAACCTTCGATTTGGTGGAACATTGGACTGTGTGTTGCATCCATTTCTTTGCGATATGTTGCGCCTATACCGAACATCTTAATCGGCACACCGTCAGATTCCATCGCACGAACCTGGATTGCAGATGTTTGGGTACGCAGAACATTACCGTTTTCAAAAAAGAATGTATCTTGCATATCACGCGCAGGGTGATGGGCAGGGGTATTTAATGCGGTAAAGTTATGCCAGTCATCTTCGATTTCCGGTCCTGTGTACATTTTATATCCAAATGATTCCAGGATTTCGGATATTTCATTTAATGCACGTGTCTGGGGGTGCAATGTACCATGATTTTCAGGCATTGGATCCAGTGTTGCGTCCAACCGCTGCGATTGCAGTTGCGCCATCAATACAGCATTTTCAATTTCAGACTGGCGCGTTTTAAACAACTGACGTAATTCGACATTTTCTTTGTTTAATGCCGCACGTGCGTCGTTATCCAAATCCTTCATTTGTTTCAGGCGGGCGGTCATTGTACCATTTTTTCCAAACACAGATGCGTACAGTGCCTGTAAATCTGCCAAGTTATCAATATTTTTAATCTGTTCCTGCATAGTCATTTTACCTTAATATAAAAAGCCGTCGGTCTGACGGCTTTTATTATTACAAAACAAACAATTGCCGCCAAGGGTTATTTCGCCGTGGTGCCAATAAATCGTTTTGCAGTGTCAACCAATGTGACAAAGTTTGCATCCGCATCGTATGCCATCTGTGCCAAGACCTTGCGATCCAGGTTAACACCAGCCTTTTTCAGTCCATTCATGAACTGGCTGTATGTGATACCGTGTGGACGGACAGCAGCGTTGATACGAACAATCCACAAACCGCGGAATTCACGTTTTTTAACGCGACGGTCGCGATATGCATACTGACCCGCTTTTTCTGTTTTTTCACGTGCTGCACGGTATGTTGTGCTGTGACGACCCAGATAACCTTTTGCGCGGGCTAAAATTTTATTATGTTTCTGTTTTACGGTTGTTCCGCGTTTTACTCTTGCCATGATACGACCCCCTTACTTATTTCAGTCCATATGGCGCCAAGATTTTCGCCTGACCGACCATGTTTTCATTCAAATACTGTGGCTTAGAACCTGCATTGTTTGCACGTGCAGACTTCTTACGCAGCAGTTTTTTGTGGGCGTTTCTGGCAACACGGATTTTGCCGGTTGCAGTCATTGATGCGCGCTTTTTCAAGTACGACTTTGTTTTTAATTTTGGCAATTTTTCACCTCTTATTTTATCCTGATGGCAGCCAATTGCCATTTCGGAACATCTTGTATGCGCGTATATTCTGGCAGATTTAAATGAAAAATCAAGTTTTTATTGAATATCACCTTTTTTACGGTTAAACTGGTGCCCGATGAACCAGAATAAATTATCTTCCAGGATTACTACGTTGATAAAATCCGCAATCGCTGCGGCGGTGCTGCCGGTATTGTTTATCTATATCATGATTGCAAAGCCTGATTATACAATTATGCGGGCAATGGGACATGTTGTTGTGCCGGTATTTTCTGTTATGGGTGACATTATTACGTGGCCCGTGCGTGCGGTTGGAAATCTGGCTGAAAATATACATGAATTATCAACACTGCGTGATGAAAACGAAGAATTGCGGGCAAAACTGGATGCGGCATTGACCGACAAAAATATGTGCGACGTTGCAATCGCAGAAAATCAAAAACTGGCACGTGAATTGGACCTGGTACAAAGCCAACCATATGAATCCGTTTTGGCAGATGTCCAATATGATAATCGTGCATTTGGTCACAGAACATTTTTAATAAATCGTGGTTCTGCCCGCGGTATTGAACCTGGGATGGCTGTTGTATCAACTGATGGTGTATTGGCAGGCATCGTTATCGATGCAGGTGTTAATTTTGCACGGGTGCGCGCATTAACAGACGCAGATACAAATATTGCTGTCCGCGTCGTCGGGTCCGAGGTTTATGGTTTCCTGACAGGGAACGGTACATCGACAGCAACAATGGGATTTTTCAGTGACCCACAGTTTCAACCGGACGCTGGCGTAAAACTGGTTACCAGTAATATCAGCGGTGTTTTACCGGGTGGTATTATTATTGGTACAATGACAAATGACAAAGATGTAAAGGTATTACACCCAGGTAAACTATCACGGGTTATGGTTTTAAAATTTGACGCAGTGGATAAATATAAATGATTGATAAGGTTATAAAATCTTTGCGTTTAATGTTTCCGTTTCTGTTGACAATCGCACTGTGGCGATTGTCGATGTCTTTTTGGAATCCTGGTGGGATTTTGGCATTGATTCCAATATTCTATTGCGTGTTTGTAAAGCAAACCCCGTGGTTTGGTATATTTGGTGCAGTGATGTGTTTCTTGATTGATTATAAATTTAATACAACCGGATTTTGGTTGGCACTTTATTGCCTGTTCTTTGCTGCAAACGGATTTCAGACATTGATTGACCTGGGACGCATGGACAGAAATGCAATTAACGCTTTTATGATATTTATCGGCATCGGTATTGTAATAACAATCTTTACCGGATTTGGTTTTATAAATGTACTGCGTGGCATATGGATATTCACATTGATGACATTACTGTACATGCCAACAACACTATTGATTCAAAGGGTGCGCCATGATTGATACCGAGGTTGGACGTACATTTGACAGACGTGCCGCGTTATTTTTAACAGGCGGTACTGTTTTGACATCATTTTTGGTACTGCGTATGTTACAGATGCAGGTTTTTAATTATCATGAATACCTGCGAAAAAGTGAGAATAATTCATTTCGTATTCAATTAAATATGCCGGAACGTGGAAAAATATTGTCTGCAGCTGGCATGCCGATTTCACGTGACGTACCAATATACAGAATTTATGTTATTCCCGAAGAAAGCGATGATGTAAACGGTTTGATAAAAATTGTGGCGCGTGACCTGAACCTGGGTCAAAAAAAGGTTTCACGTATTCTAAAAAAAATACGCAAGCAGCCAAAATTTCAACCAACATTAATCAGCCAGAATACAGATTGGGAAACACTGGCAAAATTACAGGCAAAAAATTTACCAGGCTTGCGCGTTGCCAGTGGATTTGCACGTCAATATGAAATGGGACCAGCAGGCGCACATGTATTCGGATATGTTGGCGCGCCAGATAATCCGGTACCATCTGCACCATTTTATACAACTGGTGTTACGGGACTTGAAAAAAGGTTTAATGATGTTATGTCTGGTACCCCTGGTCAAACAGTTATGATAACAAATGCCGTTGGACGTATAACCGGCGAAGATACATCTCAATTTATCGCCCCAGTCATGGGTGATGATGTTGTAACGACAATAAATGATGATGCCCAACGTGCATTATATGACGCATTAACATTGCACAGATCTGGTTGCGGTGTTGCACTAAATATTGAAACCGGCGACATTCTGGCGATGGTATCAACCCCCAGTTTTGATCCAAATGTATTTAACGAAGATGATGCGGATGAATATATTGCAACCCTGCGTCAGGATTTCGCAAAACCTTTTATGAACAAAACCATCGAAGGTTTATATCCACCAGGTTCAACATTTAAAATCGTTGTTGCATTGGCTGGACTGGAATCTGGTGCCATTTCACCGACAGAAAAAGTATTCTGCCCGGGACATTGGGAATATGGTGACCGTAAATTCCATTGTTGGGAAGCCAAAGGTCATGGTTGGGTTGACCTGGCGGGTGCATTAAAGCATTCTTGCGACATATACTTTTATCAAATGGCATTGCGTATTGGAATTGATGCGATTAAGTCTATGGCGCAGCGCCTGGGATTGGCACAGACATATATGGATGATATATTAAGTCGCGAAATGAAAGGTGTTATCCCAGACCGTGAATGGAAAGAAAAAAATGTTGGGTCCCGTTGGGTACATGGTGATACCGTTATATCTGGTATCGGTCAGGGATTTATTCTGACAAATTGTCTGCAACTGGCGGTCATGATATCGCGTGCGGTATCAAATCGTCAGGTTGTGCCACGTATAATGAAGTCTGATACAAAACCTGTATTTGCGTCACTGGGATTGCAAGAAAAAAATATGCGTGCTGTAATGCGTGGCTTGGAACAGGTAACCCAACCAGGTGGAACTGCCAGTGGCAGTGCAGTAAATGTCAAAGGCAAAAAAATGGGTGGTAAAACCGGCACATCCCAGGTTCGCAGTATTTCAAAAGCCGAACGCTTGCGTGGCGTATTAACAAATGAACAATTGCAATGGAATATGCGCAACCACGGATTATTTGTTGGATATGCACCGTTGGATAAGCCAAAATATGCTGTATGTGTTGTGACAGAACATTCAGGGGGATCTGGTTCTGCAGCACGCAGTGCGGCAGCAACCATGCGTGTATTACTGCGGGGGGATTCGTAAAATGGCACGACAGACACGCGTTTCAAATGCTGATATGATGCGGTTATCTGAAAAGTTTTCACGCTTTTCATGGGCAATGTTTATACCAATGTGTATCGTTTTAGCGATATCTATACTGGTTCTGTATTCCGCAGGTGGTGGCGCATGGCGCCCATTTGCATTATCACAATTGGTAAAAATTGTATTGGGGTTTGGTGTATTCTTTGTCGCGGCATTTACAAATATAAAAACATGGGTAAAATCTGCATATGTGTTTTATGCCATCGCCCTGGTTATGATTGTAATGGTGACTTTTTTTGGTCACACGGGAATGGGCGCGCAACGTTGGCTGAACTTGGGGATTATACATATTCAACCATCTGAACTGATAAAAATTGCGCTGGTTATGGCATTGGGGCGATACTTTGCATGGTTAAATTCAGTCGAATTATCACAAATGAAAAACTATATTGTCCCGGCATGCATGTTATTGGTGCCGTTTATGCTGATTGTTATTCAGCCTGATTTGGGGACGGCACTATCCCTGGGAATGATTACAGTTGGCATGTTCTATATCGTTGGCGCACAAAAGAAATGGTTTATTATCGCGATTATCCTGGGTCTGATGTCTGCACCTATTGTGTGGTATGGTGGGTTGCATGATTATCAACGTGGACGCATTATAACATTTATAAATCCAGATCACGATGCCCAGGGTGCAGGTTATCAAATCAACCAGGCAAAAATAGCATTTGGTTCGGGTGGTATCCTGGGCAAAGGATATATGAAAGGTTCACAATCCCAGCAATCATTTTTGCCAGAAAAGCAAACAGACTTTATATTCACAATGCTGGGCGAAGAAATGGGATTTTTCGGGGCGTTTGGTTTACTTGCCCTCTACAGTTGGATAATTATTATCCTGTTCTGGTGCGCGAAAACATGCCGTAATCGGTTTGGGCAACTGGTCTGTTTTGGTTTTATGTTGAACTTTTTTATTTATTACTTTATAAATATTTCTATGGTCTTGGGATTGATGCCGACGGTCGGTGTACCATTACCGTTGATGTCATTTGGTGGCAGCAGTCTGTTGTCACTGATGTTCGGATTTGGTCTGTGTCAGAACGCACATATTCACAAAGACCAACAATTATCTGCCAAAGGAAGTTGAAAGATGAACCTGCTTATTGTTGAATCGCCATCAAAGGCAAAAACTATTGAAAAATATTTGGGGGCGGGATGGCGTGTTGTCGCGTCGGTTGGACACGTACGTGACTTGGTTCCTGAAAACGGCAGTGTTGATACAGAAAAAGACTTTGCAATGCGTTGGCAAATCATGCCGGGCAAGGAAAAGCAAATTAAATTAATAACCGATGAATTAAAAAAAGCAGACGCTGTATATCTGGCATCTGACCCGGATAGAGAAGGAGAGGCAATCGCCTGGCATATCCATGACATTTTACGTGCAAAAAAATTATTAAGTGGTAAAAAAGTCTATCGCGTTGCATTCCACGAAATTACTAAACACGCAGTCCAGGATGCCATTGCAAATCCACGTGAAATTGATGAAAACTTGGTTGATGCATACCTGGTGCGACGTGCGCTGGATTATCTGATTGGGTTTGGAATATCCCCATTATTATGGCGTCGTAATTTGGGAAAATCCGCTGGGCGCGTCCAATCTGTTGCGGTTAAATTGGTTGTTGACCGTGAACGCGAAATCGAAAGTTTTAAACCTGTTGAATATTGGTCATTGACTGCAAATTGTGCATTGTCTGATAATGCGTTTAATGCGAATTTAATATCTGCAGGTGGCGAAAAAATTGATAAAATGACCATCGGAAATCGCGCCGCGATGGATACGATTTTGGCGACAATTGGTACGCCAGAAATAAATGCGCATGTTGTCACGATTGATAAAAAGAAAACAACCCGTCGGGCAGCCGCACCATTTACAACCAGTACCCTGCAACAGGAAGCATCACGTAAATTGTATTTTTCATCCAAGCGCACAATGTCAACTGCGCAAAAATTATATGAACAGGGTTTAATTACATACATGCGTACGGATGCAACAAACTTGTCAGTTGATGCAGTAAATGCGATACGTGAATATATTGGTAAAAACTATGGCGATAAATTTGTCCCACGCACACCAAATATATATGTCACAAAATCTAAAAATGCCCAGGAAGCGCACGAAGCAATTCGTCCAACACACTTTGATGGTGCGGCGCCAAAACTGTCGGGCGATGAAGCAAAATTGTATGACCTGATTTGGAAACGTACAATTGCATGTCAAATGACAAATGCAGAATTTGACAGTGTTGCGGCTGATATCGAAACAGAAAATAAAGCTGCTGTATTTCATGCTGTTGGCACAACACGTACATTTGATGGATTTATGCGTGTATATATCGAAGACCGCGATGACGACACGTCAAATGCAGAATCAAAATTGCCACCGATGAATGTTGGCGATAATATAATTATTACAGAATTGGTTCCAGAGCAACACTTTACACAACCGCCGGCACGATATACCGAAGCGTCATTGGTAAAAAAATTGGAAGAACTGGGTATCGGACGTCCATCAACATATGCAACAATTATGTCCACAATCGTTGACCGTAAATATGTTGAACAGGATAAACAACGTCGTTTTCATCCAACATCCGGCGGATGGGTAATCGCATCATATTTATCAAAATACTTTACGGATTTGGTTGATGTGAACTTTACCGCAAAAACCGAAGATATGTTGGACGATGTATCAAATGGAAAGCAGAAAAAATTGGCAGCATTAAAATCATTCTGGACACCTACACAAAGTATGATTGATGGCGCGCGTGACGTTAAAACAACCGATATTATTGATACAATAAATGCGCAAATGTTTAATCATTTGTTCACCGATGGCAACAACAAATGTCCACAGTGTGGTGGAAAATTGGGTATAAAATTATCCAAGTATGGTGCATTTATCGGATGTGTAAATTATCCGGAATGTAATTATACAAAACGCCTGACAGAAGGGGATGATACCCCAGAAAATGATGGGGATAAAAAAACGCCGTCGATGGCGGCAGCTGCCGCATCCGTCGATTTAGGCGATGGGATTTCTTTCCGTGTTGGAAGATACGGTCCATATGTGACAGACGGCAAAAAAAATGTCGCCGCCAAGCAATATACAGCAGAAAATATTACACTGGACGTGGCACGTGAATTGTTAAGTGGTGGTCCGAAAAAAGCTGAACCCGTCGAAATCGGTGAAAACCCAGCGACAGGCGCGATGATTTATTTCTATCCAACCGGTCGCTATGGTGCATACATATCATCGAACAAGGTAAATGTCAGTGTCAAAGAAATGCCGGACCTTGCCACCGCGGCAGAACTGATTAACAATAAAAAGCCATCTGCCCGTCGCGGGTTTACCAAGAAGAAATAAGAAATGAATCGGATTCAAAAATATCAATTATACAGAAAACTGAAAAATCCAGGTCCAACAACATCGAACCGCAATGGTTCTGTTGAATCTGATATATTTCGTATTGATTGGAAATATACAGATGGAAACGTATCATATTTTATAAAGTCTGTTTATGGTGGTGATAATATTTTCTTTACTGATGTTTTGTTAAACGGTAAAACCGTAACAACATTTACCGGTCGCCGTGCACGTACATTGTTTCATTTGGCAAAATCTGTTATGGCAAAAGAAATTGTATATGGAAATGTAACTTATATTAGGATAACACGTTAATTCATGGCATCATATGACCGCAACTTTACCGATGAATTACGTGCACGACTGTCAGTCGTTGATGTTGTCGCGCGACGTGTGCCGTTAACAAAAAAGGGGTTAAATTATTGGGGTTGTTGTCCGTTTCATAATGAAAAAACACCGAGTTTCAGTGTTAACGAAGAAAAAGGATTTTATCACTGTTTTGGATGCGGTGAACATGGTGACATTATATCGTTTACGATGAAAACCGGTAATCTGGAATTTCGTGATGCAATCAAAGAACTGGCAGATTTGGCAGGTCTGAAAATGCCGGAATACAAACCGAAATCTGCGGAACAAATAAATCGTGAACAGACATATTTTGATATAACCGAACGCGCTGCAAATGCATATCATAAAAGACTGTTTGAACCTGATGGTGCGGGGGCCCTCTCATACATACGTGGGCGCGGGTTTACCGATGATATGATAAAAAAATATAAACTCGGATACGCGCCAAAAAATAATTTTATTGCGAATACATTTACAAATGTAAAACCGGATGCATTAATGTCGGCAGGACTTTGCCGGCGTGGTGATTATGGATTATACGATTTCTTTCGCGATAAATTGATGTTTCCGATTTTTAATCCTGGTGGTCAGGTTATTGCATTTTCCGGACGCAGTATGGACGGACGCGAACCCAAATATATGAACACAACGGATACAGATTTCTTTCATAAACGCCAGACTGTATTTGGATTAAATTTTGCCCGTAACGCAATCCACAGTGCAAACCGCAGCATTGTGGTCGAAGGACAAATTGATGCCATTCAAATGCAATGCAATGGATTTGGCGAAACGGTTGCGCCACTTGGGACAGCACTGACCGAAGATCATATTGCGTTGCTATGTAAATCAAATCGTAACATAACATTTTGCTTTGATGGGGATAATGCAGGGCAAAAGGCAGCCGCACGTGCAATGGGATTGGTTATGCCATTTATACGTGATAATTCCGATGTTAAATTTGCATTTGTATCTGGTGGCAAGGATCCGGATGAAGTATTAAAATCGGGTGGCGTGGATGCCATGCGTAAAATCATTGATGATGCGACCGGATGGGTTGATTATTTGTGGAATATTGCCAACACAAAGTTTTTAACATCGACACCCGGCGGGCGCAGTCAGGCAGAAAAATTCTTACAAACAGAAACAGAAAAAATAACAGACAATAATCTGAAAAAAGAAGTGATGAAAGAATATCAAAAAAGAATGTTTCAGACCTGGCATAAATGGAAGAAAGACGACACCAAAACCAATATTCAATTACCATCGGTCGATGCCGTTACAAAAAATACACTGATTTATATTACAAACGCGTTCCCGGATGTAACAGAACGATATGGTGATTTCTTGGCAACATTAAACATTGATTTCGATGGTGCAACAACTGACCTGGGGTGGAACGCTGTGGCAGCTGAAAAATATATCGTATCATTAAAACTGCAACGGCATCTGGCGAAATTGAAATTACAACGCAAAGAATTATTAACAATGGCACTTGCCGGTGATACCGGTGCCAAGGCGCAGATGGATGAAATAGACGCCGATATTGCAAAATTTACAGAAAAACTGGAAACATTATCATCAATATAAAATGCAATATTTAATCCAGAATATCGATAAAATTCATACCACACAAAACGGGGTGGGGCGTATTGTAAAAAATACCGGTTTTTTTGAACATTTTTATCAAAAAGACCGGGAAATTGCATATAATAAAATTATCGATTTTTGCCGGCAAAATATAAAAAATCCGGATTCAAAAATATCAATTTGTGGCAAGAATTATTATGTGGAATCAGGTCCAATAATCTGGACGATAAACCGGCACAGTTTTACAATTATTACCGCACATAAAAAGAAATAATTTGTTGACACAATAATTATTTGTGTTAATTTTATTTTTATGAATAACATTATTTCATTCAATGATTTTTGCAATTTCTTGAACGGGTCCATAAGATGGGAACTGTTCATCAAGGTTACAAATTTATGTAACCTGCAATGTGCGCATTGCTGTGAATGCAGTGGTCCGAACGAAGCCCCAACATTTATTCCGATATCGGATGTGCGTACAATAACAGAAAATTTCAAACGTGAAAAAAATATATATCCAATTGTTGCAATCAGTGGTGGCGAACCGATGACAGCATATAAGCATAAGCCGTATTATATTCCACAACTGATAAAATTATTTGCAAAACAGAACTTTTATGCAATTGAATTAAAGACAAACACTGTTTGGACAACGCAACCGGGCGCTGATGTTATATTTCGCGATTTAACAGAAATATCTGCCAAATATCCGAAACTTTATACAATGTATCATTTGTCGTTGGATTCATTCCATGCAAATGCCACCAAGAATGTATCTGAATTTATTCGTTGGTATTATGACAACGATAATTTATCCCCAAAAATATGCACACACATATTTTATGATAATCATGACACGTTGGTCAACATGCTGGTTGATTTGGCTGAAAAATATAATATCATGTTGGATTTTGAAAAAGATGTGGTACATGAGTTTTCAAAACTGCATGCGAAAAAGTTTATTAACAAAGATAAATTTATTGTGTTTGAACCATACAGTGGTATTGAAAATCTGGGGCGTGCAAAACAAAATCGTATTGCGACACGGTCATTTCCAAGTATCCAAAAGCAATTCTTGGAAAAAATACAACAAAACCATTCTTTGACATTTGATAATCGTGGTCTGGCATTTATCGATTGTTCAGCACATATGGCATCGACACCATATCATGACGCACGTGGTCGTATAAAACCAATACATGTCATAAAACGCGAATTGTTTGAAATCTTATATAAACGATATTTGATTGAAAATGGTCGGTAAATACCGGCATATAAAAAAATAAAATTCCCGGCCTTTTTGAACATTTTTATCAAAAAAGCCGGGAAATTTTTTTTAATTATTAAACAAGAAATGACATATATCGCCGTCGGTCATTACATATTCTTTGCCGACGGTGCGCATGCGTCCAGCCTCGCGTACCGGCAGTTCGCCACCTAATTCTATAAAATCATCAGGGGTGATAATTTCGGCGCGGATAAATCCTTTCTCAAAATCACTGTGGATTTTGCCTGCCGCCTGGGGCGCGGTCATGCCGCTGGTTATTGTCCATGCATGTGCTTCCTTGGGTCCAATGGTATAAAATGTTTGCAAGCCAAGTGTCTTGTATCCGGTTTTGATAACCTGTTGCAGACCAGATTCCGCCAGACCCAAATCAGTTAAAAACATTGCACGTTCTTCATGGTCAACAATTTGCGCAATTTCCATTTCGATTTTTGATGATATAACCAATACCGCATTTGTTGCGCCAAATTTATCACGGACGCTGTCCGAATATTTGTTACCGGTTGCAGCAGATGCCTCGTCCACATTGCATACATAAATAACAGGTTTTGCCGTCAGCAAATTAAATGGTGATGCATCAACCCCAGCATTACGCGCAGGGGTACCGGATTCCAAGCCTGCTTTGATTGTATTTGCATCAGCCAATAATTTTGCCGCTTCTTTGTCCAGACCACGTGCCTTTTTTTCCAGATTCTTAATCTGTTTATCGATACTTTCCAGGTCCGCCAGCATTAATTCTGTTTCAATTGTATCAATGTCTGACAATGGGTCGATATGACCGTTAACGTGCACAATGTCATCATTTTCAAAACACCTTACAACATGAATTATCGCATCAGTTGACAGAATATTTCCCAAGAATTTATTCCCCAATCCTTCGCCCGCAGACGCACCCTTGACCAGACCTGCAATATCAACAATTTCCAGTTGTGTCGGTATGATTTTTACAGACTTTGCAACATCTGCCAATTTATGCAATGTCGCATCCGGTACAACAACACGACCGGTATTTGGTTCGATAGTGCAGAATGGATAGTTCTGGGCATCCGCTGCCGCACTTTGTGTTAATGCATTAAATAATGTCGATTTACCAACGTTTGGCAAGCCAACAATTCCACAATTGAATCCCATACGTTTTTCCTTTATAATGTGCTTAATATGTCATACATGTGGAATGAATTCAATATAAAAACCTTTGCGGCGGAAACTGTTGTTTTTCGCGATGGTGTATATTGTCCGGAATTATCCACACTGAAAAATACAGACATTGATAAAAAATATGATTTACCGGTTCATATTATATATATTGGTGAAATCGCCGGCGAAAATGTAATTGATATAAATATAGGTGCAAAAAATCAGCCAGTATTTTTAAGTGTTGATGTAAATGTTAAAACATCGGCAAAATTAAAGATTTTTGTTAAAAATGCCGGGCAAAATTCAGAATTACGTGGACATGTAAAAATTGAAAATTCAGGTACATTGGATTTTGAATGTCGTGGGGTGCACTATGTCGAAAATACCGGCATTTTGGTTCAAACAAAATTGATTGCAAATCAGGGCAGCACATCAAAAATGCGTGGTGCGGCAATTATCAAAAGTGATGCGCCAAATGCGGTCAGCAATATTTCATTTGCAGCAATGGCGGACCCAACAGCCAGAATCGAATTTATGCCGGCACAATATATATCATCGGTTCCAAACACTGCCGACCACAGTTCATCGCTGTATGCGCCAAGTAGCCCACAAATACTATACCTGCGCCAGGCAGGATTATCAGGGGCAGAGGTTGCAGACGCCACCCGTCATGCATTTATGAATGATTTTAATCTGTTTTAAGAATATAAAATAAATATGATGATGGTTGGGGCTGATAGCAGTCTCAAGTTGCCCATGCGTATTCAATATATTCCGCACCCCCAACCAGTAAAAAATAAAACCACTGTAAAAAATACAGGGGTTGGAGGTTAAGAACTACTAAAGGTAATAGTGCTGCTTATTCAAATATTTCACAGCCCTCCAACCAAGTTGGAGATTTTTTCCTTTAAGAGGTTCTTACACCTCACGCTGATAATTCATCAGTGCGTATTTATTATATCGGATTAAATGCAGATTTGCAAATGTAATAAAAAAAGACGCGCCATTTACATGCCACGCCCGAAAACTATAATCACAATCCGTGAATTATTTTTTCTTAAAGCCTTGTTTCGCTTTCAACTTTGGATTATCTGGATCAATCAAGATAATCTGTTTACCACGACGGATTTGTTTTACATTACCGCGTTTTTTCCAGGCCTTTAATGAACTTAAAAATTTCATATCAAAATCCTTTTTACAGGGGCATTATAAACGGTTTTTCTGAAAAATCAAATAATATATTATTTTTATTGTTGTTGTAGTTGGGGCTGTTCAAACTGTTGAAAATCGGTTTTTAAGTTTTTATTAACAGTTTTTCAACAATTATTTCCCGGATTTCTGGGACTCTATGGTCGAATTGTTGAAAAATACCCCTGTTTATTTAACAGTTGAAAAAGTCACAGTTTTAAACGTTTTTAACAATTTGGATGTGAAATTTTTTGTGCTTGTTGAAAACTGTTGAAATTGTTATAATTTTAAACATCCAGAGGAAGAGTTATGAAACAGCAGGTATTAAAGGCGTTGGCAAATCCGGCACGTATATTTTATGTGCCATATACGCTGGCGGTGATAAATTTCGCCGTGCTGTTTTTTGCATATATTATTATCGCAGTCGCATGGACGATTGTTATGGGTATGAATAAGTTTCCAAGTCCAATGTACTTTTTAGTGATATTGATTGTGACACATATGATTTTGGCGACTTTTTCCAAGAAAGACCCGCAACTGGGGCAAATTATCGCCGCAAAAATTCAACTGTTTAAAAAGAAAATACCAGGGAGATTGGCAGCATAACCATGACAGATTTTTTTAACTATTTTGCCGGCAGTGGTTTTCCTTTGACGACTATCATTATGGTGATGGTGGTGATTTTTGTGTTTATTATCATGATGATGTATCTGCCGATGCTGACACGTAAATTGTTGCCACGTTTTGGGTACGCACGTTATTCGCAATATCTGCCGTTCCAAACTGTCTATAATGATAACTCAATCGGGTTAACGAATGGCGCATTGATACGTGTATATCGTGTCCAGGGTGTCCAGACCAGTATGCAAAGCGATGAAACCAAGGCAAAATTCTTGGAACTGCGTGCACAATTATTTAATCAAATTCGTGACCCGAATGTCGTTTTACGGTTCTTTACCGTGCGTGATGCCGCGGATGAAAATACAAACTATGAATTTGACCAGCCTGTATTACAGAAAATTTATGACAAATGGAAATCCCAGGGGTTAAAGATATTCTTGAACAACTATTATGTCGTATTGACTGTGAATGGCACAAATGCGCGTGATAAATTAAATCAATATGGGAACTATGTTGAGTCAATCTTGGCAGCATATAAACCATCTGTTCTGCGCAATGACAGCCCGGACAATATGGCGCGATTTTTTGGTCGGATTTTGTCACCGATAACCAAACCTGCGCCACGTGTATGTGATGCCAGTATCGCAGACGTTACAACTGTTGATGATGTTGTTTTCAGACGTGACGGTATTGTTCAATATATCGGTGGTGATCGCCAATCTTTCGCGGCGATGGTGTCATTTAAAATATCACCGGACTATTTGGATGAAGAATTCTTTACATCAATATCAACCATTCAGACGGAAATGATTTGCATGAATGCATTTGGTATCATGGGGGACGCGGATGTAGAGGTTGCAATGCGTCAACGCAAGACAACCGCCGATGGTGATGAAAATACTGCGGTTGAACAGTTATATGAAGCACAATCTGCGATGGATGAAAATATTTCCGGTAATCAGACACTGGTGAATTATTATCCGTTGTTTGCAATCTTTGCCCCCAGCGAACAAGAATTGCAAGAACATATCGATGAATTTAAAAAGATTGCGGCATCTTTTGGTGTATCCCCTATTGTTGAAACATATGCGTCCAAGGTTTCGTGGTTTGCGCAAATTCCAGGATTTGATGTTTTTCCACGCAGTTTTAAAATGCTGTCACGGACGGCTGCAATCAGTATTCCAATGGATACAACCCCACGTGGTGTGCCGAATTCAGACTGGGGTCCAGGACCGCTGGTTATATTCCCGACCGCCCAGGGTACGCCATATCAATTCCAATTCCATGTGTCCCAGGCACCGGCAGCAGTGGCACATACGCTGACCATTGGACCAACCGGTGGTGGTAAAACGACTTTGTTCAGTTTCTTGATTGCGCAGTCGCTGCGTCATCGTAAATTAAAAGCGTTCTTCTTTGACCGTAACAAGGGTGCAGAAATATTTACACTGGCGGTTGGCGGTAAATATGTAACCATGCATGGCAAGGATAAAAATACCGATGGTATTGATTTTCAAACACGCTTGAATCCATTGAAAATGCCGGATACTGCTGAAAATCGTGCGTTCTTGCGTCGTTGGTTGTCAATTATATCAGACCAAAATGATACCCAATCGGCAGATGAAATTGCACGTGCAGTATCGGTTAATTTTGACTATTTACCAGACAAAGACAGATTGCTGAAAAACCTGTGGGAAAGTTGTTTTTCATCATCTGGCAATATGCGTCCCGCATTGAAAAAGTGGATTGATCCACTGCAATATGGCGATATGTTTAATGAAACGTCCGATACTTTGGATTTGGGCGCACGATTGACGACATTCGATTTTACCGAAATTTTACAGGATAAAACACTGGCACCTGCGGTTATTTCATACATATTGCATCGTATTAACAATACGACAATTTCAGGTGGTAATCCGTCGTTAATTATGATTGACGAAACCGCACCTATGTTGGAAAACAAAATGTTCCGTGATAACTTTATCGTCGGATTACAAGAAGGACGTAAAAATCGCCAGGCATACATGGCAGCGTTCCAACGTGCAAATGTTTTGGATAAACTGGGGATTGGCGATGTTGTACGTGGTCAGGCACAGACTGTTCTGTTTTTCCGTAATCCGGCAGCCGATGCGCGTGATTATGAACATTGGAATTTAAATCCGTTGGAAATGGCATTTATTCAGGGACGCGCATATCCAAACCTGAAACGTGCGGCATTATTGTCACGCCCGGTGACAGGTGAATCTGTGATTTTAAATACAGAACTGGGTGGACTGGGGAATTTGTTAAGATTGTTTGAATCTGGACGTTCATCGGTATTGTTGGCAGAAGAATTGTATAAGCAGTATGGAAATGCGTTCGTTTCTGAATATCTGAAAAAGCAGGGCGCAGGTACATTGTGATAAAATTTTTGTTTGGGATTTTTGTGGCGGTTTTGCCGATTTTATCTGCTGGGGCGTATAATGATTGCTTAAACTATAAAATAACCCCACGTATTGATATTGCGACATATGAATGGGAAAAAAGCGTATCCCAGCCTGATGATTATATGAATGAACATGGACATGTTCAGACCAGTTTAATCCAAGAAAATGGCATAAATGTTAAATTGTTTTCTGTGATTGGTGGATGGTGTGTGGTTTTGGATTCTGTTGATACAAAAATCGGATATAAAAAATTTGATGTAAAGGTTGATAAAAAATATAAACCAAATTCTTGCTTCTATAATGCTGTATTGGCACACGAAGACAAACATATAAATGTTCATTTATCGGTATTGGAAAATCATAAAAAGGCATTGCATGATACTTTGTATGGTGCGGCAAATTCAATAATGCCAATTTTTATTGAAGATATAGAAACAGTAGATAATGTAATTAACGACATCGGTCATCAATTAAATAAACATCCTGATGTTGTATTGATTTTGCAAAAAATGAATTCTGATTTGGACATACAAAATTCAAAAGTTGATTTAGATGAATCCGGTGCAGATATGAAAAAATGTCTGGATGAAGTATTGGACAAGAAAAAAACACAATAATTGATATTTAATCTTTATCTGAATTCAGATTATAAAAATATTCCATCAAATCATGGTCATAATCGCAAATGCGTCCATCTGGTAATATTAACATACGTGTAATACCGATTTGTTCAACAAAGTCAGGATTATGGCTGACCGCAATAATTGTGCCATCAAAATCGCGAAAATTGTCCCCGATAATGCGTTGTGTATCTGGGTCCAGGTGATTTGTTGGTTCGTCCAGTATCAACATATTTGCACGTCGCAGTAACATTTTGCACAGTGCAACACGTGCCTGTTCACCGGGAGATAATACGGATATTTTTTTGAATACATCGGTATCATAAAACAAGAAATTTGCCAAAACGCTGCGTAATTGTAATTCTGTATAATCGTCCGTTGCTACATTTTCCAATATTGTTTTATTTTTATCCAGTAATTCTAATTCCTGGGCATAGTATGCAATATCAGTCTTTGGATTGATTGTTATTTCGCCACGTTCGGGTGGTAACATACCCATAATTAACTTTAATAATGTTGATTTACCTGTGCCATTTTCGCCAACAATTAAAAATCGTTCGCCACCCGTAATATAAAATGACAACTTGCGATATAACAATTTATTCCCCGGAAAACGAAACCACAGATCATCAACGGTTATCGGATGCCGCGCCCCCGGGGTGCGTGGGGTCAGGTTAATTTTTACCTTTTTATATGTCTGTTCGCGCAATGTTCGATTTGCCAGTATCTTTTCCAATGTTTTGGCGCGCACATGACCGACACGTTTTATACTGTGGTTGGTTGGACTGGCAGCATTGGCACGTGCAACAAAATCAGACAATGATTTTATCTGGCGTTCTTCGGCGGCGATTTTTACATTTCGGGCATGACGCAACGCTGCAGATTTGCGCATATAATCATCATAGTTTCCATCAAATACACTGATTTTGTGTGTTGTTTTATCAATGTATAATATTTTATTTACGATTTTATTTAAGAATTCTGTGTCATGACTGATTATCAAAACATTGCCACGATATTTACGCAAAAATTCTGTAATCCAGTCTTTGGTTTTGATATCCAAATGATTTGTTGGTTCGTCCAGTAATAAAATATCCGCCATTGAATATAACAGGCGTGCAAATGCAACCTTAGATTTTTGCCCGCCGGACAGATTCTGTAATTTCATATCCAGAATATCAGAATCAATATCCATGTTGGATATGATTTCCAGTAATTGGTCTTCGGCATTATATACGTCATAGTATTCCAAGCGTTCTTGGGTCAGTGAAATTTCGTCTGCAATATTTTCATCATCAGGTGTAGTCGCCAGGCGATTATACAGGTCATTTAATTTTTCTTGTAATTTATCAATCGGGCGTCCCGACATCAGAAAATCCCAAACTGTTATGTCTGTATTGTCGAACTTTATCTGTTGTGGCAGGTATCCGATATTTGCATTATCGATATTTATTGTGCCTGCATCCGGCGATATTTCATTTGTAATCAATCGAAACAGTGTTGTTTTTCCTGCGCCATTTACACCAACAATTCCACATTTATCACGCGGTCCGATATTGAATTCTGCGTCCTGATAAATTGGCGTTGTCCCAAAAGATAAATATAAATTACGTGCATACATAATATATGTATTCTAGGGATTTTTTGTTATGTTGCAAGACTGATTATTTAGAATGTCCGCACAGGTAATTATTTAATCGGTTAAATTTAGCAGTAGTATATGGACGAATTAAATCCAATCCATACTTATTCATTAACTGACAAATTAAATCGGGGTATGTGTATATTTCTGAACCATCAATGTCTGGTGTTAATACGCGAAAGTTCCCAGTGCGCAGACGGTCAGAATCATCCAGATATAAATGCATACTGCGCCAGAATGATTTCAGTTCATCAGATGATATATTGTATGGAAATTTTAATGCATGCTGGATTTTTGTACCAATGATATCAGACATTTCTTTTTTCTGTGATTTAGCATTAATCGCATTCATTACACGTGTTTTAAACAATTCTATATCCATGCAGGGTTCGACATTGTATTCCATGGCATACATGTATATATCCTTGGGTCCGGATATATATAATTTTGGCATTGTACGATCAATTTTTTGCAGTGATTGAATATATGTCTTGTGTATTGTGTGCGTGTTATCAAATTTTTCAGATAATAATACATAGTACTGAAATGTATTGAACAAATCGATATAGCACCATAATTGACATCCGGTATTAAATAATATCATATTGTGATACAGGTCAAAAGGGGTATCCAGTTCAATATGTTCATCTACTGTGTTTAATGCGACAAATGGAAGCATTGGATATGTAAAATTTATACTGGTAATGCTTGATGCTGTTTTTTTTACATCCAAACCATGTGTTAATAAACTAAAATCAATTCCTGAATCCAAGGCATAATTAAATGCTATTTTTGCAATACCATTTTTAAATTCAGCATTTGATACCTGGAAATCATAAGAAATGACTTTCAAGTCCAGTTTTGAAATATCGCATCGTAATTCACGTGCCAATGTCGGACAACCGACAACACGTCCTGCCTTGATAACTGCGGGGTATTGTTTACCATTGTATTCGGTTGTGCCATTACATGCAGGCTGGGATTTTGTATTGTTTGTTTTTGAAAAGTTTTCAATCCGCGAAATAATCGGATTAAATACACGTGTAAATGGCGCATCAATATATTTGCTGACATAATTATTACATTCTGGGCAACAAATGTCAGTTGATTCATATAAACCACCCAGTGCGTTTTGAATAACGTGTTCACGACTGCGTGTGGTTATATGATTCCCGCAATATGCACAATTTTCCAATGCCATGATATAAATTACCGTTTCTTTTGTGGACGATTGTATAAATATTTATTGTTAATCAAGTTATAATACCGTTTATTTTGCTGTGGTGTGCCATACGATTTTAATAACATACAGAAATCAGAATCAATTGGCAATTTGCCAGATAAAACTAATTCAATTTTGTATGAAACGAAACTGGCGAATTTATTTTTTAATTTTGTTGTATTAAAACTGCGTTCATTATCTATTGCGGCGCCCAGTAAACACAGATTAGAACAAGACATCATCATCATTTTCTTTTTATTTTCCAATACGGCATATTTATTAGCACCATGTGCATTTGTATTTATTGGGGCTATACTTGCAGCCGCGTTCAGGCGTTTATATAGTTCTTCATTCATTACTTGGAATTTCTGAACAGCCAACGGAAATAATTTTTTAATAGGTTTGTATCCTGAATCCTGGGATACAAATAAAATGCATTCCATTAAATCATAGTGTTCTGGCAATATGATGGCAATATCATTGATAAAGTCTTCTAAAAATTCTGCAGTCTGTTGTTCATGGATACGCATGCAACTGCCAAAGTAATTTTTAATACTGTATTTACGTGGGATATTTTGCTGCGATTGCAGGTATGATGATAATAATATGTAATTTGTATAATACGGTGTTTTGTTATTTGTCATGATATTACCTGTTTAAATTTTATTTATAACTAAACAGTTATATATCATATTATATAATTTGTCAATTATAACTATTTGTCAATATTGTATGAAGTATTATTGGGTCTGTACACCAGGTGCATATATTCTGTATCTTCGTAAAATCCGCTGTTTATATACATTTTAGATGATATGGTGTTTGTACGGCGTGCTTTTACCCTGAGTTCGGTGACAGTTAAGTGTTCTTGAAGATATGATATCAGTTTTTTTGCAATGCCTTGATTTCGATATTCTGAATCTACAAACATGCATTTCAGTGTAATTCGGTCAGCGGGGCGCAGTGTTGAATGCTCGATACAATAATGCAAAAATCCGACAATTTTACCATCCTGTGATGCAACCAGAATACGATTGTCTTTGTTTGAAAATTCATACTTTAAATATCTTTTAACATCTGAAAATGATGGATTGATATTTGCACTTTGACGATATCTGATATAAATCGGACATAGGTCACGGATTTTGTTCTTTTTAATATGCGTGATGTTCAAATTACCAGATTTGATCGTGTCAGATGATTTATGAAAAAAATATCTTTTGATAAGATTATTCATAGCTATATATGATTACCGTTGCAAGATTCCGGTTTTTATCAATGCAGTTTTCAAATCACTGTAATATTGAACATGGGGGCGCAAATGATGGTTATATAGCGTGTTTTGATTGCTAATCATTGCAATATTTACCCCATGGTGCAGACAGTCTGCAACAACATTTGGTGAATCATCAAAATGCAAATCTGGGTTGATGGATTTTAATACTTCAACCTTAGGTTTTGGGTTATCATATACCTGGTCAAATCTGCAATTTATGCCGGCATTACGCAGTTGCGCAAAAGACTTTTCCGGTTGATGTAATCTGCGCTGGGTGACAAAATATACCTGATATTTATCGTTTTGCAGCAGATTGTTCAGAATTATCGGATATTCTGCGGAAATAATCGGCATTTGATATAAGATATCACTTTTAAATAATTCGATTAACCGTTCGGCTACATTTGCTGGATAACATTCTTTTACAGACCAATACAGTGGCTTTTTATATTTTACACCAAATTCTTGGTTTGCTTGAATATATAATGGTTCTATGTCAAAAATAACACTGTCCAGGTCAAAAGAAATCCGCATATATTAGTCCTTTTATTATCGTGTACAGAATTTACCATAATAAACCCAAATAGCCAGAAAAAATGTAATCGGGTTCAATTTTTAATAAAACCCTGCACAAGGCAGGGTTGAATCTTGGTTGCGAGAGTTGGATTTGAACCAACGACCTTCAGGTTATGAGCCTGACGAGCTACCGGACTGCTCTATCTCGCGTTCACGTAATACGGCGTTTATTATTACAGCATTTTTTCACATATGTCAAGATTTTTATGTCTTTATTATCCAAAAATCCCAGATTTATGGGTTTTTGAATGCTAAATATGATTGCTTTCCTATGTCCTGTCTTGAATTATATTTTTTTTGTTGCTATCATCGGGTCATCATAAAAAGGTTATTGCTATTATGAGTACAGAAAAAAAGAGTTTGTTTCGACGCCTGTGGAAGGGTTTTTGGGAACCTGTATTGCACTTATCTGTTATGCAATGGTTGGTTGCAGGGTTTATGGCGGCGTGCATTTGGATGGTGTATTTAACCAGTTGGGTAAAGTTTACAAATATTGAAGTCTTTAAAAAGTACAAGAAAAAGCCCGCAATTTATGTGTTCTGGCATGGGCGCAGTATGATGTTATCGCCGATTGTGTGTGTGCGTGGAATGCGTTCGTATGCGGTTGCCAGCCGTCATCAAGATGGTCGTATGATGGCAAAATTGCAGCGATTGTTCGGGTTAAAGTCTATTTATGGCAGCACATCCGAAGGGGGATTGTCCGTCTTGCGCCAGGGGGTACGCGTGTTGCGTGGCGGTAAATATTCAATGTGTCTGTCGCCGGATGGTCCTGGTGGTCCGTCACTGCGCGTCCAAGATGGGGCACTGTATTTTGCAAAAATGACCGGTGCACCGATTATTCCGGTTTGTTTTTCTGCATCAAATGGATGGTTGCAAAATCGCTGGGACAGGTATTTGGTCGCATTACCTTTTTCTAAAATTACATGTAAAGTAGGTGAGCCTATATTTATCGATTCTAAAATCAGTGCGGATGAATTTGAAAAGAAACGCCATGACTTGGAAGATTTTATGGTACGCCAGGTACGTGAAATGGATGCGGAATTTGGGCTGCCACCGGTGGAACAAGATTTAACAGCCGCTGAATATAAACAAAAACTGCGTGATGCACGCGCAGCAAAACGCGCAGCACGTCGGTCTAAGCGAGGTTAATAACATGAAAACACCATGGTGGTTTTTGCGCAAAACACCGATTGCATTTTTATTATATCCGATTGCTTGGATATATTATGGGGTGGGGCGCATTGTATATATGTTTCGCAAAATGCGTGCGTATCAGTCACGTCGCCCAATAATATGTGTTGGTAATATTTTGGCAGGTGGTGTTGGCAAGACGCCAATTGTGCGACAAATTGCTACATTTTTATCTGCACCGGTTGTAATGCGTGGGTACAAGAAAACTGCGCAAACAAATGGCGCTGGGGACGAGGCATTAATGCTGTCACGCGATGGGTTACAGGTTCATACCGGGGACCGCAAAAGTAATATCGTTTTATTGAACAAACAAACTGGGGAATCGGGTCCAATTGTTATGGATGATGGATTTCAAAACCCATCAATTAAAAAAGATGTTTCAATATTGGTGTTTGATGAAGGCTTAGGATTCGGTAATGGTTTTTTATTGCCAGCCGGTCCACTGCGTGAACCAAAGCGTGGTGCGGTGCGTGCAGATGCAATAATTGTTATTCGTAATAGCAAACCGCGAAAAAAGTTCAAATTGCCAGATAATATACCGACATTTTATGCGACAAATAAAACCATATCGCCATATAAGCATGGTCAAAAATTATTTGCTTTTGCGGGAATTGGTTATCCCAAGAAATTCTTTGCTGCACTGGATAATGTTGTTGGGCGCAAAGCGTTCCCAGATCATTATCAATATACAGATGCAGATATTGATGCGCTGCGTAATTTGGCACGGCGTCGCGGGGCAAAACTGATTACAACAGAAAAAGACTGGGTGCGGTTGCCGGAAAATGTGCGTGATGAAATTGCGTTTGCGTCGCTGGAAACAACGATTGATTCTGAATTTTATACTTGGTTAAAAGGGGCGGTAAAATGACGACATTGAAAAAAAATGTAAAACTGTCGGGACGCGGAATCCATTCTGGTTTACCTGTAAATATTGTTGTAAAGCCGTCAAAGGTTCCGGGGATATTCTTTCGTCGTGTTGATATGCCGGGTTCTGATTTAATCGCGGCGCGTTTTGATAATGTTGGCGATACAAAAATGCGCAATACAACCATTGGTAATCCAAATGGTGCACATGTGCAAACAATTGAACATTTAATGGCTGCATTATTTATCGCAGGAATTGACAGCGCAATCATTGAAATTGATGGCAAGGAAACGCCAATCTTGGACGGCAGCGCAGCGATATTTTATGATAAATTTAGTGCTGCAGCGGGCACAAAGAACCCAATGCGTCGTATTGTCGTGCGTCGTGATGTTATTGTGCATGCACGGGATGTAATGCGGACTTTGCCTTTGGTTACACGGATTAAGATTTGGTTTTTTAACACAATCGCGGGTCGTAAAAGTAACGGATATGTGAAATTATCACCAAATGATGGTAAATCGTTAAATATAACAGCAACGTTGGTTTATCCGGAAAAAATAATTGGTTCACAGACATATAAATATTCATTTGATGGCTCAGATAAATCTGTTCAGACATTTGTTAATGATGTTGCACGGGCGCGTACATTTGGAAAATATTCTGAATGGGAATATTTAAAGGCACATGGTATGGGACGTGGTGCAGACGAAACAAACGTTATCGCATTAAATGACGCGGGTGATGGAACGCTGAATAAAACCATATGGTCGGATGAATTTGTCCGTCACAAGGTTATTGATGCGCTGGGTGATATGTTTACCAGTGGTGGTATGATTGTTGGGAACATGGTGTCATATAAGGGCAGTCATGCAATGAATAACCTGGTGTTGAAAAAGTTATTCAGTGACCCAAATAATTATGATATACTTGATTAAAACAAGGATACAGAAATGAAGAAATATTTAGGATTTATTTTTGCGCTGGCGTTAACTGCCTGTGGAAACATGATTAAAAACGAAAACGGCAGTCAATTTTTGACGCAGCTAAGTGCAGAACCAATCGGATGTACATTCTTGTATAAAATTGAATCCGAAGTGTCTGTATATGATTCAGAAGATGCACGTCGTTATCTGGAAAATCGTATCGCTGACCAGGCGCGTGGTGGTAATGCATATTGGATTGTCAGCCAACGTACTCGCCCGAATGAATGGGTTATATTTGGACCAGAACGTTCATTTGTTTTGACTGCAAATGTATATGATTGCCCATATCCAAACAAGGTTCGCACCGCACGTGATGGTGGCAGTTCTATGACGGTTGCGCCGGTTATGGTTAATACAACCCCATGTATGACAAATGCATATGGTGCGTGTTATTAATATATTTATGAAATAAAAAAATGCCCGGCGATATTTTTTCGCCGGGTTGTTTTATTCTGTGTTTGCCATAAGTGTAAATTTTGTGTTATAATGACTCAACGCGAGAGAGAAATTGGCAAATCAGGTTTTAACAATTCACAGAAAAAAATACGCAGTCGGTTTGTTTTGGCAACCCGTCGCTGGTGCTGTGCGTGTGCGAAATTATGCACGTACATTGGCACGCAGTGTGGATAAAAAACTGAATTTATATACTGAATACCGGGCTATGATTGGTCTGGGGGCGCGACGCGCAGGGCAACATTCTGGTATGCCATCAGCTGCGGCAGAAATTGTAGATTCATTGACAGAATATTCATCATTCTTGGCAGCGTTCAGTGCAGGAAATGTTTTTTATCTGGTTGCGGTGCGTAATGGTATTATTCTGACGGATAAAATTTTTAAAACAGAATCCGAAGCACGTGCCGAATATGCACGTTTGTTTGAAATTCCAGATTGGTCTGCATTGATTGCACCATCGGCATGGTCAATGCCACGTGCCATTGAACGCAGATTATCCGACCTGGTTACAGGACGTGCGCATGCGGTATTACGTCCAATTGGACGTTTGCGTTCGGTTTTATTGTCTGTTGTTTTATTTGGCGTGTTTATTTTATTGGGATTGTCGGTATTTCGTGGTCCAATTGGTGAAATGATGACCGCACGTCCCCAGATTTCAAAAATTGATCCGGAATTAGCCGCCGAATATAAACGCCAGATAGAAGAAAAAAATAAACAACTGGATGCAGAATTTGATATTAAAAAGGCTTTGCCACCAGAACCATTGGCAATGCCGTATGATAATTTGCCGGATGTTATGGCGCGTGCCCAGGTTTGTTTTCAGGCGATTGGTTTCTTGATGCAGCCAATATCAGGATGGAATCAGATTTCTGCCGATTGTGGTGAAACATTTGCAAATGTAACATTACGTCGCAGTTTTGGGACGTTGGGCGATTTTTATTCGGTTGCGGGCGACCTGATACCGAATGCGGTCGTAAATGAATTATCCGAAGATACTTTGTCTGTCCAGGCGGTTCTGCCAGCGGTTAAAACACATGCATCCCAGGATGAACGTGATGTAGATACTGTTGTTCGCGATGTTCAGACAATATTCCAGGCGATGGATACGCCGGTTGATATTAATACTGTGTCAGATACCCTGACCAATGGTGTTGATACAGTTGATTTACATATTGTTGAAATTGCAGCGTCATCAAAATTGGTGCCAATGCAATTTATGAAAATATTTGATGGGTTTGGTGGCGTATATATGACACGTTGTGCCTGGGATGCGTCGCGTCGCACATGGAATTATGAGGTGATAATCTATGCAAAATAAAATGAAGTTCAGTGGTATTTTTCTGGTATTGGGATTGTTCATGCCATTATTGATGACAGACGCACGTGCGGCGGTCGCAGGTGTTGAATTGATAGAAGATATCGAATTTGAATCTGATGATGAAAATCTGGACCAGGCATCAGCTGATGCGGTTGCTGCGTACAAGGTCGAAGGTTCACTGTTTGAACAGATTACCACACTGGAACAGGAAAAGGTTTTAATGCAGTTGGAAAAAGAACGTGCCCAATTGGACCTGGAACTGGACAGATTGGCAGCAGAAAAAATCAAACTGCATATGGAAATTGATACTTTGTCCGGTCGCGCCGAACAGGCACAACAAGAACTGGAAACAGAAAAAGCAAGACTGGAAGCTGAGGCTGCGTCCCTGGCACGCCAAAGGGAAGAATTATCACGTCCGTCCGAACCTGTGGTTTCAAAATCCAGCCTGTCCAGTCGCAACCAAGAACAGGAAAGCAATATCGCCGATAATTATCGTTTGGTAAATGTTGTTGGTGCCGGTAATCAATTACAGGCAACGGTTGAAGATTTGACAACCGGTCAGAATAAACGCCTGTCTGTGGGCAAGGTTTTAAATGGATATACCGTAAAATCAATATCTTTGGATGAAGGTGTTGTGTTTGTCAAAGATGGGGTTACAGAAAATCTGAATATATCTAATAACGGGCGATAATTTGTCAGGACTGAATTTTTATGAATAATGAAACCGATATTTTAAATAACAATACTGTAATGAAACCGTCGCTGCCGGCAGGTTTGGATGGTGCCCAGAACAAGGATATTGTTGATTATCTGTTTTCAAATGGAAATCGGTTAATGACTGCAACTGGTGCGCCAATGGCGTTGCCAGTGGACACCCAGGGATTGATTGCATATTTTTCAGGTGGTGAAATTATAATTTCACGTACACATCGTTATGATGGTCGTGTGTTGGCGTTTTTGGATTTGTTGGCACGACGTGGTCGCCCAATGCGTGCGCCATTTTATTCTGATTTGGGTTTAGTATCTGCAATTTACAAGGCATATGACGGACGTCTGGGTGGTGGTGATGCTCATCAAGATTATGATAACCAGATGCAAAAAGATTTTGTCGATATAATCGCCAAGGCTGCCGCCCAGAAAGTATCTGATGTTCATATCGAGGTTGCAGACCAAACCACAATCTATTTCCGTATTGATGGCAGTATGCAACCAGTTCTGGAATATAATTCAGGATGGGGTGAATCATTTGTTCGTGCGGCGTTCGCGTCGTCGGATATGTCGAATTCTAACTATGCCCAGAATGAATATCAGTCTGCCCAGAAAGATGGACGCACACCATTACGTGGGACACGTGATTTATATCTGCCGATGGGGATACTGAGTATTCGTATGCAATTTAACCCGATTGCATTTGGCAGCCGTTATGTTGTTATGCGCTTGCTCTATGATAACCCATCCGAAGGCATCAAAGCAGAACAAGAATTTGGTCCATATGAACAGCGTCTGTTACAGCGTCTGCGTGCGTTCCCGACGGGCTTGGTAATTGTTGCGGGTCCAACCAGTTCGGGTAAATCAACGACATTGGTACGTAATATGTCGCTGATGTTGAAAGAACATAATTATGAAATCAACCTGATAACGGTGGAAAACCCGGTTGAACAAAAGATTTTTGGCGCGCACCAAATGCCGGTTGTGAACACAACCAATGAAGAACAGCGCGAAGAAAAATATACCGAAGCATTAGCCGCCGCATTGCGCAGTGACCCAGATACATTGATGGTTGGTGAAATCCGAACATTGGCTGCGGCACAGTTAACGGTGCGTGGCGCATTGTCTGGGCATAATGTTTGGACGACATTGCATGCAAATTCTGCAATGGCAGCATTGACACGTTTGTTGGATTTGGGAATTGAACCGTTTAAATTAAAAGAAGATACTTTGATGCGTGGTTTGATTTCCATGCGTCTGTTTAAGCAGGTTTGCCCATATTGTCGCGAGGCATTGATAAACCACCCAGAAAATCCTGTATATGGTCGTGTAATGGATGCATTTGGGCAACTGGGGTTAAATCAGACATATATTCGTGGTGCAGGATGCGACCATTGCAAGGGGACAGGGACATTAGGGCGTATCAAGGCTGGTGAAATCATTATCACAAACAGTGAATTTTTACGCCTGGCATTATCGGGTGATACAGATGGTGCGGTGCGTTATTGGTTAGAAGAAATGGATGGACGTACATTAAAAGAATCCGCCGTATCGCTGATGTTGCAGGGAATTGTTGATGTAGAAGAAGTTGAACGTTGGGTCGGAATGCTGGACAGACCGGGGGTATATTAAAATGAACCGTCTGGAACTGTTATATGCAAAGTTAGTGTTTCGTCTGAATACTGAAAAACGTATGGCGGTTGCACGTAAATTGGCGTCACTGTTGCGTAATGATTTTACATTGATGAATGCGCTGGGGCGTATTGAAATGATTGAATCGCGAAATGGAACCAAACCCGATGAACCATTTGCGATTGTTATGCGTCAATGGCAAAAGAACCTGGAACAGGGTATGACGTTTTCTGAGGCGACACGTGGTTGGGTACCGGCAAATGAAACGCTGTTGGTGACGTCCGGTAATATTTCAAATCTGGTTGTTGCGCTGGAAAATGTCGGACGTGTTGTCGAAGGTACCGAACGCATCAAACGCGCAATGCGTAATGCGATAACATATCCATTGTTTTTGCTGGCATTGACATTTGGTATTATTGTTATGGTTGGAATATATTTGATTCCGCCACTTGCTGAGGTTGCAGGTCCCGGTATGGTGTGGCAGTCTGCGGCAGCATCCCTGATATGGTTATCAGATTTTGCGATACGGTTTTGGTACTTGTTCATCTTGGGCTTTGGATTATTGATTTTTATTGTGTGGATAAGTTTGGCAAACTGGTCGGGACGCCTGCGTACATTGTTTGATAAATTACCACCCTGGAATATATATAAAATTCAGATGTCTGTTGGATGGTTGATGAGTTTATCTGCCATGGTATCCGCCGGTGTCGCATTACCGGATGCAATGCGTATGTTGGCCGATGCATCAAACAAATATCTGCGTGATATATTGGATGACGCATTACATTATATCGCGAACGGTGATAATTTGGGTGTCGCGTTAAATAATACAGGGCGTGATTTTCCAAACCGTGAATTGATTGGCGATTTGGCAATATATGCCGATATGAATGATTTTGATAAAAACCTGTCGCATTTGGCGAATGATTACCTGGATTCGTCCGTCCGCCGGATGGAGGCAATATCAAACGTCTTGAACAGTGTTGGCATATTACTGGTATCTGCAATTATTGCATGGGTTGTATTGGGTACATTCCAAATGCAAGACCAGATAACATCAGCACTGTCATAGACAGTGCTGATGTTATCAATGAACAAATAACAGATAACAAAGAACAAATGATGAACAATAATATTGTTAAAGAAAAAAGCGAAAAATTTGCTATTCGTATTGTAAATTTATATAAGCATTTGTTTGAATCCAAGAAAGAATTTGTTTTATCTAAACAAATTTTACGTTCTGGTACCAGTATAGGTGCAAATTTGGCAGAAGCAGAATGTGCTATCAGTAAAAATGACTTTTTAGCAAAAATATATATAGCGTTGAAAGAATCTTCTGAAACGCAATATTGGCTAAGATTGTTAAAAAATACTAACTATATTACAGACCAAGAATTTGACAGTTTATTTGCAGACTGTAATGAAATAACCAAAATATTGGTAAAAACAATTAAAACAATAAAGAACAAATAGCATCATTTGTTCTTTGTTCTTTGTTATCTGTTATTTGTTTTATACCATAAATGGCAGGTTTTCAAGTGTTCCTTCGGCGACACGCACGTTTACGTCAATCATCATAAACAATGTATCTGGGGTCTTGATAATATCAGGGTTAAACATGTGTGTTGATAACATGTGGCTGGTATTTACAGACAGTTTTGTTATCAAATGGTCATCGTCCAGCAGTGTATAAATCGGACCGATGTCGGTCGGTGTGTTTGCGCCGATTTCATGTTCGTTTTGTGGGCAACGCAGACCGTCAAACAATGTTTTTACCCGGTTGTCGATGTCAGAACGTGGCACGCCCACAATTTCGGGATGCATGATTAAAATATCCAGTTCTGCCAATAATTTCAGGTTTGGGGTAATAATCGGATTCCAATCAATTCCGCCAACGTGACGCGTGGAAATCGGGCTTTTGGTTGCACCCGGCATCATGTATTGTGTCAGATTGTTCCAAGGCTGATGTTCCACCAGTTTTTTTAACTGGGGATGGAATTGCATACGGATATCTGCGATGTGCTGGGCGCGCTTTTTTGGATTGATTAAAATTTCGCCAAAATACAGTAATTTGAATTTCATTTTATATCCCTTTTTCCTTGCTAATTATAGCATAAATTGCTATTGTTCACCTAGAAAAAAGAAAGGAATATTATATGGCAGTCACTAATGAATATACTGGCGATTCAATTAAGGTCTTGAAAGGACTGGAAGCGGTTAAAAAACGCCCTGGAATGTACATCGGCGACGTAGGCGAGGGTGGTTCCGGTCTGCATCACATGATTTATGAGGTTGTTAATAACTCTATTGACGAAGCCATGGCAGGTTATGCGGATACAGTATATGTATCACTGAATGCTGATGGGTCGGTTACAATTCGCGATAATGGTCGTGGTATGCCGTTTGATATCAATCATGAAACAGGTCGCAGTGCGCTGGAATTGATTATGTGCGAATTGCACGCCGGTGGTAAATTTGATAACGAAGGCAATGGTGCGTATAAAGTATCCGGTGGTTTGCATGGTGTTGGTGTATCTGTTGTAAATGCATTGTCTAAGTGGTTAGAAGTACGCGTATGGCGCGGTGACAAAGAAGCATCCATGGCATTTGCCGATGGTGTTCCAACAATGGATTTGAAAATCACAGAAAATAAAACAAATCACGAACACGGGACCGAGGTTACATTCCTGCCATCCGCCGACACATTTACAGGCACAGAATTCAGTTTTGATACATTGGAAACATGGTTGCGTGAACAGTCATACCTGAACGCAAATGTTCGTATTATTCTGGAAGATTTGCGAGGGGCCGAAAAGAAAGAACGTGAATTCCATTCTGTTGATGGTCTGAAAGGTTTTGCAACATATCTGGATAAATCCAAAGAATTGTTGAACAAAGACCCAATCCAGATGATAAAGCAGGTCGAAGATACATATATCGAAATCGTTCTGCAATGGACAACGGCATATACAGAAACATCACTGTGCTTTACAAACAATATTCCAAACCGTGATGGTGGAACGCACTTGGCTGGATTCCGTGCAGGTTTAACACGTGCGATAAATAAATATATATCCGAACACAATAATAAAAAAGAAATCAATCTGTCCGGTGAAGACTTCCGCGAAGGATTAACCAGTATCGTCAGTGTGAAAATCCCAGATCCAAAATTTGGTTCCCAGACCAAAGATAAATTGGTGTCATCTGAGGTTCGTCCAATCGTTGAAAGTACAGTATCTGAAATGCTGTATGAATTCTTGGATGAAAATCCAGCGATTGCCAAGGCGATTATTGACAAGATTATAGAGGCCGCCACCGCACGCGAAGCGGCACGCAAAGCCCGCGAATTATCACGTAAAAAGACCGGACCAGAATTGGGTGGTTTGCCGGGAAAACTGGCTAACTGTTCAGAAAAGAATCCAGAAAAATGCGAATTGTTTATCGTTGAGGGGGATTCGGCTGGTGGTACCGCAAAGCAAGGACGTGACCGCAAGACCCAGGCGATTTTGCCACTGCGTGGTAAGATTTTGAATGTTGAACGCGTGCGTTTCGACAAAATGTTGGGTTCTGATACAATTGGTGCGTTGATTACAACCATGGGTACTGGTATCGGCAAAGACGAATTTGATATCAACAAAATGCGTTATCACAAAGTTATCATCATGACCGATGCTGACGTTGACGGACAGCATATTCAGACTTTGTTGATGACGTTCTTTTACCGCCATATGCCAGAGGCAATCGAACGCGGATACATTTATGTTGCCAAACCACCACTTTATGGTGTCACACGTGGCAAACAACAGATTTATCTGCAAAACCAACGTGAAATGGATGACTATCTGATGGACCAACTTGCGACAGATGGTATGATTGAAATCGCAGGTGGAACACAGATTTCCGGTGCGGATTTAAAGCGTCTGTTGACATTGATTCTGAATATGAAGAATACATTACAGTCACTGAATCATATTATGCCATTGCGCTTTATCGAAGCGTTGGCAATCAATGGTGTGTTTGATAATGAAAGTGCAGAAAATTGCGCAGCGGCAGCAAAAATGCTGGATGCAGAAGAACTGGAATTCGAACGCGGATGGAAAGTTTTGGCAGAATCAGACGGCATCAAAATCACACGTACTTTGCGCAGTGTAACCGAAACACATTTGTTGCCACGCGAAAAAGTATCCGGTCCAGAAATCCGCGCATGGTTACGCATGGCTGATCGTGATGAATTGATGGAAACATTTAAGAATCCTGTGACACTGCGTGTAAAGGCAAAATCACAAAAGATTTGGGGTGCACTCGCATTGCTGGATACTGCATTTGAATATGCGAAAACAGGATTGAAAATCCAACGATACAAAGGTTTGGGTGAAATGAACGCAGAACAGTTGTGGGAAACAACCATGGATCCAAATCATCGTTCACTGTTCCAGGTCAAGATTAACGACGCATCCCAGGCAGACGAAGTTGTATCTATGTTGATGGGTGATGTTGTTGAACCACGTCGTGACTTTATCGTTGAAAACGCATTGGATGCAAATCTGGACGTTTAATAAAAGGGATAAAACATGGACACACCACAACCAGACAAAGACGGTGTTTTTGTTGTAAACGGTCGTCGTATGCGTATTGAACCCAGTGGTGAAATTACGGCACTGGATGGTATGGATGTGTCCGGTTCACGTACCGCGGCAGAAAAAGAACAAGCGAATTTGGATTATCTGATAAATAATCATCCGGACAGATTGGAAGACGCAGATGCTGCGCGCACCCGTCGTGATGAATTGAATAAAGAACTGGGGATTGACAGTAATGACGCCGTCCTTGCAGACAAGCGAAAACAACTGCGTGCCGGAATATTAAATGCACAAATGCGCGCAAAAATGTTTGATGTGACGCAACAAAAACAAAACGATTAAATATGTTCACGGCAGATTGGTTTAATTCACTGGATAAAACTTTGCGTAATATGGGAATGGATTCCGATGCGCAAAGTTTTGATGAAATAAAGGAAAACCTGTCGGTGCGTAAAATATGTTCGCCAGACGCATTTGCCGAACATTGTGCATATGTAATTTTGGCGGGTGGATTTTCGCAAAAGACAGCGAAAAAAATCCATGCAAAAATTATGGACACTATTCATTCGCATGGTGCGGATTTTGATACATTGATTGCATTGTTTAATAATAAAAATAAAATCAACGCAATTTGCAAAATTTGGAACACGCGCGATGAATTGTGCAGTGCATATTATAAGTTGAATGATACCGATGCGCGGTTGGCATATTTATCGAAATTGCCGCATATTGGAAAGATTACTGCAAATCATTTGGCGCGAAACCTGGGCGAAGATGTTGTGAAATACGATATCTGGATTCAGCGTTTGGGTGCGGTGTATGCAAAAAATCCGGCATTGGTTGAAAAGATTGACAATGGAAAATTAGACCCGGAAATTAAATCTGCATGTGATGATATGTTTGCACACTTGTGTGCGGTGACTCGTTTGCCGCGTGGTTATATTGATGTTGTGTTGTGGAAAGCATGCCAGGTAAAATTGATTTCTATGGACGTCTGCTTGCAATAATCGCCGGTCATGTAACCACACGTACACTCCCTTTGATTATTGCGGCGCATTCGTCACATATAAATCAATTTTGAAAAAGGATTTGTTATGAACGTAAAAATTGAACAATCATGGAAAGATGCGCTGAGTACAGAATTTGATAAAGATTACTTTGTTAAATTAACTGATTTTGTGCGCGCAGAATATTTATCTGGAAAACCAGTCTATCCAGCCCCCGCAAATATTTTTAATGCGTTTAATTTGTGTCCATTGGATAATGTAAAGGTTGTTATTATCGGGCAGGACCCATATCACGAACCGGGTCAGGCACATGGGTTGTGTTTTTCTGTTTTGCCACCGACGGCGGTGCCACCAAGTCTGATAAACATTTACAAAGAAATAAAAAATGACCTGGGGCGTGACAGTGTGACACGTGGTGATTTGACATCATGGGCACAGCAGGGCGTATTGTTATTAAATGCGACATTGACAGTTCGTGCGCATGCGGCTGCATCACATACGGGTAAGGGTTGGGAACAATTTACCGATGCGGTTATTCGGACATTATCGACGCGTGAAAACATTGTGTATTTATTGTGGGGGTCATATGCACAGCGCAAGGCAGAATTTGTTGACCCGACAAAAAATCTGATATTGAAAAGTGTTCATCCATCGCCACTGTCGGCATCGCGTGGATTCTTTGGTAACCATCATTTTTCACGTGCAAATGAATATTTGGTGGCACATGGCAAAACACCGATTGAATGGTAGTAAATATTTGCAAACAGCAATTTAATCCGATATAATGTGTATGCGCTGATGAATTGTCAGCGTGGGGTTTCAAAGCCTGTAAATGTAGCGACTTCCAACTTGGTTGGAGGGTTGTGATATACATAAATAAACAACACTATTTGCTACATAATAGCTTTGAACCTCCAACCTCTGTATTTATTTACAGTGGTTTTATTTTTTATCATTGTTTTATTTATTCAATGCAGCAGTTTACAGCATTGCGAACCCAGTTTTTTAACTTGCCCATTTTGCCGTCTGCAGGTGCGGTGACAACGTCTGTATCTTGTTTTGCGGCTTTGGTTTTCTGGGATGTTTTTACCCATTTTACATCTTTGACATCATCGCCCGACATAACCCCCATATTCAATCCCCAGAACATGCAATACAGACCGTATGAATCATCAAACAGGCTGTATGCTGTATCCTTGTCGCCGGCAGCCAGGGCTTTGGTTCCAACCTCGAACAATCGCATTGCGGATGCCAGCAAGTGCTTCGATATGCACCATACTTCGCCTTCGTATGATGGAATTATTTTCTGCATCATACGTTTACGCATTTCGCGTACTTCGTTTATCATATCGTAAAATTCTGTCTTGCCGGTTTTGGCACCCGAAAACATCAAGTGTTCTTCGATTGATATCAGGTTCATAATGCCGATTGTTAAATCTTGGTCGGATGACAGGTCTTTTGGATTCACCTTTTTCGCGGCATCCAGTTTTTCAACATATTCTTTTACGTTCTTGATTTTCTGCATGGTGTTCTTTCCTTTCTGTTATTTTTTATCAGCATGTTGTGGCAATCAGACTTGCAATTGACAAGACGACAATTGGCAAAACGACTTTTTCAAACGGGAAATGTGCATGACCGTTGTTGCGTGCCTTCATAAAATCGTATGCTTTTTCTGTTACGATAAACAATATCGCACCAATAATTGTGCCGAATAATACCGGGTCAATGCGCAGGAATCCAAAATAACTGCATGGATTATATGGCGTTGTGCCCATATATATAAATCCAATCGATGCAACCGACAGGGCAAGTATTAATGCATTGCGACCAGGAAAACGCCAGCCACGTTTATCAAAAAACTTTATAATCCAATAACCCAATATCGCCAGAAATGCACCAACCCAAATGCCGGCAACCATGTCAGGCACACCCAGGCGATGCGCAATCGGTAATGCCGCGCCAATCGCAATTGTGCATACGGGGCATGCCGGATTTGCAAATGCAGACATTGGCAGTATGCACAAAATTGATGTTAATAATTTTTTCATATTTCCTTTCCTTTTATTATATATATAAATCGATATATATAATAATCGATATATATCAAAAAGTCAAAATATTTATTTGATACATATCGCAATTATTGGTATAGATATTATCAAAGGGATGCAAGCATGTCACGCAAGAATTCATTTGATGTTCATATTTCTGCGCCACTGCCGCTGGACGTTATGATGCGTGCGGCAAATGGATTGTCATATGTTGCGCACCCGTTGCGACTGCGAATATTGGAATACTTGGATGTGTATGGCATGTCATCAGTATCTGCGATTGCGCGTGGTGTTGGCGCAGAACAGGTCTTTGTTTCCCAATCACTGCGCAAAATGCGTGATGCGAATTTAGTCCGCACAACACGTCGTGGCGTATTTATTTACTATGAAATATGTGAAGAATATCCGGCAAGTATCTTTGTATGCCTGCGGAAATTATTCGGGCATATGACCGACCAGTTAAAATTTTTGCGCGATGGGTTTCGTGAAATATTACCAGCCGATTATACAACCATGGCGGCAAACCGTATAAAGTTATTTGCAAATGTGGATAAAATGCGGATATTGGAATACTTGATATATAACGGTGAAACATGTGTTTGTGATATTGCGCATGCTACAAACATGTCGCAAATAAAAGCATCGCAATATCTGAAAAAATTATCAGACGATGATTTTGTTTCGTCCCGCAGGGCAGGGCGATTTGTGTATTATGATATAACCGCCGGTGTTCATAAAACAACAATCGGTTGCATCCATAAACGTTATGACCGTGTTGGTGCAGCGTTTTAGGTTTTTATTTATTTTTTTGCTGTGAATCAGGCTTTGACAGCCGATGTTTGTGCAACGATGTGATAACCAAATCAAGGAGTATAATATGATATATGGTTATATTCGTGTCAGCACAGATAGTCAAGATTGCGAAAATCAAAAGATAGGAATCGAATCAAAAGCCACATCATTGGGGCTGAAAATAGATAAATACATAGAAGACGCGGGTGTGTCCGGAACCAAAGAACCGAATGAACGCGCGCTGGGTGGATGTCTGGCAAAACTGAAATCTGGTGATATATTGATTTGTTCGGAACTGTCCAGGCTGGGGCGCAAAATGTTTATGATTATGCGTATTCTGGAACATTGTATGAAATCTGGCGCCAAGGTTTATACAGTCAAAGATGGTTATGAACTGGGGGATAATATTCAATCCAAGGTTATGGCATTTGCGTTTGGTCTGTCGGCTGAACTGGAAAGAGAGTTGATTAGCCAGCGGACAAAAGAGGCTCTGTTTCGGTTAAAAAAACAAGGCAAAAAACTGGGGCGCGAATACGGCAGCCGGAACAAAAAACGCAAACTGGATGACAAAACCGAAATAATAAATGATTTATTGCTGAAAAAGGTCCCAAAAACAGCCATAGCAAAACGGTTAAAAGTAAGTGAACCAACGCTTTACAGGTTTATTTCTTTGCAAAAATCTAATATTCAAACGAACCTTTGATTTTTATCTTTACCATTAGGAATGGTATCGTATAAATCCGGGAAAAGCAAGCCCATCACAGTCTATTTTTCATACGTTCCTTAGTTTTTAAGGGGGCTGGTCTTTTTATCAATTCATGGGGGTGCGACATATCGCAAGACTGTCGGAATTAGGATGCTTGGTCCTGGTTGTTTGAACGCCCCCAACCAAGATGATATTAAAAGAAAATATGGCAACCAATATGAAACATAATAAAACAGCAGTTGCATTTTGTATTCCCAATATGGTTATTGGTGGTGTGGAATTTGTGTTTATACGAACATTGGCAGAATTGCTGAAACATAAAGATTTGGAAATATCCGTTATGTTTTCCAGTCCACTGACAGAACCTGTCTTTATAGAATGGTTTAATGCACATCCGCAAATTAAAACGTATGTTGTTTTTCCATTGTGTCAGAAATTTGAAGCACTGAAAGATAAATGTGATTTCTTTCCGTTAAAACAACTGCGGAAACTGGTATTCAGTTTTTATAAAAATATAAAACGGTTTCAATTGGCGCACAGTGCATTCATTAAAAAGCAGGATATTATCATAGACTATGCCAGTTTTGGTTTTATCAAGGAACTACGCCATATTAAAAAGCCGAAATTTACCTGGGTGCATTGCTCTATCAATTACTTTAATGACCATAAATTTTATCCAATGACAAAGCATTACGATAAACTTGTCGTGCTGAGTGATTCAATCCGCCAGGATTTAACCAAGCAATATCCGGATTTGGAACATAAATTAGTTCATATCTATAACCCAATAAACACAGATGAAATTTTGGCAAAATTAGATAAAGCAACTATACCGGACGGTAAATATTTTACATGCGTATCGCGTTTGGATTATGACAAAGATATTCCAACATTGATAAATGCATTTAATATCTTTTGGATGGGTGCTGGGCAGCCTGATGTCAAACTGTATATCGTCGGCGGTGGTCCCAAGGAAAAAGAATTCAAGACACTTGCCGCTGGGACAGATGCCAAAAACAATATAATCTTTACCGGTGCGCAACCAAATCCGTTTGGATATATGTCGGGCGCTATGGCGCATATCTTATCAAGTTATAACGAAGGCTTGCCCACAGTATTAATCGAGGCAGCCACCGTCGGTACATTAAATATATCGTCTGATTGTAAATCAGGTCCACGCGAAATATTACTGAATGGGCATGGCGGATTATTATTTGAACCGGGAAATGTTGATGCGTTGGCACAAGTAATGTCAGATGTCTGGCACAAACAGATTGATACCCGGACTTTGATTTCAAATATGACTAATTCATTGAAACGTTTTGAACCAAAATCAATCGCAAGCCAGATTGTCAAATTAGTAAATACAGTAAAATAAGGATGAAATATCATGGCTGTATACGTCACAAAATCTTTTATGCCACCACTAGACGAATATAATAAATATGTGGTCGGTATATTTGAACGCGCTATTTTGACAAATCAGGGTCCAAATGTTCAAGAACTGCAACAGAAATTATCGTGTTTTCTGGATGTTCAGAATTTTCATTATTTGTCTAATGGAACGGTTGCATTACAATTGGCTTTATCGGCGTTGGATATAAATGATGGCGAAATTATAACAACACCATTTTCGTATGTTGCTACAACATCATCGGTATTATGGCAACAGTGTAAACCTGTGTTTGTTGATATTGAACCTAATAATTTTACCATTGATGTGGATAAAATTGAATCCGCAATAACGGATAAGACACGTGCTATTATGGCTGTGCATGTATTTGGGTATGCATGTGATGTGGATAAGATCCAAAAAATTGCCGATAAATACGGGTTAAAGGTTATTTATGACGGCGCACATGCTTTTGGTGCACGCTATAAAGGAAAATCATTGTTATCATATGGCGATATATCCACATGCTCGTTCCATGCAACCAAATTGTTTCATACCATAGAAGGTGGCGCATGTATAGTCCGCGATAAAGCCGTGTCTGACAAACTGGAATTACAAAAACGGTTTGGTCATAATGGCGATGAGCATTATATGTTGGGTATAAATGCGAAACAGTCTGAATTTCATGCTGCAATGGGACTGGCTAATTTTCCATATATCAAAGACATAATTGCCGACCGCAAGCGTGTATCGGATACGTATGATAAATTGTTGGTCGGTTGTGTCGGGCGTCCACAGGAACAGGTAGAATTGGAATATAACTATGCCTATTACCCGGTGGTGTTCAAAAGTGAGGATGAATTATTAAAAGTGTTTGCTGCATTAAATGCACAGGATATTTTCCCACGTCGTTATTTTTACCCCAGCTTAAACAAATTACCATACGTTGATGATGTACCATGTCCAATATCCGAAGATATATCGTCGCGTATTGCGTGCTTGCCACTGTATGTTGGGTTATCTGACAACATTATTCAAATAATTTGCAAAACAATAAAACAGGTATGCGGAAGATGAAAAATAATAAACCAAAAGTTTCTGTTATTTGTATGACATATAATCATAAAAACTTTATTCGCCAGGCACTGGATGGTTTTGTTATGCAAAAAACAAAATTTCCTTTTGAGGTCATCATTCACGATGATGCATCAACTGATGGGGCAACTGATATTATTCGCGAATACGCAGAAAAATATCCGGATATTATCAAACCAATATTGCAAACTGAAAATCAATGGTCTCGAGGAATATCTATCAGTCAAAATTACATTTGGCCCAATATTTGCGGACAATACGTTGCAGTTTGTGATGGTGATGATTATTGGACGGATCCGTACAAATTACAAAAACAGGTTGATTTCCTGGACAAGCATCCGGATTATAGCATATGTTTCCATCCTGTTGTTGTGTTTTGGGATGATAACAGCCAACCAGAAACAGTATATCCCAGACGTAACAAAGAATTAACATTACAGGAATTGATGTTTAAAGGTGGAATTACAAATTGCAGTGTTATGTATCGTTGGTCAGATCCAACAAATCAATGGTCGAAAAATATTTATCCTGGGGATTGGTTTCTGCATCTTTTGCATGCTAAACGTGGCAGAATTAAATTTATGCCGCAAGTTATGGCACGGTACAGACGGCAACCTACGGGTATTTCTTTTTCAGAAACATCAGGGGCAGATGCACTGTCGCGACGGTGGGGATTACATCAAGTAAACTTTTTTAATGCGGTCGAAAAACAAATTGCGCCGAATAATGATCAGTATCATCAATATGCGTGCCGACGTGTCCGTGAAATCATAACAGCATATGCTGTAAATGGTGAATTTGATAAAGTCAATCAAATCTTGTCAATATATCCCGATGCAAAAAATGTATATCCAATCAATGATAACACAGAAACAAAAAAATGGCAAAAACGCTTTAACCGTGTATTGGCGGTCAGCATTATAATAATTGCAACACTAATAATAGCAGGAGTAGCATTGTTATGAAAATTGGAATAATGCAACCTTACTTTTTCCCATATTTAGGTTATTGGCAAACACTTAATGCCGTGGATAAATATGTAATATATGATGACGTTAATTATATCAAAAACGGCTGGATAAATCGCAATAACATTTTGTTAAACGGTCAGAAACATATGCTGACAATCCCGTTGGATGGGGCATCGCCGTTTTTACCAATAAACCAGGTGAAAATCACATCACGTGATAAGGATAAAGAAAAGTTGCTGAAAACAGTTGAACAGGCATATAAAAAGGCTCCTTATTTCAATGACGTTTTCCCAATAGTTTGTGACGTTGTCATGGAAGATACATGTTTGATAACAAACGCATTGATTAAACAATTCAAGCTAGTATGTAAATACCTAGATATAAAAACAGAATTGATTGTGTCATCAACACTACAAAAAGATAACGCTTTAAAGGCACAAGACAAGGTTATTCATATATGCAAATTGTTGGGTGGTACACACTACATCAATGCCATAGGCGGTCAAGAATTGTACAGTTTTGAAGATTTTAAGAAAAATGATCTGGTGTTATCATTTTTACAAACCCAATTTACCCCATATAAGCAATTTAAAAATGAGTTTATGCCAGGGTTATCTATGATAGACATATTAATGTTCAATGATATTGCACATATTAAAGATATGCTAAATCAATACAAATTAAGATAACAAAAAGGTAACTATTATGAATATTTTAATTATTGGCGCTTTTGGAATGTTGGGACAATATTTAGCCAAGGAATTATTAAATGCAGGTCATAATGTTGTATTAACAGGCAGGAAAATACCAACCGATAAAATAATAGATAAAAATGTTTCTTATGCATTAATCGATATAACACAGCCAGAAACTTTTAAGAATGTAGAAAATAAAACATTTGATTCTGTGGTACATTTGGCAGGGATTATGCCGGCAACTATGGCCAAGTATTCACCAGAACAATATTTCCTTGTCAATTCTATAGGAACATTGAATGTGTTAGAATTTTGCAGAACAAATAATGTAAAACAAATAATATTTACCCAGACACATAGTGATTTATCAGGACATTGGGGGCAATCAGATCCGATAGATCCCTATGCTCCAGTTAATTTTACATATGGTAACGATCATACAATATACAGCATATCCAAAAGAGCAGCAATGGATATAATTAAGCATTATAACGCGTTATGTGGATTAAAATATGCTATATTCCGGTGTCCAAATATATATTCTTGGCATCAAAATGATTTTTTTTATGTTGATTCAGTAAAACAAGAAATCGGCTGGAGAAAAATCATCAAAAAGGCATTAAATTCAGAAGATATTGAAATCTGGGGAGATGCCGGCACTAGAAAAGATTTGATGTATGTAAAAGATTTGACATGGATGATAAGAACCGCCATAGAAAAGCAAATTGAACACAGTGTATATAATGCAGCAAATGGTGAATCATCTTCTCTCAAAGAACAAATGTTAACAATTGCAAAAATCTTTAATCCTAGTGATAAACCATCAAAAATAATTTATAGACCTGATAAAAAAGTAAAATTGAACAATCATCATTACTGCATTGATAATGCTGTTAAAGAATTAGGATACAAGCCAAAATATTTCCTTAAGGAAATGTTTGAAGATATGAAAAAAGAAATGGAATTTGAAAACCGGTAATTTGCATTACCGGTTCTGCATTTATATATATTTATTGTTTGGCAACCCCATATACATACCACATAAAACCACCTGTTGACATTGATTGTGCAAATGTTTTAAATGTGCTTATCGTTCTGTTTGTGACGCAAAATGAACGGTATGATGCATCAATACCTATAGATTCGCCTATACCCGTTTTTTGAACTTGATAGTTTGCATCTTGCATTTTTATGGGCAGTGTAATTGTAACATACGTATCATTGGCAGTTGACACTGTTCCGCCTTGTTCAACCCAGCCGCTGGCATATTTACGGTACCAGGTATAATTGTTTTCTGCTGTTGGCATTTGCGATTCAATTACATAATCCATATTATCTGGCAGGGTGGGAATGTTTATGTTTTGAACTTGGTCAGCCAATTGAGAGATGCTTACGCTTAGCGCGGTAACCGTGGTTTCTAAATCTGACAGTCTGCTGTAAATTTGCGATAAATCCACAGATGCATCTGGTTGCTCTATAGCAATTCTCAACTCTTCAATTGTTGCCATGATTTGTGTAATTTGTTCGGATATATTATCAATGGCATCTTTATTTGCTGCATCAGGCGACATTGGCAGGGCGGATTCTACTGCATCTTGCATATCTTTCAGAATTTCAATTATGTAATTCATGTCCTGGTTATGCGTAATGGGACTGTATGGCGCAGTTATTTGATAATCAACCAGACGTTTTATTGGCAATTTGCGCTGGATGGTAATGACGCTGGGTTGTTTGGGTGGCTTGGTGAACTGAACTGCACCACCACTGAATGGTACGTCTGCATTTAATCCATTTTTTATGCACAGCAGATTATAATTTGTTGCCGGTTGACCATCGACTTCGATAATTACATCGCTTTTTAAAAAGAACGGAAATGTAAAATGGAAAATCTTGGTCTGCCCATCGGCTATAAAAGTAATTGTTTTCATGTGATTCCCTTTTGAAATAAAAAAGCCCCCGCAGATGCAGGGGACAAAATTCACAGGACATAACGAACATATCTATGTCCTTTCTTAATTTGAATTTTATCATAAAATCGCTTTAAAATCAACGAGATAGTTTATGTTTTGACAAAAAAATCGCCATTATGGCGATTTAAATTGTTGAAAACAACAGACTTGAAGTTATGGGTCTGAAATATTTAATTTTGTGCCGGCTATTTAATGCAAGAAATTGCCATAACGCGTTCAATGGTTTTGTGTAACAATTTGACTTGTGATGTTTTTGCTGCTTGGTAATATGTTTCTTTGCCGTCACGGCGCGAAATGATTAAGTTACTACGTTTTAAGAAACGCAAATGGTGGGCAATCGCTGGACTGGACATATTCATGATTGCTGCAATGTTTATAACACACTCCTCGCGATGACATAATAACCAAAATATACGCAGGCGTGTCATATCCCCCAGATTCCAAAACATATCGGATACAACCTTAAAATCCGCCACGGCGCATAACTGTGTATGCACATTTTCGGTATTTTTATTTTTGCCGTGATTATGTGGCAAATCAAACTTTTTCATATCAAATCCTGTTGGTTTGAAATTTTTGCTTGCATTCCTAAAACAATTATATCACAATCAAAACAATTAAACAAATACTTAATCGTTAAAGGGGTATTAAAATGAAGAAAATATATAAAATAGAAGTAGATTGCGCTAACTGCGCCAATTTAATGGAAGATGCTGCTAAACGGGTTCCGGGTGTACAAAACGCATCTGTGAATTTTATGGCACAAAAAATGACGATTGAATTTGCCGCAGATCAAGATGAAGAGACTGTTATGGCGGCGGTTGTTCGTGCCTGTAAAAAAGTAGAACCGGAGTGCGAAATCGTTTTATAAGTATCGGTGGAAATCATGCAGGAAATTATAATAAATTCTGTTCTGGCATTTGTTGTATTGATGGCTATGTTTGTTCGTTTTGGTGTGCGTGACGCGTCGCGCCGCCAAAAAACAATGATGACGCGCATACTGATATCCAGTGCTATGTTGCTGGGCTTGCAATTTGTGCCGTCATTGCCATACTTGGTTCGGTTTGGCTTATATTTTATCGCATATTTGATTATCGGATATGATATTTTACGCAAAGCATGCAAAGGTATTTTGAATCGCCAGATTTTTGATGAGAATTTTTTAATGGCTGTGGCGACCATTGGTGCAATGGTCTTGGCTGTATATGAAAACGGCGATTATATAGAGGCGATAGCCGTTATGTTGTTTTATCAAATTGGCGAGTGGTTTCAATCCTATGCTGTTGGGAAAAGCCGCCGCAATATCAGTGAATTGATGGATATACGCCCAGATTATGCCAATATTGAGTGCAAGGACAAATTGGTGCGCACGGATCCGGCATCGATCAAAATTGGCGATACAATCGTGGTGAATCCTGGCGAGAAAGTGCCGATTGACGGCGTTGTGCTGACTGGTCACAGCAGTTTGAACACCAGTTCCCTTACCGGCGAAAGTATGCCACGCACGATTGTGCCTGGTGATGTGGTGATCAGTGGTTGCATCAATATGACCGGCATGATAAAAGTCAAAACGACAAAAGATTTTGGCGAATCCACTGTGTCCAAGATTTTGGATTTGGTTGAAAATGCGAGTTCCAACAAATCAAAATCTGAAAACTTTATCTCTAAATTTGCACGGATTTATACACCGGCTGTTTGCTATGCCGCTTTGTCGTTGGCAGTTTTTCCGCCTGTGTATCGTATGTTTGCGCTTGGGCTGTCGCCAGATTGGGGTGTATGGATTTATCGGGCGTTGACATTTTTAGTTATCAGTTGCCCATGCGCATTGGTTATCAGCATACCGCTTAGCTTCTTTGCGGGTATCGGTGGCGCATCACGCCAGGGAATTTTGATTAAGGGATCCAATTACCTTGAAATTTTATCACATGTCAAGACAGTTGTATTTGATAAAACCGGCACATTAACCCAGGGCGTATTTGTTGTAAATGCCGTGCATCATAATGTGCGCGCAGAGCAAAAACTGATTGAATATGCCGCCCTGACCGAAAGCGCATCATCACATCCGGTGGCAAAAAGCCTGCAACACGCCTATGGTAAAACAATAGACCGCGGTCGCATTACGGATATACAGGAAATCAGCGGTCATGGTATCATCGCCACGGTTGATGGTATGACGGTTGTCGCTGGCAATGATAAACTAATGAAAAAGTTAAAAATTCGGCACATAGACTGTCATCAAACTGGTACTATTATCCACATGGCGATTGACGGTAAGTATGAGGGGCATATCGTTATATCCGACGTGATTAAACCAATGTCCTGCACTGCGATTGCCGCATTGCGTGCCAATGGAATACAGCAAACGGTTATGTTGACCGGGGACGCAACCGCGGTTGCCAATGTAGTGGCGGAAGAGTTAAAAATAGACCAAGTGTACAGTAACCTGTTGCCGGCTGATAAAGTGGCGATAGTAGAAAATTTGCTGTCGGATAAAGGGCGCACCGGCAAATTGGCATTTGTGGGCGACGGCATAAATGATGCCCCGGTATTGTCGCGTGCTGATATTGGCATTGCCATGGGTGCATGCGGATCTGATGCGGCGATAGAAGCGGCTGATATTGTTATCATGGACGATGACCCATTAAAAATTGCAACTGCAATGCAGATTTCAAAAAAGTGCCTGCGCATTGTTTATCAAAATATTATCCTAGCACTGGGGGTTAAGGCAGCGTGTTTGTTGCTTGGTGCGTTTGGCATTGCCAATATGTACATGGCGATTTTCGCAGATGTTGGTGTTATGATATTGACCATATTAAACGCCATACGATGCTTGTTTATCAAGAAATAAAAAAATGCCCCAGATTGGGGCATTTGAATTTTGAGGGAATTCATCGGGGGTGATATATGCATATCGCCCCACGCTGGAACTGCGCAAATTTGCGCGTTCACGCAACCGGCATGTTTCCACATGTCTATTTGCTTGTTTGAACCCCCGACACGCGGATTATGATATTTCTGAACTAAAAACATAAAACCGCAGATTTCTGGGCGATTGATGAATATTTGTCGATAAAATTACAAAGCCCGTGTAGCCGCTGTGTAGACCCACACATACAATTTCACTTATATCGTTTATATCGCCCTGTAGTTTTATCCGCACCTCTGGCTCTGACATATTCCATTTTGAGCTGTGTCCAGCCCATAATAAATAGCCCCACAAAGATATTCTGCTGGATTAAATCAAACAATTCGTCTAACATCATGGCAAGGAAAGGATTTTGATTGATTGCTATACCAGCGCGATTGCCGGAATATTCAGATTGCAAGCCTGTATTAAAATGGGCCGGCGGCAAGGGGCAATTGCTGGATCAAATCGAACAAAAACTGCCATTAAAACTGAAGATGGGCGGCATAAAACGCTACATAGAACCATTTGTTGGTGGTGGTGCCGTATTCTTTGATATATATAACAACTATCCAATCAAAGAAGCCTTTCTGTTTGATGTAAACCCAGAACTGGTCATTCTGTATAATGTCATCAAACACGATGTTGAAAGTCTGATACTGGAACTAAACAAGATTCAGACCGAATACCGTTTGACCGCGGATGCCAAGGCCTATTATTACGCCAGACGTGATGAATATAATTCGCTGGACAAGAACGTTGATGCTAACACTTATCGGACGTCATTTGTTCGCCGGGCGGCGTTGACCATATTCTTGAACCGGACTTGTTTTAATGGATTGTTCCGTGTAAACAGCAAGAATCAGTTTAATGTGCCAATGGGCAAATATACAAATCCGCGTATTTTGGATGAAGACAACCTGCGCAATGTGTCCGAGGCACTGCAAATAGCGACCATTACGCAATGTGATTTTGCGCGTGCGGCGGACTTTGTGACACCAGACACATTTATATATTATGACCCACCGTATCGCCCAATTCGTGAAACATCATCATTCAATTCATATGCAGTTGGCGATTTTGATGATGATGAGCAAATACGTCTGAAAACAATATTTGATAAATGTCATCATGCCGGCGCATTGCAGATGCTCAGCAATTCAGACCCAACGAATTATGCTGACGATCCGTTCTTTGACGATTTGTACCGTGATTATAATATAAATCGAATTCCGGCCAAGCGCATGATAAATGCTAAAGCGGACGGACGTGGCGAAATTCACGAGTTGTTGATTACGAATTATGACTAAAAAGCAATACCGTCTTTATTGTGCCAATTGCTTGGAAAAATTGGCAGAAATCCCAGAAAATACATTTGATATGATTTTTGCAGACCCACCGTACATGCTGTCCAACGGCGGTATTACGTGTCAAAATGGGTGCGTGGTTTCTGTGAACAAAGGCGACTGGGATAAATCGCATGGTCTAAGTGAGGATTTTGAGTTTCATAAGAAATGGCTTTGTGCGTGTCATCGCGTACTGAAACCGAATGGAACATTATGGGTCAGTGGTACATATCACAGTATATATTCGTGTGGCTTTGCGATGCAGTTGCTGGGCTTTCATATACTGAACGACATTGCATGGTTTAAGCCGAATGCCAGCCCGAATATGTCGTGCCGCTATTTTACAGCCAGTCATGAAACGTTGTTGTGGGCGCGAAAGTCAAAAAATGCAAAACACACGTTCAATTATGAAGCGATGAAAAACGGTTCTTTCCCAAAGGATTTTATAAAAAAGCCTGATTGCCAAATGCGTAGCGTTTGGGCAATCGGAACACCGACCAAGTCTGAAAAGGTATATGGCAAGCACCCAACCCAGAAACCGGTTGAATTATTGGAACGTATTGTTCTGGCATCTACGAATCCCGGCGATTTGATTTTAGACCCATTTATGGGCAGTGGCACAACCGGTGTCGCAGCACTGAAACACGGACGGCGGTTTGTCGGCATAGACATGGAATCACAATTTGTTGAATTGGCCGAAAAAAGATTATATGATGCATCTGAAAAGAAGGATAAAAAATGAAGGCAAATGGGATTGGTGGCGCGAACACGAAAACAGGACTGGTTTTTGAAGGTAAGACTGATTTGCGCACTTTTTTGTGTTCTCAGCCTGGATATAGTTGTGTGGATAACAAACAAGGTTGGGTCACCGTTTTGTATAATGGCGAGGATGTCGCATCCATTTTCAAGAAAACAGCCTTATATAAATTTTTAGAATATCGCGAGATTGATTGGCGTTCCATTTTATCCAAACGTCTGTTTCCGGATGATTCTATATATGTTGTCATCAACAATACGTTCTTTATAATTGAATGTAAGTTTCAACAGGTTTCCGGCTCTGTGGACGAAAAACTGCAAACCTGTGATTTTAAGAAAAAGCAATATAAGAAACTGTTGGCCCAGTTGAATATGGAGGTGGAATATATCTACCTGCTCAGCGACTGGTTCAAACAACCGTGCTATCAAGATGTATTGGATTACATCGTTTCGGTGGGGTGTTCGTACTATTTTGAATATATTCCATTACAAAAGTTTGGGTTACCAGTACCGAGATAATAACACAAAAGGACTTTTTGTTATGACGAAAGAATTAGAATTATATGAAAATACGATAGAAGGAGCTGAAGATGAGCCTATCCTTCCGCCTAGCGATATTTTTACTACGAATGAAATTCGGTCTTGTGCTGAATTATATCGAATGGTTCACGAAAATAGCCTGAATACCCAACCAGAGTATCAGAGAAATGTTGTATGGAATAATGCGGATAAAACCAGATTTATTGACTCTTTGGCAAAGCGTTTACCTATCCCTAGCTTATGTATAAGCGTATCTAACGAAAAATACGAAGTGATAGATGGACAACAGCGCATATCAGCGATTGTTTCCTTTTTAAACGAAAATTCGGATGCTGATTGGCGATTGTCTCATTTGAGTGATGTTGATCCTAAACTAAGTGGAAAAAAAGTATCAGAAATAAGAAAGTCTGAACCAGAATTATATTCTCGTATAAGGAATACTATGTTGCCGGTTACATCTGTATATTGTGATTATTCTCGTTCTGAGCACTTGGAGTATATCTATAAAATATTTCACAGACTAAATACAGGCGGTCTAACTTTAAATAATCAAGAAATTAGAAATTGTGTATTTTTCGGACCATTTAATAGTCTTATCAAAACTCTGGATAGCAATGAAAATTGGTTAAAAATCATGAAGGGGGTTGCCGGTAGTAATCGATTAAAAGGTCAAGAAAGAATATTGATGTTTTTTGCTTTTGTGGACTCATTAAGTGAATACACCGGAAGATTGACCACTTTTTTGAATACTTATATGATAGAGAATAGAAATTTGACAGAAGACGCAATTTCTACAAAAAGTCAGCTGTTTCATCGTGTGCTTGCTATAGCAAAAAACATAAAATATGGAAAAAATTCTAGAGTTATGATGGATGCGATTTTGTATGGAATCGCTAAAAATATTGACAGACTCGAAACCAAGTCTAAGGAAGAAATAATAGATATGTACAATGAGTTAATATGCGCCCCCGAATTTAACTCGGAAAGTCTGTCTGAAGGCTTATGGCAAAAAGAAAGTGCTACTCGCAGATTAAATAAGGCAAAAGAGATATTTCAATGTTAAATAGCCGAACGGTTAAAAGTAATATTGACTTTTGTAACACTCTATTTGATGCAGAAACAGACCCAATCAAGAAGCAATTTTTGATGAATATGGCATTACTGGAGCTTTGTGGCTGGATAGAATCTTCATTGGATGATATTTATTCTATGAATATTTGTTTGGGGCAACCGGATATACTTAAGAAGCAAATAGAAAAGACATATTCCTTTAACTACAATACAATAAAAGAAGTAATATCATTATGTCTAGGAGCTCATAAAACCCATCTTTTAGGAATCGAGTTTACCAGTAAATATGGGGAAGATTTTATACGTTTTAAATGTGCCATTAACGATTTACAAAAATATAGAAATATCAGCGCTCATAATAATGCAGATGCAGGACAAAGTCAAATAGGATTTACAAAGCTCAATAGTTATTTTCGTATTATCCGTCAAGGGCTCATATTTTTAGAGAAAGAATTAAAAAAAGAATTAGACAATATGTAAACAAAACGGGCTTATAGCCCGTTTTATTTTATTAGTCATATCCCGTGTAGACAACCGTGTAACCGCTGTGTAGATAATTTATAAAAATCCAGATTTTTGTAAAAATTAGTAAAAATAAAAAGTCCCGGGAATCCGGGAAATCTTGGTAGCGAAGGAGGGAATTCGCCGGGGGCGATATTTGCACATCGCCCCACGCCGGAACTGCGCAAATTTGCGCGTTCGCGCAATCGGTGTACACGTACACCTATTTGCTTGTTTGAACCCCCTTCATCGGGGCTTCAAGTCCAATTCATTATGCAAAAATTAAAATCGCCACAAGGGCGATTTGAATTTTTGGTAGCGAAGGAGGGACTTGAACCCCCGACACGCGGATTATGATTCCGCTGCTCTAACCAGCTGAGCTACTTCGCCAATGTCCCCGATTATAACAGACATTTTTTCAAATGCAAGTAACATTTGTCATGATGTTTTTTGAAGAGAATTGGGAAATTATTCTGATATAAAATCATTATGGTTTTTAATAATTTATGGTTGCGATATTTGCTGAAATAATGTACTATTGCACGTATGAAAAAATTCGTAGTTTCTTTTGTTTCTTTGTTGGTGTTAATGTCGGTGGCGCACGCAAAAAAGGGCGCAAATCCATTTATGGGGGATAACCAAAACCAGGTTGCGTTCTATTTCGGTCAGGGTGTTGACAGCGGTATTATCGTACCACCGCCATTCAGACTGGTGCCATTTCATATTATGCATTTACAGTATTCGCAGCCGACTACGTTTTTCGGTATTCCTGCGCGTCAGTCTATTAACCTGGCGCAGACAATCGGCAGTGGTACAAAGTATGGGTGGCACTGGGATAAATTTACAATTCCAATCATATTTTTAACCGAAGATGTTTCTTTGTTGAACTTTGGCGGTTGGTATTTTGGTGCCGGTGCTGGTGGTGGATTGCAGGCACAACAAAATGCACGATTGGGGTCAAAGTGGCTGTTTGAATTCAAATTGATGACAGGTTATCGCTTTACAGATTCATTCGGGGCAGAATTTTATGTCCAGCATTTTTCGAACGGTAACACGGCGCCCGCCAATCATTCGTATGCGTTTTATGGACTGGGTCTGACGTACAGTTTTTAAGCGGGCAGGGTGCATTTTATCCTTGCATTTTGGGATAGGGCACATTATTATTGCCAGTACTTGCCCTAATAGTCTAGTGGTAAAACACGTCCTTGGTAAGGACGAGTCGCAAGTCCG
>CAMWQN010000004.1 GCA_947176385.1 uncultured Rickettsiales bacterium
GCCCTAATAGTCTAGTGGTAAAACACGTCCTTGGTAAGGACGAGTCGCAAGTCCGATTCTTGCTTAGGGCACCAGGTATACAAAATCGCCACATTGTGGCGATTTTTTGTTTTCAGAGTTCAGAGTACAGAGTTCAGATTGTGTGTATCACGAGTAGGAATACAAAGCACTGATCGGTGCTTTTTTGTTGCGTATAGTAATTTTTTCGTTATAATTTTGTCCAAATGCGTGGCTTTGTGATGACGTGACTGACACCCACCGAGCAACGGACGCATGTTAACGAAAGTTATAAGCCGGGGTGGCACCGCGCAGGTAGAAAAATTCCAGCGCCCCCGATTACGAAATAACAAAGGGTCCAAAATGTTATCATTAAAATCAAAATACAGAACACATACTTGTGGCGAATTGACGGCAAGCAATGTTGGTGAAACTGTTGTGTTATCCGGATGGGTACATCGTAAACGTGACCATGGGTCATTGTTGTTTATTGACCTGCGTGATAATTATGGTATTACACAATGCGTGTTTGACGGTGGTGATGAAGCGCTGGAAAAAGTACGCCCAGAATCTGTTATTAAAATTACAGGTACAGTTGTTGCACGTGATGCGGCAGCCGTAAATGATAAAATTCCAACAGGCGCAATTGAAATCAAGGCGGACAAATGGGAAGTATTAACAAACAGTGATGTATTGCCATTCCAGGTGTTTGGTGACGATGACACTGTTGCCGAAGATTTACGTTTGAAATATCGCTATATCGATTTGCGTCGCGAAAGTCTGCACAACAATATTTTAATGCGTAATCGCGTTATTAAATTTATGCGTGATAAAATGTGGGAAATGGGATTTTCAGAATTCCAAACACCAATTCTGACTGCATCCAGCCCAGAAGGGGCACGTGACTTTATCGTACCATCCCGCAATCATCATGGTATGTTCTATGCGTTGCCACAGGCGCCACAGCAGTTTAAACAGTTGTTACAGATTTCTGGTTTCGACCGTTATTTCCAGATTGCACCATGCTTCCGCGATGAAGATTTGCGTGCCGACAGATTGCTGGAATTTTATCAGTTGGATATGGAAATGTCCTTTGTTGATTTGCCAGATATCCAGGCGGTTGGAAATACGTTGCTGCCGGCAATGATACGTGAATTTGTAAAGGATGCAAAAATATGCCCGGATATTCCACACATTCCATTTGATGAAGCGATGTTGAAATATGGTTCAGACAAACCGGATTTACGTAACCCAATTATTATCCATGATGTAACGGATGTGTTCCGTGGATCTGATTTTGGAATCTTTGCGAACGCAATCGAAAATGGTGCAGTTGTACGTGCAATCCCGGCACCAAATTCTGCGGACAAGCCACGTTCTTGGTTCGATAAACTGGGCGATTATGCGGTCAAAGAATTGGGACTGGGTGGACTGGGATACATTGTATTTGCAGATACGCCAAAGGGACCGGTTGCTAAGAAATTAGATGATGCCCGCATTGCAAAACTGCATGAAATATCGGGTGACAATTCATCATTGTTCTTTGTTTGTGACGCGCCAGATGCCGCTGCCAAGGCAGCAGGTAAACTGCGCATAAAATTGGGCGAAGATTTGGGCTTGATTGATGAAAAAGAATTCCGTCTGTGCTGGATTGAATCATTCCCATTCTTTGAAGCAGACGAAGAATCACCAACAGGCATTGCGTTTACGCATAACCCATTCTCTTACCCGATGGCAACATTGGAAGAATTGAATACAAAAAATCCATTGGATATCAAGGCGGCACAGTTCGACATGGTATTAAATGGCGCGGAAATTTGCAGTGGTGGTCTGCGTAACTTTAATCCTGAAATCATGGTTAAATGTTTCGAAATCACAGGTTATCCAGAAGAAACCGTCCGTGAAAAATTTGGCGGTATGTACACTGCATTCCAATATGGCGCACCACCGCACGGTGGATGTGCATTCGGTATCGACCGCTTGGTTCAAATCATGTTGTCAGAACCAAACTTGCGTTCGGTTGTCGCATTCCCGACAAATCAACGCGGGCAAGATTTGATGATGGGTGCACCAACAAATGTTACCGAAAAGCAATTGCGCGAAGTACATATCCAAGTACGCAAAAAAGGATAAAATATAAATGCCCCAAACGGGGCATTTTTTTATTGATGAAAATTAAGAAATCAAACCTATTAAAATTTGTATTCCTATCCGTATAATTCTGAAAAAACGGATGGGAATATGATTACACAGACGGATATAGAAAAACTGATTTATACATTAAATTTATCACCATTTCAGGCACGCCAGATTTATATGCATCGCGAAGAATATGATATCGGACGCTTGCAAATGCGGGGTAATGTTTTGTTTGCGCCACGGCGGGTGGGGGTGATTGAACGCGTATTCCGTGGTGCATCGGGCGATATAATCGGACCTGCGCGGATGTTTTTGGCTGGGGCGCGGCGCGTAAAAATGCGTGCCGGTGGATATCACATGGGGTGCGTTGGTCGGTCAACATACTATGGCGATCCGACAGGTCGGGCAATAATGCGTGACGCGTTTGAGACCAGTGGGCGTGGGAAGTAAATGTCGGCTCTGGGATGCTTTTGTTGTTAAAGCTCTCTCAGAGTTTTGAGATGATGAATTATTAAGTGTTAATATATTATAAACTGTTTCCTGGATTTAGAGGATTATTAGCTATAGCGTCCCCTAAATCATAATTTGAAAAATCATAAGACGCTTTATCTTTCATGAGTTTATTGATCGTCTTTTCTAAATTCTCGTATTCACTTTGTGTTATTAAATTTTCCTCGTACATTTTCTTGGATACTACATTCCAAATTTTTATTAAATTTGTTTCATCTGAAGCATCGAAAAAAGAAAAACTTGGATTACTGGCATATATTTTAGCCGCCAAATTGCCAATCATATTATAAAGTTTAACTTTAGGCGGTCTTTTGTCGTTCAGGTAATATTGAGAATTATTCAAAACAGTTTGTAAAACTTTTTTGCGGATTTTTTTATATACCAAACAATTTGTTAACTCTGTTTCGTTATCGAGACTAGATAATACGGATTCTAATTCGTTTTCTAGAGAATTATTCTTTATTGTTTCAGTCGCTTTCTTTACACCTGATAGCATCAACGCTGCTAGAAATTGAATAATACTTGATATAAAGAAAATGGCGAAAATTGAAATAAATATTATAACAATGGTTTTCATCTTTTGTGACCTTTATATGATGTTACTTGGTTTTACTATATAATAAATATCTATATGATTCAACTTAAGTAAATTAAATAAACTTATATCTTCCTTTTAACATATTTCATATGTAAATTATTATTTTAGAAAATACTTGACTTTTTGTATCCAGTAGGATACAATGTACAACATAAGGACATAAACAAAAAGGCTAAAACAGATGAAACTTGGGCACGTAATGGTCGGACGACATTGACCGTTTGGAGACAGAAATGTACATAAAACAGACAAGCGAGTATGCTAAATGGTTTGATAAACTGAAAGACGAACGTGCGCGGGCCAAAATAGCAATTCGGTTAAGGCGGATAGAAAAAACAGATAACCTGGGTGATTGGAAATCGCTTAAAGATGGAATCGGAGAGCTGCGGGTAGATTGTGGTCCTGGGTATAGAATCTATTTTGCCAAACGTGGAATGGATATTATCTTGCTGTTGGCTGGCGGGGACAAATCCAGTCAAGAAGCAGATATAGCGAAAGCTAAAAAAATAAATGAATCTAATCCATAGCAGGATTATTGACAATGAATTCCCCAACAAAAGGTGGGTGAGATGAAAAAAAATAAAACTCAGATAACAGAATGGAATGTTCTGGATTATCTTCGAACAGAAAAAGATATTGCTAATTATTTACAAGCAGCGTTGGAAGAAAACGATATTGAATTCTTTTTAGTTGCTCTTGGTGATGTCGCAAAAGCAAGAAGTATAAATAAAATAGCAAAAGAAATTGGCGTTGGTCGAGAATCTTTATATAAAAGTTTATCTGGGACCCGTCGTCCTAATGTGGAAACTGTATTCAAAGCAATAGATGCATTAGGCTTAAAAGTTAATTTTGTACCAAAGAATTCAAATCAACAATTAAAAGCAGCAGTTGCATAAAAAACGCCTTTTCAAGGCGTTTTTTTATAGTTCAGAAAAGAACATATTAAAACTTGTTATGTGTTTTTACAAATGCACGCATGAATGATGCGTCAAAGTTCTGCATGATTTCAGACAGCGAATATCCACGCGAATTGTCGGGCGCAATATCTAGTTGAATTGTGACCGGTGTTGGTGCAGTTCCACGCATTGTTATATCAAATGTTGCAGTCATCATTGATGATGTTATACCCAATCCACCAACCGCATCAGCATGACGCATTTGCAATGTAATTGGTTTTGTTGTTATGAAATCACCGTTTTTATATTCGCCGGCGACAAATGCGTTTTTGATGCGTGTTTTGCCACCATCCAATGCGTCTGCCAGGACATATTCTGCATTCAGGCGGGTTATGTTTTCCGCCGATGCATAGAACCCATCCAGCCCCAGCCCCATAATATATCCGCCATCAAATATCATTTCTATATTGCCGGATAAATTATATTCCAGGTCATGTGCAATATATCCAGATGTTGTTAATTCAATGTCTGCGGTGATTGTGCTGTCTGTAATATTCAATGGCATTTTTGATGACAGTAATGCGCCATTGGTTACAAATTTATTTAACTGTAATGATATGTCGTATTCTGTTTTTTTCTTTTCAATTATCGCCAGCATGTTTCCGCGTGCATTGTCAGTGATTGAAAATGCCTGGACGCCGGGCTTTAATGAATATGTAAAGTTTTGATATTCTGCGCCGTTATATATAATCCGGTCGGCGGATATGAACACATTTGTGTTTAAATCAAATGGTATCATAATCGGGGCATTGGCTAAGAATTGTAATTCGTCATAGTTATCAATAAAGCCTTGATTTATAAATGTATCCAGATTTAACAGTGTGGTGTTCAGGCGGATTGCGTCACCTGTATATGTGCCGGTAAATGTATGACCGCCGATTTCGATTTTTAAATCAGATATATTCTTGTTACTGTATGTGCCGGAAATCGTATATCCCATATCATCTATAGATTGCAGGTCCAGGTGTGGAAACAAATCTTTGATATTTGTACCGGTCATATAAAAACGGTTGCCGGACAATGACAAAAACCAACGACCTGAATGTGGTGTGAAATCCATTGTGTCATTATCACGCCATGAAAAATCGCCAATGTCATCAGTCATAAAATTTGGTAAAAATTTAAAGTTGGGATTTAACCAAGACATAGTTTTGTCTTTGGCAAATGTGTATTTGGGGGTGGTCGATTTTGTATCGATATTGATTGTGCCGCCCATGTCGGCGAATTTAAATGTAATTGTGCCACGTGGTGCTAAACGTGATGTGTGCCGTGCGATAACATCATTTGTAGGCATTTGATTTGGGGATGCGACAACCAGGTTAAATGTATTGTTTTTTACAGAAATCTGACCGCGGATGTCACCCCATGTAAATTGTTCGCATGTCCAATTTTCGGGTGTGCCTGAAAATACGCATGTGGCGCGGATGCCTTCGTATGGCATTTGTATAATCATGTTGTGGGCGCCATTTTTATCAATTGTGCCGCCAGTAATTGATATGTCATCGGCAATGATTTTTTTGATAAAAACCGCTTCATCCGTACCATTTGCCACAATCTGTAAATGATTAAAGTTATATTTGCCGAATGATAAATTGCCATAAAAATCCAAATCGAACGATGTGCGTTGCAGCAACGTAGACGGATTTGCCAGGAATGAAAAATCAAAGTCTAAATCCTGGGCAGACATTTTTATATTGCGTGCCCCATCCGGCATCAGTTCAATGTCGCCATGGACGGTATCATTTGCATAGATGTCTGAAAATTTAAATCCGTATTCGCCGTCCCAATCAAAGTTTGTTGTCATGCGAACGCGCATGTTGATTTTGGGTTCTGAAAATTGAAACCAGCGGTTTATGTCATTTGTATCAATTGCCATGCGACCACGTGCGGTGCCGTCTGAGTACAACTGACCAAAGATTTCCAGATTATCATTTTGGTTATGGATATAGAATTCATTATCTGCAAAATGAATTTCATATTTATGTTGGTCTGTGCGAATATTGCCTGTCAATTCCCCGGCAGACAGGCGTCCGCGGACGATAGTATATTGCTTGCCCAGGAATTCGACAGATGTATTATATATTTCAATATCATGCTTTAACGGCATTGTTTCCAATGTATCAATGCGCATTTGACCGCCGTGTATTGCGATATTGCCGGTCAGACTGGCAGATGCCAAATCAAATGCAGCAGACAATGGCACAGAAAATGCAACATTACGTATTTGCCCCAGCGGCGTTTCAACATCGTGTGCGACAATTGTTGCGCGCCCTAACATACTGAAATTTATATCCCCACGGATTATGGCATTGACGCCGGTTTGCTGAATAATTGCCGATTGCAGTTTTGGCTTTAACGCGTTCAAGTTTATCATTGGGGGGATAATAACCACACCAACCGCAGTCATGCCCAGAATGCTTGTCAGGGTCCACAGTATGCGACGTTTGTATCTAGGTTTTAATGCCATTCTCTTCTGTCCTTGTATTTCGATTATAATGGATTATATTTATTGTTGTGAATAAAAAAATATTTAATCTTGAAAGTGCCTATCAACCAATGGGCGACCAGCCAACTGCCATATCTGAATTAGTGGCAGGTGTCAAGGATGGACGTAAAAATCAAGTCTTGTTGGGCGTGACCGGGTCCGGTAAAACATTTACCATGGCGAATGTTATCGCAGAACTGGGGCGTCCAGCGTTATTGATGGCGCCAAATAAAATTCTGGCTGCACAGTTATATACGGAAATGAAATCGTTCTTTCCGCATAATCATGTTGAATATTTTGTGTCTTATTATGATTACTATCAGCCAGAGGCGTATATGCCAACAACCGATACATATATCGACAAAGATGCGTCTATTAACGAGCAGTTGGACCGTATGCGTCACAGTGCGACACGCGCCATGCTGGAAGAACGCGATGTTATTGTTGTATCCAGTGTGTCGTCTATTTACGGTATGGGGTCGCCAGAACAATATTCTGGAATGAAACTGGTGTTGAATGCCGGTGATCATATCGGAATCAGTGATGTAATGCGTGAATTGGTCAACATTCAATATAAGCGCAATGATGTTGCATATAATCGTGGGGAATTTCGTGTGCGTGGTGATACGCTGGATGTGTTCCCATCCCATTCCCAGGACCGGGGATGGAAGATTTCATTCTGGGGTGATGAAATCGAAGAAATATGGGAATTTGATACATTGACCGGGGCAAAGTTACAACAACTGGACAGAATTGCGATTTACCCCAATACGCACTATGCAACCCCAATGCCCAGCATATTACAGGCAATCGGTCAAATGCGTACCGATTTAGAAGAAAGATTAGAATACTTTCATGAAAATATGAAGTATATCGAAGAGCAACGTTTGCGTGAACGTGTGAACTTTGATATCGAAATGATGGAAAGCACTGGGACATGTCGTGGGATTGAAAACTATTCACGGTATTTATCGGGACGATTGCCTGGGCAGCCACCACCGACGCTGTTTGAATACCTGCCCAAAGACGCAATTTTATTTATTGATGAAAGCCATGTGACCGTTCCACAGATTGGCGCGATGTCACGTGGTGACCGTGCGCGTAAGGAAACGTTATCGCAATATGGATTCCGATTGCCGGCGTGTGTTGATAACAGACCGTTGACATTTGATGAATGGGATGCGTTGCGTCCCCAGACTATATTTGTATCGGCAACACCGGGACCGTGGGAAATGGAACAATCGGGTGGCATTGTATCCGAACAGGTTATTCGTCCGACGGGGTTGCTGGACCCAATCTGCGAAGTGCGCCCAACAACGCATCAGGTTGATGACCTGTTACATCAGGTAAAACAAACATCGGGACGCGTTTTGGTTACGACACTGACCAAGAAAATGGCAGAACAATTAACCGATTATTTTGTTGAAAACGGGGTGCGTGCGCGGTATTTGCACAGTGATATTGAAACGTTGGAACGTATCGAATTGTTGCGTGATTTGCGGCTTGGAAAATATGATGTGCTGGTTGGTATTAACCTGTTGCGCGAAGGCTTGGATGTACCGGAATGTGAACTGGTTGCGATTATGGACGCTGATAAAGAAGGCTTCTTGCGTTCGACGCGTTCGCTTATCCAGACAATCGGGCGCGCGGCACGAAATGCAAATGGGCTTGTGATTTTATATGCTGATAAAATGACGGATTCTATGACGGCAGCATTGGATGAAACCGCACGTCGTCGCGAAAAGCAGATGGCATATAATACCGCACACAACATTACACCCAAAACTGTATCCAAGGCAGTCTTTGCTGAGGTTGGAGACAAGGAAGAAAAAACGGATAAAAAACGTAAATTCGTATATGATAAATCCGGTGGTGTTATGGATGCAGATACGCTGCGTAAACAGATACGTGACTTGACACGCAAAATGCATCAGGCGGCAAGTGATTTGGAATTTGAAACGGCAGCAGACCTGCGTGATGCCATCCGTAAAATGGAAGACGATTTGTTATTGTTGGAGTAGGTGATGAATAAGAAAAACAAGAACCATGAAAATATTATCAGTGGATACAGTATTTATATATCAATGTTATATGCAAACTGGTTTGCGGTGGAATATTTAACGCAACGTGGGGGGCGTGTGTTTCGTGTTCGTCTGCCATATAATACGCTGGCACGTGCCAAGCAGATGCGCAATCATCTGACAACGGGTGTTGGTACCGCGTTAACACCAGACTATCAACCACATATTCATATTGTGAAAAATGGGATTGTTCGATGACAGAATTTATATCAAATAATGTTTCTGAATTGCGCGCATGGGCAGCAGGGTTTGCACGTACATTAAATGCGCCAATATGCGTTGCGTTGCATGGTGATTTGGGAATGGGAAAATCTGAAATTGCACGAACGATAATTCAAACATTGCGTGGGGCGGATACCATTGTCCCCAGTCCGACATTTACAATCGTGCAATCTTATGATGGGATTTCACATTTTGATTTGTATCGTGTAAGTGACCCGTCTGAATTGACTGAAATTGGACTGGCGCATGCAATTGCAAATGATATAACATTGATTGAATGGCCGGATGTTGCGACAGAAATGCTGCCGAAAAATGCGATACATGTTTACATCAGTGAATATAATGATGGACGTAAAATCGTTATAGAATAATCCTAGGAAAAGGTGCCTGTTGAACAACGGGGGCTTTTGATGCATATTTATTGCGACATGTGAAAACATGTCAGTCAGGATAAAACACTGACGCGCAAGCACCGCGTACAAGGGCTTTTCAAACAGTCCCGAACCCACATCCCTATGGATTTGACGCAATGCGCCTGATTCATAAAAGCGTTGTTTGTAAAAAAATTTCCGTGATTTTTTCACGGGGATTTTTTAATTGTTTGGACCGGGTAACAGTGATTGTACCGCCAATGGAAAATCATTACTGCGTGCCAGGTATGAACCACTGACCAGATAATCTGCACCGGCTGCCCAGCATAGTTTTGCGGTTGCATCATTTATTCCACCATCGACAGATATTTTGAACTTTAAATCCAATTGTTTGCGCGCGGCATTTAATATTGCAATTTTTTTAACACAGGCTGTATCAAATTCTTGACCGGCGGCACCAGGTTTTACAGTCATTACCATGATTTCATCAACCTCGTGCAATATTGGTTTTAATATTGCGGGCGACGATTCTGGATTTAATGCGATTCCGGCGCGACGTCCGGCAGCGCGTATTTTGCGCACAGCGGCATATACCCCGGATGTGTTTGTTGATACGATTATTGTATTTGCACCGGCGTCAATTGCGTCCGCTGCCCAGACATTTGGACTTTCTGTCATTAAATGGACGTGCAGGTGTGCATCAGTATGGGCGCGTATGTATTTTAATTCTGATATGCTGCCAGCCATTTTATCAATATAAAATCCGTCCATGATATCAACATGAATCATTGAAATGCCGCCGGCGCGAAATGTTGAATATGTTGATTGGGCACGCATGTCAAAGCATAATGTGCTGGGCAATATTGGTATAAAACGCATACGACGACGTGGCTTCCTGCGTTGGAACATTGTGCTGATGTGCTTTTGCAGTTTTTGCCAGCGTGCACGTCGTGCCAGATATGCATCCCGGTGTGCGGATTCCATGCCCCATATGTATTCTGATAATGATTGGACGGATGTATCTGTTCGCAATGCATCAGTCGGCAGACTGAATGCATTTTCAAAGAATTCGGACATGTATTCTGTTTCTGCACCGCCACCGGTCAGAATTATTTTAGTTGGCTTATATTTTGTAATTGCTGCTGTGGACTGAATCTTTATTTTTTCGATAATATCCAATATGCATGGGATTACAATATCGTTTACATCTGCACGTGAAAAATCGTATGCCGTATCCGCGGGGGTAAATCTGTCCATTTCGCGTGGTATCATTGATGCGACAGTGCGTTTTATTCTGTCGGCATCTGCAACTGATGTATTTAGTTCATGGGCAATTTGGCTGTTTATATCATTGCCACCCGATGGGACTGACATTTGCCAGACGGGACCACGGTCTGTCCAAATTGATGCGATTGTTTGGGCGGCCCCCAGGTCGATAAACATCATTGATTGTCCGGCTGGACGTTTGACAGCATTGTGTAAAAAATGGGGGGCAAAGAAAGCCTCAGCCTGGATGTGTGCGCGGCGCAATATCGATTGGATTTCGTCGAGTCGCGCCCGCGGATAGAAAATTGCCCCGAATATAGATTTTAATTTATGGTCAATATGTCCCACGGGTGATGACAGGTCGCGTGCCCCAGATATGTCATATCGCAATGGTATAATATGCATTGGATAGTATTCATCTGGTGGGGTGATTTGACTGATTTGTTCACGAACATCAGCGGCTGTTATTTTGTGTTCCGTATTCCAAGCCGTGTCACGTACGCACATTTCAAATTTTGGTGCACCAAAGTTTCCGGTAATATATGCACTGTCAAAATGGCGTCCGATTTTATTTTCCAGTTCATCAACGACCGCCTTTAATGCGAACACCGTATCCGTATTATCAATGGAATATGCCGCAGAATTATCAATATGACCGGAACGGACGCGGTGGGCAACACCACGTACACCGTTCGTGCCAATGTCCAGACATAAAAAAGAAGAATCAAACAGGTTCATAACTTTCTTACTTTACCAAAATTCTGGCGCTGTCGCGCATGTCCAGTGTGCGAATATCTTTGGATAATATTTGATGATTCTTGTTCAGAACAACCAATGTGCCGATTGCGCTTATTGGGTCGTGTTCCGGTAACATTACTTTTATGCCGCCGGTTGTATGCAGATTCCAGCGTCTGTTTTCAATCCATTCCAGATAATCAACATCGCCCGCCAGATTTTGTGCGGCACGTGTTATTTTATCAATGTCATTGGGTAATTTGCCCTGGAATAAAATTGTGCCAGGTGCACGTACATCCGTTGGTTTGTTTACAATTGTGCCATCTGCGGATAATGGATAAAAACTGTCACCGTCGGTCCATAATGCAACCGCCTGGTACAGTTCTGCACGAATTGTCAGATTCCCATCTGGACGACGGCGAACCGCACTGTGACGAACGCCAGGAACCGCTGCAACGCGGGCGTTCAGGTTGTCTAAATCAATCGCATATACGTGTGTGCCGGGGGCAATGCCAGCAGCAGCAGCAATTGATGCCCGATCTTTGTTATTGGTATCGGTTGATATTGATACACGATGAACCTGGGCGATGTATCCGTATCCCATTGTCGTCATGATAATGCGGGACGAAAAATAAATCGCCAACAAAATTGATAAAACAAAAAATAACCAAAACCAAATATTGCGCTTCATGGCGGACATTATATCACATTTTTATCAAATAGAAAAGGCGCAGCGAAAATTTTTAAGATGCACGCAATAAATACCCGCGACGGAACATGCATTTACGATATGCACCGACAGATTTGGATGTTGTGTTGCGTGGAACACTCATCAGGCTGCGTTGACCGACGTCTTTGTATTCATTTGATTGGAATGTTACCCATAATCCTTCCCAGTCGGGCATAATGCCACTTTGGTTTGGGGCAATCAGTTTTGCCAGACGGGATCGTGGCATGTATGATGGACGATTTATCCCCAGGCATGCCTTGTGGTCGCGGACGAATTGTTCGGTGGTTACAGCCTCGTTCTCCCAGTTCAAGATAGTCGCATTGTCAATGCTGCCACGATTAGGCGTAGAGCATGCACCGAGTAATATCAATAATGGGATGTATTTAATTCTCATGTCTTATATTATAATTTAATTGCGTTATGGTGGCAATAGTTTTTATAATATAGTAAAATCATTTGTGTGTACGTCTGCTTGTAATCATTAGTCACACATAAATCATTTTATACTAAGTGAGAGAAAGGAAGTATTTTATGGCTATAACCGTTCAGAACTTTATCAAATTGGCAAATTTTTATAACCAGATGACAATGATGATGTCTGCGATATGCGTTCAAAAGGGCGGAATTGCAATGGAAAATTATGTGGGACGTTTCTTTGCGGCAGATGCGTTGGAATTTATTTCAGAATATGGACGCCGCCTGCGTGAGGATAAACGTAACCAGATAACGCCACAAATTGCGACACTGATTGACCGGTTTGAAGAGCAATATAATCGCGTACGGGATTTAACCACCCCAACGCAAAAGCCGATTTATGAAATGACGCTGGAAGAATTTGAAAAAATTATGAATATTTAGCATAATGGGAAAAAGACCTAAGGGGAAATAGATGATTTTTGTTAAACAGATTTTTCAGAAAATTTGTGCTGTGACTGTTTTGGCGTTGTGTTGTGCATGTCAACCACAGCAACAAGAAATGGATGTGCCCCAGTATGATACGATAAATGTCGTTGAAAATCTGGTAATTGATGAAAATTCTGTTCCAATCTTTCCGAAAAAGGCGGCGTTGACAACTGATACTGCGCGCAGGTTTTCAATCGAACTGCCAAAGCGTTGTACGGTTGACTGGAACAATCAATCGGTTGTGTCTGTTGTGCCGGCGGAAAAGATTGAAATTGTTCGCCTGAATGTTGGTGACGCGTTGCCACAACTTGCGGTATCTGACTATGAATTTAAGCAATTAACGGTAAAGCAAGCGCTGGATAAGTTATTGGTTGGCACAGACGTTGATGTTGTTGAAGATGGTGATTTAATCGAAAAAATTACAGGTACGATTACCGCGGGTAATCTGTCAGATGCGGTTGAACTGATGTCCAGAATGGGACGCGTATATTATTCATATGATGCTGTAACAGGCGAAATTCATTTAAATCCGCGTGCAAAATGGATGATAAAGATGCCGAAAGACGAAAGTATCATTATGGCATTATTGGATGCAATGCATGGGGCGGATTTACGTAATCTGTTGGTTGATTGGCAGGACAAGACCGTCGTATTCGAAGGTAATTATCAGACAGAACGCGAGGTTGCACGTATCATTGCGGATGTTTCGTCTAAAAAGTATATGATTGCATGGGATATGGATGTATATCGTGTATATCCACGTACAGACAATCCGATAATCTGGATGAATATGCTGCCGGCATTTGGTACCAATAATATCAAGATGTCAATTCCTGGTGTTGTTGGTCGTGCGCTGGTTGTGGGACCGGAAATTAACACAAAAACACTGCAAGAATTTATGGCACAGCAGGCAAATGTTGTTTTGATATCCCAGGGACGCTTTGTGATTCCAAACGGGTGGCAGTCGCGATTTGATATTGGTGAATGTGGCAAAGAAGAACGGTTAGAGACCGACTTGGTTGTTGGTGCAACCGGTAAATATGGGGACTTTGGCGGATTCAAAAAAATTGATGCTAAAATAGTGCTGCGTACAAGTCAGGGTGAATTGTCATCGTTTAATATCCCATCCAGCGTAGGGGATAATTATGTAATTGTTGGTATTCCGACACATTCATTTGTTACAACGCCGGAAACACTGGTCAGTCCGTTTGCAGAATTGGTTGTATTTATGTCGCCACGTATCATTTCGATTGTTGATCCGGCGGATATTCCAAATGATCAATATACACCACTGGCAGGTGATGCATTGCGTGCATTCTTAGGGGAAGAATAAAATGTTTTCAAAACTGGAACGTAAAATTGCATTTCGATATTTAGCCGCAAAAAAACGCGGATTTGGTTCTGTGATTTCATGGGTGTCATTGATTGGGATAACGCTGGGGGTTGCAACGCTGATTGTTGTTATGTCGGTCATGGGCGGGTTTCATGATACGCTGCTGTCACGTATTGTCGGTATGAATGGTCATGTTGTTGTATATCACCAGGATGGCGCAATAAATGACTATGATTTCTTGATTGATAAAATGAAACAAAATCGTGTTGTGGCATCAAATGCGACAGCAATTGTACCAATCGCCGAAGGACAGGTTATGGCGACCGCAAATGGTAACAGCACAGGCGCAATGATACGCGGTATTCGTATGTCAGATTTGGCAGCAAAAGCCACAACCGGTACGCGTATTTATGGTAAACCATTGGAAGCAATTCATGACGGCGAATTGGTTGGTGGTGCAACATTAACCCGCAATTTGCGTGTCACAATGGGGGATAATATTTCATTGGTATCAGCAAATGGGGCAACCCCCACGCCGTTCGGCACAATGCCACGAATAATGGCATATCCGGTTATGTCATCGTTCTTTATGGGAATGTATGAATATGATTCTGGGTATATATTTATGCCGCTGGAAACCGCCCAGAAATATTTGAATATACCGGGTGGGGTTACGCATATTGATCTGTTCTTGAAAAATCCCGATGATGCAAATCGTGTTGCAGATGCGTTGGCGACACTGTTGCCGGATGGATTTGTTATTCGTGATTGGCGCGATTTAAATCGTGGCTTTGTTGGTGCATTGCAGGTTGAATCAAATGTTATGTTTTTAATCTTGATGCTGATTGTAATTGTTGCAGCGTTTAATATTGTGTCAAGTTTAGTTATGCTGGTCAAAGACAAATCCAAAGACATTGCTGTACTGCGCACATTCGGTGTATCACGTCGCGCTATGATGAAGATATTTATTTTATCCGGTACCAGTATTGGCGTAATTGGTGCGTTCTTTGGTACGATACTGGGTGTACTGATTGCAACATATATTGAACCGATACGTAAATTCTTTCAGTGGATTACCGGGCGTGATTTATTCCCGGCAGAATTATATTATTTGTCGGAATTACCATCTAAATTGGTTGTGGGGCAGGTTGTGGCAATCGCATTAATTGCGGTGACGCTGGCATTCTTGGCAACACTGTATCCTGCATGGAAGGCAGCATCCACAGACCCGGTTGATGTATTAAGGAACGAATAAATGTCGAATATATTGAATTCTTTGTCAAAGGTTAAACGCGGTGACGTCGTGTTGTCTGTGCGTGATATCAAGAAGACCTTTATGGAGGGCGGACAGCCATTGCCAATCTTGCGCGGGGGTGGGTTTGATTTGCACCGTGGCGAAATAATTGCACTGGTTGGGCAATCGGGTTCCGGTAAATCGACACTGTTGCAATGTGTTGGATTGTTGGACAAGCCAACAGCGGGCAGTATTTTATTGTGCAATACACCAGCACAAAAAATGGATGATGAAATGCGCACTGCATATCGTCGTGATAAAATCGGTTTTGTGTATCAGCGGCATAATTTATTGTCGGATTTTACAGCACTGGAAAATGTTGTCTTGCCGATGTTGGCGGCTGGCGTGGATATAGATACTGCAAATGCACGTGCAATGAAATTACTGCGGGCTGCATCGGTCGCGCATCGTGCATCGCACCTGCCAGGCGAAATGTCTGGTGGTGAACAGCAACGTACCGCCGTCGCACGTGCATTGGCAAATAATCCAGCAATACTGTTGGCTGATGAACCAACCGGCAGTTTGGATCCGGCGCATGCGGTTGCAGTATTTGATTTGTTAATGGATTTGGTGCGTAAAAATAAAATGGCAATGTTGTTTGTGACGCATGATATGAATTTGGCAGCACGTGCAGACCGCACAATTACAATACGTGACGGCATTGTCGGATAAAGATAAATAAAAGGAGAGAGAAAAATGAAACAATCAACAAATACCAAGGCTTCGTATGTATATGTACCTGCGACGCGTGCGCAAAAAATATGGGGCATTGTTGCATTGGCAGGGTTGTTTGCGTGTGGATTGATGGTTGGGTTATCTGTTCGTGCTAACCGTCATCAATCAGGTGCAGATGGAAACGTGCAATTAACAGAATCCCAGTGTGATATAATCGCAGGTAATATTCAAAGTGCTGTCAAATTCAGTAAGTTGGATGACTTGGAAAAATGGAAAAAGATATATGCAGAATCATGCGGTAATCACATTGTGACCAAGGCACAGGTCGTATCAGAACCAAAGTCAGAACAGAAATTAAGCACATGTGAAAAAATTGAAAAATTGTTGCTGCGTGATTTGAATTCGTCAGACAGTCGATCATATTGGGACCATATCCAAAATGCAGAAGTTTATAATAAATTAAGCCAGTATGGTTGCGCAGAAAACGCAGACACTTATAAACAATTGTCTGTGCAAGAAACTGCAATAGCAAATGCGTTGAACGACCAACCACAAAGTATGTCGAAAGATATGCGTACCTGTGAAGAAATCGAAGAAGCATTGAAAGTACATTTGATATACAATTATGATCCTGACAATACACGTGCACGTATGCAGAATGCAGAAGTGTACAGCACAATGGCAGAACGTGGGTGCCCGGAAAATGCTGAAAAGTACAAGGAATTAGCCCTGCGTCAGATTGATGTTGTGTCCGCCGTCAGCAGTGATAATGAATTGATGCAGAACAAAGATGCCATTGTTGATACATACAGAAAATTGGAAATGCAGGAAGCGGCACGTAACTTCTTGAATAAAATGGATAGACTGATAAATCCTGCAACTGATTTTATATTCGAACTGGAAAGGGTTATAAATGAATAATATTTTTAAACTGTTTGTTGGTGGCTTTATTGCCATCAGTTCTGTTACTGTATGCATGGCAGATGATATCGATACTTCATCAACAAAGACACCAGCTGTTACAGCGCGTATGGATTGCAAAACACTGAAAGCAAAAATTGATGAATTGAGTGCGAATGGCAAATCTGATGAATTGTCACGATTCCAATTGCAGTATCGCAAAGACTGTGTTGTGCGTGCCAGTGGTCTGCGTACGTCATATCGTGGCGGTGCGTTGCCGATTGCCAGCGCCAGTGCGGATACAGCGGCTGTTGTTGCTGCTGCAACACCTGCGCCAGTGGTTGCAGAAGAATCAGAACCTGTATCAGAACAGGCAGCCGCAACAACAGAACCGGTTGTCGCAGAAAATACAACAGATGCGTCACAGGCGACAGAAACCGTAACTGTTGAAATCAGTGCAGCACAACAGGAAATGTGTGAACGTCTGCCGGATGCAATTGGGATGGCGTCGGATGATGCGCGTGATACTTTACAATCAACATTTGATGAATACTGTAATGCGAACGTTGCGGCACCTGATGCAGTCATAAAAACAACAATGATGGTATTGGGACCAGTTGAAACAGACGAAGAAAAATATGCACGTATGGCGGAAAATCTGGATGCTGGATTATGCCCAGATGGAACAACGCCCAATAAATACGGATGCTGTGGGGACGAAGTTTTTACGGATTTGGGAAATCTGGAATTTGCATGTTGTCCAAAAGATGGCGGCAATTGTTTCCCACCAGTAAAATAAGGCTAAAGGGGGGGATGGTATGAAAAATAAAATTTTATTGTCTGTGGCATTTATTGCGTGCTTTGGAATTGGCTTTGTGTGCGGTATGTATGCACAATCGCAAATCATTGCAGGTCAATCTGCCCAACGTCGTGCGGAAATGTTGGCGTTCTTTGCCGAAAAGGGTGATGCGGCATCTGTTGTAAAATGCTTGGATGGAACGACACCAGATAAATATGGATGTTGCACAGATGAAGTATATACTGATTTAGGTGATGCTGGTTTTGCGTGTTGTCCGACATCGGGCGGTGATTGTTTCCCGCCAATATACTAATACTATAAAACAAATAAAAAACGGGCGTTTGCCCGTTCTTTTATTTTGTGATTTGCAACTGGTGCAATATATATGGCAGACCTGTACTGTGGAATTTTTGCTTTTCAAATGCACGCATAGCAGCATTGGTGTCCGCACCATTATATTTACGGGTAAAGCGGTCAACAATGGATTCGTTTATTTCAGCACGTTCTGATTCCATTGTATCAATGGATAATGATTTACGGTGTGGATATGCTGGTTCTATATCTGAAAACAGATAAAAATCATCTTCTTCATTATTTTCGGCGTGGGTATTTATGCCGCTATTTAATTCATAATCATCAAAATTACCGAAATATAAATCATCGTTTGGATCAATATCGTATTCGTCATATATTCCGTATTCTTGTGTTTGTTTCAGCCACATAAGATATTCCATATAATAGTTATATTCCTGTGTGTTATGGATGGATTCAACAAATTGACGTAATTCTTGGCGGGCAATATCAGCTTTTTGTGCGGCGATTTTATCGGCTGCCTCTAATTCTGCGACAACAGCATTTTGCCATTGTTGAACGGCTGCGGCACGTGACATTTTTACATCGTTATCAAAGTATGCAGCCAATGCAGGTTTGTTAATGTTTTTGCGGAATTTGCTGCGTTGCTTTTTTGCTTTTGGTGTTGCAACAGGTGTTGGTACAGGTTTTGCAACCGCCAATGGACGCGCCTTTTTAGATGTTTTACGCTGCGCAGCCGGCTTGGGCGCAAATCCCTTTTGTGTTTTTGGTGTGATATCCTTGGTTGGATAAACTGTCAGTGTGTAATGTGTTGATGCATGCTTTGGGATACGTTTCAAAGAGAATGGTAAAACTAGATGTATTGAGTATATGTGTGCCATAAAAAATCCTTTTCTTGTATATAGTTTATAGCAGGGTTGTGACGCGTAATTCAAGTACAAAATTGTGTATCTGACAAGACTGTGAATAAACACTTGCGTTTGTGAAAATATTGTATATAATCAGAGGGCTTACAATTTGTTGCGGGCATAGTACAAAGGCTAGTATGCAAGCCTTCCAAGCTTGAAATGCGGGTTCGATTCCCGCTGCCCGCACCAAGATTGGGCGTGCGCCGGAGTTGGAGAGCCGGGGCAGACTGTAAATCTGTTGGCTTAAGCCTGAGCTGGTTCGAATCCAGCCACTCCCACCAGAATAAAAAATGCCGGTTTTACCGGTGTTTTTTTATGTCGGTTGTGTCTTTTGGATTTGAATTATGCGATGTATGTTTTGGTGGTAATATAGAATTTTATTTCTAAATAGGATTGTTTGTTGTTATAATTTACAATATATGAAAATAGGGTAAATAAATGTTGGCAGTTGTTCGTAAGTTAATATTATGTAGTGTTGTTTTCTGTATGCCTTGTTTGTCGGTGATGGCGGATACCATGGTTGTCAAGGTGCCTGTATTGAACGTCAGACAATGCCCCAGCACAGATTGCAAGATTGTTAAAAAGTTATCAAAAGGCGACAGGGTAAATGTTGAAAGTATTGATAAAGGCTGGGCTGAAATAGAGATAGATAAATATAAGACAGGTTATACAATAAGTCGTTCTTTGCGAGATAGTTATTTTTATCTGTGGTATTATGTGATTGGTGGTGTGGCAATATATCTGTTGTTGGTGTATTTGTTCTATCAGGTAAAAAATAAGTGTCCAAGTTGTAAAAAATTTGGTGCATTAAAGGAAGTTAATCGTGAATGTATAGAAAAATTAAAGTCTAATATAAAAAAAACGGCAACGACACGTTATAAGAATCATACCAGAACGCGCGAATATATCGTGCCGGCGACCGTATATAAGTATGAGGTGACCAAGAAGTGTACAACCTGCGGGCATATTGTTAAATCAATAGAAAGTGAAAAACTGGAAAATTGATATCTAATGAATAAAAAACAACACCCGGTTATCGGGTGTTTTATTTATTACTTTGCGTCTGGGGTGATGCCCAGTTCGTTCATGACCTTTTGTTCGCCGCGGTTGTATTGGGATGCCATTTCTGGCGACAATATGTTAATCAATTTTAACAGTGCGCCTGCATGGTGCATTTCATCATTTGCCAAATCTGTCAAAACTGTTTTTACTGCGTCGTTGTCTGTGCTGTCGATAATTTGCTGATATATCTGTATCGTTTCGTATTCTGATGCAATGCCAAATTGCAGGGCACGCAGAACCTCGGCTTTATTCAATTTGCGGGTTGGATTATAGACTGTATTTATATCACCAAATGATGGCATTTGTTTGGACTCCTTCTTGTATGTTTATGATAGTGCATATATTGGTCATGTGGTACAGGAGTGTTTTCTTGATTGGTGCCGGATAAGATTCCGATTTGTCTTGTTTTTTCTGCATGACTAATTTATCATTCAAAGTGAAATACACAAGGGGACAAGAATGAAAAAAGTTACTTTGTTTGCTGGTTTGTTAATGTTGGCTGCCTGTGGTGGCGGTGGTGGTTCTGGTGGTGGTGCTGGGATAATTGCCACAAGTGGTACGCGATTCCCAAATCATGATGTGAAAGTGTCAGATGATGTCAAAAACAGCAATGCAAAGTTGTTAACTATGCCGTCCAGTATTGCGGATGAATCTGTTCGAACTGCATATTTGAAAAAGGCTTTGGGGGCAGATGGATATGACTATTATGTTAAGGATTTGCGCAATGCGTCCCAGACAGCGTCTGTGAATAATTTAAATGCAAAGAAGGTTCCACGCGCGTCATCAGGGTGCAATACAGACGCAGAATGCAATCAGTTGATTTTTGATAATATGAAAGACATTCTGGAGAAGTTGGCTGCCGGTAACTATGATTTGGATAATGCGTCTGTTGAGGATATTAGAAATGTTCGTCGTGCGTTACAGATTGCAGGATATAAAATTCCTAAGGCAACAGAAGATGGAAATACACTGAAAGAATGGATTGCAAAAAACAAAGATACGTTTGAAGCCACTGCAAAAGAAGTCTATGAAAGACCGGACTTGAATGCAACAAAACATTTCTGGTTGGACAGTGCCAGTTTCCGTGCATTGGTGACGAATGGCGCCAGCGATAAAATGGTGCTGGATATAAATGATGATGGCGAAATAACAGGTGTTAAATTTGTAGATAATGGTTCTGGGTCGTCAAAGTTTTCCCCGGCTGTATTTTACAGTTCTATGAAACGTATCGATGACACAAATGAATTTGATGCGAAATCTGCTTTTACTGACGGTAAATTGGTTATGGAATCATATGCCAAAGATTTGGGGTTAAAGTATGCAGACTTTGGTGTTCTGACATATAATGGTACGATTGGTGTTGCAGATAAAACAGGATATAACATTCCATTTATGGGTGGGTTTGATGCAAAAAGGATAAATAAATCTGAATTGGAATCAGATGTCACTTTCAAGGGAACTGCCAAGGGTACGGTTAATCCATCAAATAATGCAGCAAAAGATGGTGTAAAAAATCTGACCATTGAAGACAAGAATGCGACATTGACATTTAACAAAGAAAATGTCACTGAAACATTCAATGCTAAATTTGATAATTGGTATGATGTGACTGCAACCAAGAAAGCCGGTGGGACGATTGATATAGAATTTTCAGATGGTGGAAAAAATATAAATGAAAATTATCAGTTTAGCGAAACGAAGGGAAATAAAGCTGTCTTGGAAACCGCATATTATGGTGACTATAAACAACCGGATGAGGCAACAGCACTGATTCAATATCAGGGACAAGCCAAAAATCCAGGCGATGGTAATATCCAAGACGATGGTAACATCAATATGTTCTTGGGCTTTGGCGGTACAGCGAAATAATATTTAAGTGTAAAAAACAGATTGATTCCAGCAGTGTGCGCTGGAATCAATTGTTTAATTCAGATATGTCATAGGAATTAAATCAAATAATGTTTACAGATTCTGTGCGGGCTGGGTAATGTTAAAAAAACTGTTATTAATTTTTATATTGGTGTTGCCTTTTTCTGTTGTTGCAGAATCACAGGAAGTTACCATGACCCCAGTTCAGGCGGTACAATTGGCGGGGCAATTGGTTGATTCTGGTAAACTGGATTTGGCGCAACAGATTTTAACACAAATGCCGCCGATGAACAGTGTGCCACTGGAAATAGAACGGTGGTTTTTACTGGCGCAAATTTCGCAGCGCCAGGGTGACATTGACACCGCAATCAAGATTTATCGTAAAATTTTGGATGATCAGCCAAATTTGGCACGTGTTCGTTTTGAATTGGCGGTATGCTATATGCATCAGAAAAAATGGCGCAGGGCGGATTATCATTTACGCCTGGCGATGGCAGGGGGGGATTTGCCAGATAATGCAAAGCAGATGATGAATTATTATCGATATGTCATTCGTCAAAACAAGAACTGGAATGTGTGGTTTAATTTTGGTGCGGCGCCCGACAATAATGTTAATAACAGTGTCGGTGGCAGCGAATGTGTTATGACTATGTTTGGGTTGATGTGTCGTGATTTGGCGCAGCCTGAATCCGCAATCGGCAGTAATTTTTCCCTGGGTGGAAATTATGAATTTAAGTTGTCTGATAATTGGCGATGGAAATCGGACGCAAACATTTACACAAATATTTATGACAAGCATGATTATGATGACCTGTATTTGTCATTATCAACTGGTCCCAGATATGTGTGGCGTAACGGGGATATGTGGTTGGCTGGGGTTGGGTCACGCCGTTGGTATGGTTGGGATGCATATAATTGGTCGGCAGGGGTAAAGTTGGATACAAATTATGACTTTACACGTAAATTGTCCGGTGGGCTGTATTTGCGTTTTATGGAAAATACGTATGATGAATATGGTGATATATTGGATGGTCAGACGTATTCCGCAAATACCAGATTAACATATTCGTTTAATGCCAGTGTTTATGCCACATTGCGTACTGGAATTGCACGCGAGGTTGCAAAAAATTCAATCTATTCATATTGGGCGCCCAGCCTGGGGATTGGTGTTGGTGCAGAATTACCATGGGGATTTCATGTGTATGCGGAACCATCTGTTTACTGGTCGCTGTATGATGACCCAAAGTGGGTTGTCAAAGATAGTCGGTTTAAACAAGTTACAGAACGTGATTTTACACATCGTTATTCTGTGTCCCTGTCAAACAATAAACTGGATATATGGGGATTTGTACCGACAATAACTGTCAGTTATACAAAACGTGAATCAAATATCTGGCAACGTGAATACGATAAAACCGCGCTGGAATTTTCAATGCAGCAACGGTTTTAATTGTGATATATTATAACTGTGTATAGAAAAGGGGATGTTATGGCAAAATTGACATACAGAATAGCTTATGAATCAGGGGCATATATCGCACGTATATATATGGGCGCAAATGTTATAAATGAAAAGGGTGGTTTCATGAACATGTTGCGTGCGCAACAATGGGCTGAAAGCCAGATATAAAAACATCGGCAAGAAATGCCGATGTTTTTTATTTATTTGATGCCTAAAACTGCTTTTGCGGCAGATATTATTTCCGACTGTGATTTTGTTTCGTGTGCGTGTTTAAACTGTTCCATATCGGATGGTAATGGTTTTTGATAATAGCCGGCTCTGCTGTTGTTATTATGACCATCAAATGCATCCCGATAGTTTTTTAAAGTAGTTTTCTTGATATTTAATTTTTTTGCGGCAACATCGAATGCTTTGTCCTGGGTGTATTGTGGGTACAGACTGCTGTGTTCATAATAACTGAAGCAGTATGCGATTAAATATGCCTGGCGTTTTGTTTCTTCGTCCAGTTTTTCATATGTTCTGTCTGTGCCAGATGGGGTGATTGTGTGGACGGGTGGTGTTGACTTTAATGCGATTTCTATCTTTAATAAAATGTTAAAAAAGATGTCTTTGCTTTTTTCTTCGTTTGCAAGAATCGCGGTTTCGTAACCTGTTTTTGTTAATTGTTTTATTTCATTTAATAAATCTTTCATGTTTATGACCTTTTTTTGATTTATGATTTTATTATGTGTTTTATTTTTAAAATGTCAAGAATAAAAACAAAATACATTTATTATTATTTTTAGAATGCAAAAAACAATACAAAATAAACGCGAGCATAAAATGCCCGCGTTCGTTTTTATATGGTTTGTATTTATTCTTCGATTTCGATTTCGTCGATGTATGTTCGGTTGACGCGTTCCAGTGATACAGGTTTGTAATCTGGGTTTTCAATTACCGTATTATCATCAGATGACATGATTACAATATTTTCTTGGCGTGGTGTGGACACAGATTTTGTCATGTTTGCGCCAAATGTTTTTGATTTATATTGGCTGCGCAGGCGGTCGGGGACCTGGATATAGTTCATTGGATTTATGCCTGGGGTTTCCAATGACATCGCGCGTGCTGGGGTTATATGACGTTGTTCGATATTATAAATTGGGCTCATAAAGTTTGTTGGTGCATTCTTTATTACCCGTGGTGTACCGGAACCATCCAGTTCAACAATACGCAATGCGCGTTCGCTTTCACCGGTTGGTTTTAATCGGAACAGACCATCCAGACCCATATATCCGCTGGGATCCAGCAGATATGCAGCGTTCGATTTATTTGAATAAATCATGCCCATTGCCATGTTTGCCGCATCATATCCAAATGTGGCAAGTCTGGTTGGCGCTGCGCCGTCTGTTTGTTCGTATAGGTTTGCAAAGTTTTCTGATACCGGGGGCAGGGCAGCAAATTTTGCCCCGGACATTGTCAGGTCAGATGCAATGTCTGCGCCGTCCCACATTGCGGTGCCATAAAAACGTGCATCACGTGCGCCAACACCATAATAGCGTAAAAATGATGCCAGTGATTTTGTATCATCGCCAGAGCCTAAGAATAACACCGCATCATATGGTAAATCGCCCAGGGTGTCTGTCTTGGCTAATTTATCCAGTTGATGGTTTAATGATGATTTTTCAATCGCGGTCAGTCTTTCTTTGGTCAATATATCAGACAGTATTTCCCGTGCGCGATTGTTGGCTGCAACACGGGCAGTGTTCATTGATGCGGCAGCCATTGTGTTTTTGATTGATTCTGCGTCTTTTTCTGTATAGTAAAATACGCCTGATACCGGTATGTCATAAATTGATGCTGCGTTACGTGCAGTGCCTGCCATTAATTGCCCAGATGGTGTGTCGGGTGCGACGACAATAAAACTGCGTGTGCCATCAGATTGCATTTCGCGAACAATAGCCTCTACACTGTTTGTTGGCATCAGGGACATTGACATAACACCACGACCAACTGCGGTTGCATCGGATGTAAATGATAATACTGGGGTTGATTCCGGTTTGGCTTCCCTGATAATTCGTGCGTCGCCGGCAAATAATGGTCCGATTATTATTTCTGGGTTTATTGATAATGCCTGGTTTATTGCACTGGATGCATTTGGTGCCGTATCATAGAAAGATATTGCCAAATTCTGTGGTCCGCGTTGCAATGTCGCCAGTTCAATTGATGTACGTATCATATTTCCTGCGGCGGCATTGTCGCCTGACAATGGCAGCAATACAGCCACGCGGTGTGTGTCGGCAGAATTTAAGTTATCAGGCGTAACGCCAGATGCATCAAATGTTCCATATTGCATCTGGGCAGGGGTACCTGTCTGTAACGTGCCGTAATCATCAAACCAGTCGCCATTATTGTTGGTGCAGCCTGATAATATTGCTATCAATCCGAAAAAGCCAAAAATTCTGTTTATATGCATTGAAAAATCCATTTATTTTTGTATCATTTTACTATAAAAGGAAATTGAATGCAATCAGGGCTTTATATTGTTGGTACACCAATTGGAAATTTATCCGATATGTCGCCACGTGCGATTGATGTATTGCAGAATGTGGATTTAATTGCTGCCGAAGATACACGGGTGTTTGGAAAGTTGGCAGCACACTTTGATATTAAAACGCCACGCGTGTCGTGCCATGAACATAATGAACGCGATGTTGTGCCAGAATTGATTGAAAAGTTGCAATCGGGGCAATCAATTGCAGCGGTGTCTGACGCCGGTATGCCGGGGGTCAGTGATCCTGGATTTCGTCTGGTGCGGGCGGCGCGGGATGCAAGCGTGCCTGTCTATGTTGTCCCAGGTCCAACCGCTGTAATATCTGCGTTGGTATTATCCGGTTTTCCGACCGACAGATTTACGTTCTGTGGTTTCTTTGATGAAAAGAAACTGCGTGATGATAATAAAATTCGTCATACAATTGTTTACTATGAAAGCCCAAATCGTATTATGGCAACGATTGCGGCACTTGCCCGTGTTATGCCGGAACGTCAGATTGCAATCGTGCGTGAAATTACAAAAATGTACGAAGAAACTATTATTGGATATCCGGCGGATTTATTAAATATTGATGCACCCCGTGGTGAAATTGTGATTGTTGTGGCGCCAGCCCCCGAACATAAGATGACGGAAAATGAAATATCCGAAATTGTAAATGATGTGGTGGGTGCGTCAACAAAATCTGCTGCGTCAGAATTGGCAGCGCGTGCTGGAATTTCCAAGAAAGAAGCATATCGACGTCTGTTAGAGAAGGGGGATAAAAATGGCGATTAAATTTGTCGGCAGTTTTGAAACTGTTGCATCACTGCCCCAGACTCAGTTCCCAGAATACGCATTTGTTGGACGCAGTAATGTTGGTAAATCATCGTTAATAAATGCGATTGTTGGCGCGCCAATTGCACGTACATCAAATACACCTGGACGCACGCAAAGTCTGAATTTGTTCAATATTGATGACCGCGTAATGATTGTTGATTTGCCAGGGTATGGTTATGCACGTGTGTCACGCGAACGTTGCGATGAATGGTTGGTGCGTTTGTCACAGTATCTGTTGACGCGTCGTCAATTGACACGGTTGTTCGTTTTGATTGATTCACGCATTGGTGCGCGTCCGTCTGATTTAGAACTGATGGATTTTTGCGATGCAAACGGCATATCGTATCAGGTGGTTTATACTAAAAAAGATAAACGCATTCGCGAAGAAAAACAGGTCGCGTTGTCGCATGAGGCGCATGGTGCGATGTGTGCGGATATATTGGAAACATCTGCGGAAAAGAAAATGGGACTGGAATCATTAAGGGCAATAATTGGCATCAAATAATAATATCTTTTCTGTGACAAACCCGGCACGTATGGCGGATGCCTTGTGGCGCGTAGTATCTGAATCCGGTGTTTCATTGTCAGATATGTTGATTTTTTTGCCCAGTCGTCGCGCTGTGCGCAGTGTGGAACGTATGCTGGTTGATAAGGCTGGACATGCCATAATTCTGCCACATTTGGTTGCGCTGGGGGAAGCGGCCCCAGATGAATTTGATTCTGATGATGAACAGTTTGACCGTGGTGCGATCGTTTCAAATATGGAATGTGTGGTTGCGGTCGCGCGGTTGTTGATGGAAACCGGCGTTGCAGGAAATGCTATGTCATCATGTTTGCCGGTGGCGCATGATTTGGTGCGTATGGCGAACTATCTGGAAAATGAAGGTGTTGATATTGCCACAATTGATTGGGATGCGCTGGTTGATGATAAGTTTGCTGCGCACTTTCAGCGCAAGGCAGAAATATTAAAAATCATATCTGAATTTTTACCGGCGTATATTGGTAATCGACAAACGGTAACTGTCGCACGCAATTGTGGAATACGTGCGTGGAAAAATACACTGGATAAATATAAATTGGTTGTTGTTTGTGCATCAACCGCCAGTGTTCCAGCCACAGCTGATTTAATGTTGGCGGTCGCAAAAAAATCGCATGGGCGCATAATTTTGCCAGGCAAGATTTCAGGGCGTATATCTGATTTGGAACTAGATACCAATCCATATAATTCGGAATATAAATTTTTATGCAGGGCAGGTGTTGCCCCTGATGATGTTATACCGATTGATGTTGGGGCGTCTGCAATTGATTTTCTGAACCGCGCGTTTGGTAATGATGCTGCGTCCCGTGGTGGTGGGGATGCAGTGCGTCATTGTCATTTGGTTGAATGTGACCGCGAAGCGGTCGAGGCATCGGTTATCGCAGAAATTGCCAAACGCAGCATTGCAGATAAAAAATCAGTTTTGGTTATAACACCTGATGCAGCAGGTAATCAACGATTGACAACCGCATTTGCGGAATATGGAATAAATGCCGATTTTTCTGGGGGCATATCTGGGACTATGGTGCCGGCAGGACGTGCGATTTTAAATTTATTTGATCGTTGGATTGATGAGCATGACAATGCTTTTGACCGTATTTATGCTGAAAATAATTATGATTTGATGGATACAATTGTTCAGATTGTTGATTCTGGCGATTGGGATTTAGCACCTGTGTTTGATGTGACAGATGTTGCGTCTGCACCTGTATGGGATGCGATTACAGCACTGTCTGGATACATGAAAAATTTGCAGTTACGTTTAGGTTTGCGCGACATTCGCGCATTGATTGCAGATTGTCTGGATTCCGTTGCGGTGCGTGGTACCCCAAACCCGAATGCAGATGTTGTGGTGTTGGGGACAATTGAATCCAGAATGCAAACTGCAGATGTTGTTATTTTGTCTGGCTTGAATGATGGTATGTTTCCAGCGCGTGGGTATGATAATAATTGGTTGCCACGGCGTGTGGCGCGTGAAATTGGATTGCCGTCACCCGACAGAAAAGTATCACTGATGGCATTGGATTTTATGAACTTGTCATGTGGTCCTGATGTTTACTGGGTTCGTTGTGCCAGCAGTGGTGGTGCGGTAACCCCGGAATCACGATTTTTATCGCGTGTTGCGGTTGCTGGTGGTGCCTATGATATCGCGAAAAAATGTGAAGTTGTTCCGTATGATAAAGCAGTGGGCATTGATTTATTAAATGCTGTGCGGTCGCGTGATGTGGTCGCAGCGCGCCCCTTGGATTATGCGCCGCCAATGCCACCGCCGGATTGGTCAGATGTGCATGTTACAAAACTGGAATTGTTAATACATAATCCATATGCATTCTATGCCCAGCATATATTAAAACTGGAACCGGTTGATGATTATTGGAATGTGCCATTGGCGATGGAATTTGGTACTATGGTGCATACAGTAATTGAAAGATGTGCCAAGATTAAAAATCTGACGGCGGATATTTTGGTGCGTGAACTGGATGCGGCAGCAAAGCAAAAATTGGGTGATGATAATATCATATTTGATTTCTGGCATCGGCGTTTCATCGGGTTTGCCCAGACGGTTGTTGATGAACTGGCATTGCATCCGGATATGAAATTTGAACGTCCTGGCAAAATTGATGTATATCTGGATGATGCGAAATCGGTCAAGCGTACTGTGCGTGCATATGCTGATGGGGTTTGGGCGGATGGTGTTATGGATATCAAGACAGGTGAAATCCCATCAAACAAACAATTAAAAAACGGTATGATGCCACAGTTGCCATTGGAAGCGTTAATGCATACCCATGGTGGATTTGGCACAGATGTTGCATCGTGTGACGACCCACAAATGCGTTTCTTGCAATTGCAAAAAAGAAATGTTCGTGTGGTTGATGTTCCACGTGTCATAGACAATATTGATATTGTCCAAGCAGCATATGACAAAGCGGTCGAGGTATTTCGCGTATATTCCGTAGCAGGGGCACCATACGAATATCGTCAAACGAATAGTTCAATGAAATATAAAGCCTGGGATGATTTGGCGCGTGTTGATGATTAAAAAATCACGCAATCGCGTGATTTTTTTATTTTTATTTATTATTATTGTGTGTTTTATTTCAGACTTATCATTAATCCACAATGGTCTGTCGGTTTTTCCGCCAAGCGTGGTGTCATATCAATTTCGCAATTTTTAACCAATTCCATTGCCGCTGGATTTGCCAGGAAATAATCCAAACGCAGTCCTTGCTTTTTGCCAATTGTATCGCCACCACGATATCCATACCATGTGTAGTCAATGTCGTCTGGGTGCTTGTCGCGCCATACATCAACCCATCCCATGTCCAGCCAGTTTTGCATTGCTGCGCGTGCCGCCGGTGCTGCAATGGCAATGCCGACATAATTCGCAGGTTTCCATACATCGCGGTCAGTTAATGCAACATTGAAATCACCACCGATAATAACAGGTTCTGGGCTGGATATATATTGTTCAATGTATTTTGTAAATGCAGCCATCCATTCCATTTTATATGGGAATTTTGGGGAATCAATTGTGTCGCCATTTGGCATATATACGTTTATCAAGCGCACCCGTCCATCAACAACACATTCAATAAATCGCGCGTTAACATCAGGATATGTCGGCAGCCCGGTTGTTACATCTTCGATAGAATATTTCGAGAAAGTTGCAACCCCGTTCCAACTTTTTTGACCGAAAACCTTGACGTTATATCCATATTCATCAAATAAATTGTGCGGAAATCCGGCAGTTTCGACCTTTAATTCTTGGACCATTATGGTGTCGTATTCGCCCCCGCGCAAAATATCAATAAAACTTTGTGCGTGCGCGCGGATAGAGTTGATGTTCAGTGTCAGTATTTTCATATTTGCAATCCATTCCTTTCAGGTTATAATACCCATAGTCCAATATAAAAACAACAAGGATTTTTGATTATGAATATGTATCAATTGTTGGAAAAGGCGGCGGCAACATGGCCGGATAATTTGTTCCTGGTTCGGGAAAAGGTTACTTTTTCACAATTTATTGAACAGGTAAAAGCACGCGCTGCATCCCTGAGTGCAGAGGGTGTAAAGAAAGGTGATATTGTCGGTATATTGTCACACAATATTCCACAGTTTCCATTAACTTTGTTTGCAATATGGTATCTGGGTGGTACGGTGTTATTACTGGATACGAATCTGACGCCATTTGAATACGATAATATGATGGCAACAACAGATTGTCATATTGTATGCGCTGAAAAGTCATTCTTTTTCAAGACCGATAATTTCAAATTTTATGACATAACCAAAAAAGATGGCAAGGTAAACCCAGAATTGTCAGCGGCACCACTGGAATCATTGGATGTTGCAACACTGTCGTTTACGTCTGGTTCAACCGGTACGCCAAAGGTTGTGCCATTAACACACTTTAATTTGATTGAATGTGCAAATTCATTGCATGATATGCGTGAATACATCAAGGCAGGGGATATTATGTATGGTTTCTTGCCGATGTATCATATTTTTGGGTTTGCGGTCGAAATACTGGCGTGCTTGCACTATGGCGCGGGTGTTTTGTTGCAACCAACAGTTAATCCCAAGGAAATTATGGCGGATTTCAAAGAATATCGTCCCCAGATTATCCCAGCGGTTCCACGTTTGTTCGAAGTGATACGAAATCGTATCATTGATACATTGAAAAATAAACATATGTGGTGGTTGGCATCCTTGGTGCTGAAATATGGCAAGATACTGAATAAAATCGGTTTGGGATTTTTGGTACGCAAAGTGCAAAATCCTGTGCGTGAAATATTTGGTGGTCGTGTATCAGTATTGATTGCAGGTGGCGCTGCCACTAAGCCGGAAGTCGAAACATTCTATGAACGCCTGGGCATGCGCTTTATACAGGGATATGGTTTGACCGAGACGGTTGGACCGATTTGCATATCCAGACCTGTTAAAAAGCGTATCCCATTTGCGTTCGGTGCACCAACATCTAATAACGAATGTGAAATTCGCGATATGAACGAAGATGGTGTCGGTGTTCTGTGGTTGCGTGGTCACCAGGTGTTTGGTGGATACTTGAATAACCCAGGGGTAAATGAAACTGTATTTGATGAACGTGGTTTCTTTAATACCGGGGATATGGTATCGATGGATAAAAATGGTGAATTGCATTTTGCAGGACGTAAAAAGCAAGTTATCGTTTTGGATTCTGGTAAAAATGTTTATCCAGATGAATTGGAAGCATTGTTTATGGAAATCCCAGGCGTTAAAAACGTTGCTGTCTTTGAGCACAAGGTCAAAGATAAAACTGTTACATATGGTGTGTTCAGTGTTGATGCCGACATGACGCTGGATAAATTGTCGCTTGCCGTTTCTAATGCAAACAAAAAGGTTGCCAGTTATAAATGGGTAACGCACTTTGCAATGACAACGGATGATTTACCAATGACCAGTACGCAAAAGGTTAAACACCACGTCGTACGTCAAAACTTGATGGAAGGAAAATATCCAATTCGCAAGGAATAAAAGAAATCATCAGCCCGCCGTATGGCGGGCATATCTTTATGATGTTGCATGGGATGAGATTCTTTGATATAATCACAACAGTATTGTATTCAGGTGGAGAGTTTAAGGATAGGGCAAATGAAACAAATTCTGGTTTTTGCGTTGTTTGTAATTATGTTCATGCCGCATGCATCGTTTGCGGAAATTCCATCTGTTGATTTTGTTGATGACAAGGTTTCAACATTGTCCGATGTTGTCGATACCAAGGCAGACAATGCCGCTGTTGTTCATCTGACAGGGGACGAAATGATTGCTGGTACCAAGACATTTGCAGGTAATGTCCACATGAATAATTTAAATGCGAATACTGATGGTGCGGTAACGTTAACAAATGCCGTTGTATCCACATCAAATGATAATCAGGTTGCAACCACCGCATGGACAAATAGTCGTGTTACAGCGGCAAAGGGTGAAATTCCTGTCGGTGGCAAGGATTCAACTGTGTTTACGAAAATCTGGATAGAAGAATAATGAAAAACGCCCATCGGGCGTTTTTTTACAGCCAACAATATACATACAGTTATTGCTTTTTGTTGGCTAGGGTGCTATTATTGACAGGAAGACATACAGATTGTCTTTGGGGTGTGATTACCCTTTAATTGTTGTGTCCGTGGGGACAAAAAATACCTCCAACATTGGTTGGAGGGCTGTGATATATTTGAATAAGCAGCACTATTCCAACAATTATAGTAATCAACCTCCAACCACTTAGATATTTCTGGTGGTTTTGTTTTACCGCATGGGGGGACGAATGAAGGCAGTTTTGATTGGTTTTTGTTTTGCTTGGATTATGATGGGTAATGCGTTGGCGGCATTGACGTCAAAGTATTATGTCGATGCGATTGTTGACGCATTACAATCAGATGTTGCGACCAAGGCGAATGATGCCGATGTCGTGCATTTGGATGGTGATGAAACAATATCAGGGGTAAAGACATTTGTAGCGCCTGTTTTGATAAACAGCAAAATTTCGGATAAACCGATTATGACCCTGACAGGAACAGGCAGTACGATTTATTTTAGTTTATTGCGTAGCGGTGGCAGTGAGGCGGTATTGGAAGCCGGACAAAATGTTTCGTTATTTGGTACGCGGACAAATCATCCAATAGAAATTCGTACAAATTATAAAACGCGCATGACAATTGGCACTGATGGCAGTGTTGTTTTGTATGCGTCGCCATCAGCGGACAGCGACAGTAACCAGGTTGCAACCACCGCATGGGTAAACGAAAGAATTAAAGCCGTATGCGGCACAACGCAATAGTGGGGGCTTATTTGCCCAAACACAATTGACCGAATGTTGCATCCAATACTTCTGATGCGGTAATTGTTCCCAATATTTTTCCAATACTGTCGGCGGCGATGCGTACATGTTCGGTAAATATGTCATAATTATTACTTGACAAATCAAGTGCGTTTTTCAGTGCGTCGCATGCGTCGGTAAGTAACATGCGTGTGCGATTGTTGATTGCAACCTGGGTTTCGGCGCCGCTCAGGTCGTGATGGATTTTGTCGCGGATGGCATCCATCAGTTTATCCATGCCATCGCCTGTCTTGGCAGAAACATAAATAATATTTTTGTTTGTCTTTTCAGATAGTAAATCGGATTTGTTGATAACGATTATTTGGTTCGGTTGATAATTTACTTTAACTTTGTTTGTGAATACACGAATGATTAAATCCGCGTTTTGCATTTCCATATTTGTGCGTTCAATACCGATTTTTTCAATTTCGTCGGATGCGTCATCACGCAGTCCTGCTGTATCGGACAGGTTGACAAAATACCCGTCGATATCCAGGCTGGCGGATACTACGTCGCGTGTTGTACCAGCAATGTCAGATACGATTGCGCGATTGCTGCCGACGATGCGATTGAATATTGATGATTTGCCGACATTTGGATCGCCCACCAAAACAATATTATATCCACCGCGGATTGCGCGTGCACGACGTGTGCTTGCCAGGGCGGATGATATTTCATCATATAATTTTTGTGTGCGCGCCCGCAAAGTGTCACCAATATTTTTTGGCAGGTCATCCGGTTCATAATCCAGCATTGCAGCAGCGTATGCAGATATTTCAATCATCTGACCCCGCCAGTCGTTGTAAATCTGGCTGTCATAACCTGTCATGGATTGTAATGCGGCGCGACGTTGGCGGTCGGTTGTTGCATCCAGCAGTGCAGCCAAGCCGTCAATATCCGCCAAATCCATTTTATTATTATAGAATGCGCGGCGGGAAAATTCGCCCGGTGTTGCCATGCGTGCGCCAAATGTTTCAGACAGGTATGTAAATATCCGTTCGATTACAGCGGGTGCGCCGTGTGAATGAATTTCAATAATATCGGTACCTGTAAATGAATTTGGCGCAGCAAAGTATATTACCAGGCATTGGTCAATCAGGTCGCCCGCGGTGTCGCGCATATTTATCAGGTATGTTTTGCGCGCATCAAATGATTTTTTACCAGATATGCGTGCAAACATATCGCGTAGGTTGTTGCCAGACACGCGAATTACTGCGACGCCAGATTTTCCGTGACCGGATGATAATGCAAAGATGATGTCGTTATTCATTATTTCTTTCCGCTGATTTCTTTTAATGCCAGGGGGACCAGTTTAGAGACATCTGCGCCTGGATTGTTTGATACCAACTTTTGCGCCATGTCAACAATATCCAGTCGGCGATATCCGAGTGTTTCCAGTGCCGCCAGCAAATCGGGCAGGGCACCAGATGCGCTAGACGCTTCAAATTCAAATGTGGCGCCACCGATTTTATTCTTTAATTCAACGATGATTTTTTCGGCGACCTTTTTCCCAACGCCGGGGGCAGTTGCAATTGTTTTGGCGTCACCCGTCGCAATCGCAGACATCAATGTATCGGTCTTTATCGTGGACAGGATTGCAAGTGCAACCTTGGGTCCAACGCCGGATACGCCAGTTAACTGGTTGAACAGGTTTTGTGTCGCAATGGTCGAAAAGCCGAAGAGTCGGATTGAATCCTCCCTTACCACCGTTTCAATCCACAGGGACACCGTCGATTTTGGTGTGTGGTATTCCGGGGTAAAGACTTTGTATCCCACGGGTCCCGCCATTAAAATTACGAATCCATCCCCAATATAATCAATTGTGCCTTGCAATTTGCCAATCATTTGTTATCCTTTTGTTGTAATTTTAATTCAAATAAATCAAAAGGTCAAATATGAGTGGACACAGTAAATGGCACAATATTCAGCATAAAAAGGGTGCCGTGGACGCCGCACGTAGTGGTTTGTTCACAAAACTGGCGCGTGAAATAACAATGGCTGCGAAACTGGGGGATAAAAATCCAGATAACAACCCACGGTTACGTTTGGCGATTTTGCAGGCACGCAAGGCATCAATGCCAAACGATAATATCAAACGCGCAATTGATAAAGCATCGGGCAGCAACACCGAAAACTATGTAGCAGTACGCTATGAAGGTTATGGTCCAGGCGCAGTTCCTGTTATTGTAGAGGCTTTGACCGATAATCCACGTCGTACAGTACCGGAAGTTCGCAATATCTTTGCCAAAAATGGTGGTAATATGGGTGAAGAAGGCAGTGTTGTATTTATGTTCACACGCGCCGGTCAAATTATGTATCCAGCATCAATCGGCAAAACCGAAGATGAAATGATGGAAATCATCATGGATGCAAATGCAGATAACCTGGAAACATCCGAAGAAGGATTTATTATCACAACCAAGCCGGATGATTTCATCAATGTTCAGAAGGCACTGGCAGATAAATTGGGTGAACCAGAAAGCGCGGAATTGACATGGATTCCAAACATGCCAATGGACTTGGACGATGAAGCATATGCAAAAATCGAAAAGTTGGTAGATGCGCTGGACGCAAACGATGATGTTCAGAAAGTATTTACCGCCGCTGCGTAAAAAACGATTATAATAACATATCTGTGCCCAGGGGCGGTATCTTATGTAACGTCTGTACACTGCGATACCGCCCCTGAACACATCTATATCATTCTAATTGTTTTTTTATGAAGAGGTGAAAAATGACGCGTATTTTGGGAATTGATCCGGGACTGTTGCATACTGGCTGGGCGGTGATTGAAAGCCAGGGTGCGTTGCGCAGATATATTGCCAGTGGCGTTGTTTTGCCACCGACAAAAGCCCCATTGGCAGAACGATTGGTATATATTTTTCGCGGGGTGCATGAAATATGCGAAAAATTCCAGCCTGATGAATGCAGCATAGAAATCACATTCGTAAATAAAAATCCAACAACAACATTGGTGTTGGGACATGCACGTGCGGCAGCGATTGTTGCGGTTGCGGACATGAATGTACCGTTGTTTGAATATGAGCCGAACAAGATTAAAAAGGCATTAACATCGGCTGGACACGCGGATAAAGAACAGGTCTATAAAATGGTGCGCATGCTGTTGCCAATGGCGAATCCAAAAACAGCAGACGAAAGTGATGCGATTGCAATCGCATTGGCGCATGCAAATACCCGACGATTTGTTTAGGAATACCGTCGTTTTTTAATATCTTTCCCTTTTTGATATAATTTATGTGTTTTAAAAAAGGGGATATTATGAAAGTTGATTTTACAGAAAACTATGTATGGAAAATGCGCGTACGCCGTCGGCAGTTGCTGCGGGCATTTGTTATAAATCTGGTGCTGATTGCGTTGATATGGTTGCTGACATTTGTGCCTGGGGTTTTGTTCCTGGGGGTAATAATGACAGGACTGTCTGCGACAATGATGCACTTTGCAATAATCGGTGCGCTGGGGTTGTGGGGGATGCTGAATTTCGCGTTCTTTCTGGTGCCGGCAATTGCCATCGGTGGCAGCGTGGAAAATGAACAATAGTCTGTTGACTATTGTTCGCCGCGCCGGCGCATTATGCGTACGATTACGACAGCGGCGATTAAAAATCCGACAAATATATATAGTGGGTTTGGGATTGTGTTTAACATTTTATAATCCTGTTATTTTCGAAATGTAATTTTTCCAACAGCGTCGTAACCAAAGTATTTGTTAATACGTTTGATTATGTCATTTGATTGATATGATAATTGCAATGCAAATGCAGGTGCCGTGGGGCGCACAACAATTGTGAATTTGTTATCCCGTGTTTTTCGTATTGCTGCCAATTTTGCAATGGATGCAATGTCTGGTCCCATGATTTCATCCCATCGCGCTGCCAGGTCTGCGTCGGATGCACGGATGCCAAATATTTTCATCAATCCCCCCATCGCGCCCGCCAGTGTTTGTGGGCGGGCAGTGCGGGTCAGAATTGATGGTTTTTTATTTGGTTGGTTTGACATATTCATAAACCTTTGGCATCAGGATAAACATTTCACCCTGGGCATGTTGACCGTGCGCGAATTTATATGCTTCGTCACCTTTGCCAAAGAATATGTCGGCGCGTATCCAACCCTTAATCGCGCTGCCGGTATCTTGGGCAATCATCAATCGTTGGAATTTACGACCATCAGACAGATTTGTATTGATATAGACCGGCAATCCCAATGTATAAATATCTGTATCCATTGCGACCGAACGGATTTTTGACAGTGGTGTCCCCAGTTTTCCAATTACATCCGGTGGTACAGATTCATAGAAATACACATAACGTGGATTTTTATAAATTACGTCCTTGGCTAAATCCGGGTGCGCTTTTAAATATGTCCATACGGCGTCGGCTGAATATCCGCCATCAGGACGGATGCCACGGCTGCGTAATTCTTCGCCGATTGATTTGAATGGCATATCGTTGACAGCGGCAAAGTTCAATTTTACGTCAGTGCCGTCTTCAAGCCGCAGGTTGCCGCTGCCCTGAATCTGCAGGTTTTGTACATCAACAATGTTTGCCCAGTACAGGACACGTCCGATTTTCTTGTCAACAATGTCTTTCTTGGCGACGCCCTTGTAATTGCGTCCGTCGGTTGGGACACCCATTAATGGTTCATTGCATTGTGCGGTCTTGGTGCGGCATGCCGGGATTATTGGGGAATAGTATCCTGTATATGTTCCGCGCGATGCGCCGGTATCAGTATAGATTTGATATGGTTGGAAATTTGATTCAAACCATGCACGGACGGTTGCGACGTCGGCAGATGCAGATGGCAGTGTGCGGCATTTTTCTTCGAATAATTCACGGTCTGGGACAACGCGACCGGTGTATTGGATTTTTGCCTTGCATGAATTACGGAATGCCTGTAATGCATATCGTACATCATCATCGCGCCAGCCGGGCAGGTCTGAATATGATACGCGCTTTAAATTCGATGGCGTAACAGAATTATCACTGCTGTATCGTGGCGCAGATAAATCGCATGCCGCCAAGAATCCAGCCATACATACGGCACATACCTTGATAAATATCTTTGTTCGCATTTTGTTGTGTCCCCCCACTTGTAAAACTGTTATCATGATGCTATATTATCATAAAACGATGCGTAAAAAAAGGAGCAATCGCATGGCAAAGTTCAACATTATTTCACAATTCTTGAAAGACATTTCTTTCGAAAGCCCAAATGTACCAGAATTATTCTTTAAACAGGAAAATGGTCAGGCAAAACTGGAAATCAATATCGATATTCAAATCAAAGGTGCAGAAAACAACTTGTTCATGGTTGATTTGATTACCAAGGTTCATTCAAAATTGGAAGCAGGCGATAAATCAATATTCTTGATTGAATCAACATATTCAGGCTTGGTCCAGATGGAAGAAGAAAAAGACGAAGAAACCAAAAAACGTACTTTGTTGATTGATGTTCCAACATTGCTGTTCCCAGCGGTACGCGCATTGATTACACGTCTGACATCAGAATCAGGATTCCCAACATTTGCAATGCAGCCGGTTGATTTTGCCCAACTGTATGAACAGAAGCAGGCACAGACCGCAAACGCAAAATAAAAATCAAACCGCCGCAAGGCGGTTTTTTCAAAGAACAAATAACAGAGAACAAATAACAAATTACATCGTGGGACCGGTAAAACAAAATACTATGATTTTGGAAATTTGCGTGTTATAATCGTGGTGCGATGGCGGGTTGCTGTCGTGAGTCTTAACAAACTCATTGAATTATCAGCGTCAAGGAAAGACGTAAAAATCTCCAATCAAAATAGGTTGGAGGACGGTGAATATCCAATAAACCGTGCTATGTTTTCTGATGATTCAATAGTTGTTAACCTCCAACCACACAGATTTTTCTGGTGGTTTTTGTTTTGAAAAAACGGGGTTAGAATGAAACAAAAACACGCAACACGAAATGAATTAGCCCAGGCGTTTATTGATATCTGGTTGTTTTTAAATTTTCGGGTCTGTGGGGATACACCTGTGGTTGATAATCCGATTGTGGTTAATAAACGGGCAACGCGTGCCCAATTGCAGAATGAGATTTTTAATATGAAAATTCAAATATCTGGTTTGTTACATAGATATCAAGAATTAATGGATGACGAGGTTGAATTAAACAATCGCCGGTGTATAAAAAAATAAAGGCGCGGTTTGCAGGTATGCTCTTTTTATGCTATCATAATAAAGTTATATAGGTAGAGAGAGAATATATGTCCGCAAAATCAAAATATCTGTCCGTACGCGGGTCTGTCAGTGGTTTTTCATTCGCAAATATGGGGTTGTTTACCGGATTCGCAGACGGTATATATAATGCGGTTTATTCGCTGGTTATTCTGGAAATATTTCGGTCCAGCGCAATTGTTGGATTCTATGTCGCGCTGTATGCTGCATTTTGCATGATTGTCGGGCTGTTCGCAAATGAATTGTTCCGCCAGTTTTCAAAGGTAAAGGTCTTTTATTTCTCATTGCTGATGCTGGCGGTGTGCTATGCGATGATGGGATTTTCAATCCGCCCAATCAGTTTTATTACACTGGATTATACAACCGGTATTGCGATTACGCTGGTTGGTGTTTTGATACCGCTGTTTATGTCGGACTTTGCGGGTAATGCCGGCATGGCAAAGTTAAATTCACGCTATCATTTGTGGATAAATGTTGGCGCGTTATTCGCACCGATGATTGCGGTCGCAATTGCAAATCGATTTGATAATCGGTCGGCATTCTTTGCGTCTGCGTTGATATATTTATTGGGCTGGATGTTCTTTAAGTACTTTAAAATTGTGCAACAAACGCCACAGGTAAAGCCTGTTAATCCACGTCGCACGTTGCGGTCGCTGTGGCGCAATACGCTGGCTTTTGTTCGGTGTCCGGGTATGTTGCGCGCGTATGCGATAAACTTTGGGTATTATTCGTTGCGTGCAATGCGATATCTGTATGTGCCGATTGTTGTTATTGAAAATGGGTTTTCCAAAGATACGCTGGGGTGGGTTTTGACCCTGGGGATTATTCCATATTTGTTGCTGTCGGATTTAATGGGGCGCCTGGTTGGGCGGTATGGTAAAAATATCTGGCTGATATTGGGATTTTCGTCGTTTGCATTGTTTGCAGCTGCCGCGACCGTTGTGACGGGTATTCCGCTGTTGGCGATATTTGTCGCATGGCAGGTGTCGGGCGCGTTAATGGAATCTGTGCATGATTTGATGTTCTTTGATACAGCGAAAAAGACTGAACAGACACGATTCTATGGTGTTTTCCGTACAAGCGTAAATTTGCCAAATATTGTCGCGCCAATTCTGGGGGCAATATGCATTACTATATTTGGAACAACGTCCGCTGTGTGGGCGGTTTCTGCCACAATTGGGGCGCTGTCGGTCGGTATTTTAATTACCCGTCGTCGTCCATGTGCGGCATGATTATTTTCGTTGCGTGGGGGCTTTTTTCTTAGTATCATCTGGGTATTAAGAAAAGGGGATTTTTATGGCAAAGAAAGATACAGTAAAAGAAGCAGGGACATCTGCGAAAAATCCAGCATTGGAATCTGCGCTGGCACAAATTCAAAAGCAGTTTGGTAAAGAAGCCATCATGAAAATGGGTGATGGTTCACAACAAAATATAGAAGCAATTTCATCAGGTTCACTGGGCTTGGATATTGCGCTGGGTATCGGTGGTTATCCACGTGGTCGTATTGTTGAAATCTATGGTCCGGAAAGTTCCGGTAAAACAACATTGGCACTGCATGCAGTGGCAGAAGCGCAAAAGAAAGGTGGTACATGCGCATATATCGATGCAGAAAATGCATTGGATCCAAGTTATGCAAAAAAATTGGGCGTTGATGTCGCAAATCTGATTATTTCACAGCCTGATTCTGGTGAACAAGCATTGGAAATTACAGACACTTTGGTTAAATCCGGTGCGGTTGATGTTGTTGTTATCGACAGTGTGGCTGCATTGGTACCCAAGGCTGAATTGGAAGGAAATATCGGTGATTCATTTGTTGGTACAACAGCGCGATTGATGTCGCAATCATTGAAAAAACTGGCGGGTTCTGTTGCACGCAGCAATACATTGTTAATCTTTATTAACCAGATACGTATGAAAATCGGTGTGATGTTCGGTAATCCTGAAACAACATCCGGTGGTAATGCGTTAAAGTTCTATGCGTCTGTTCGTCTGGATATCCGTCGCACAGGTCAGATAAAGGACAAAGAAAATGTTGTTGGAAATGAAACACGTGTTAAAATTGTAAAGAACAAGGTTGCACCACCATTCCGCACAGTTGATTTCAAAATCATGTATGGCGAAGGTATTTCCCGCATATCTGAAATCTTGGATATGGGCGTGAAATATGATTTTATTGAAAAGGCGGGCAGTTTCTATTCTTACAACAATGAACGCATGGGGCAGGGCGAAGCGAACGCACGTCAATGGTTGCGTGATCATGCGGATGCACAAAAAGAATTGTTGGATAAAATCATGGCACGTGCCGGTGGTATTGCAGAAGAAATGACCACGGGTCCCGTGGATGATGACGCTGATGATTCTGTTGCAGCAACAGACGAATAATTAAATACACAGGGGGCGACCGATGAATATATCGCGAACATGGGCATTGACCAAAATAGTTGTTCAATCACATATTCTGAATTGGTTTTGGCGACCACGTGCAGTGCGCAGCGCAGTGCGGTGTGATGTTCTGTCACGCGTTGCCCCCCAGTACTTTAAACGCTATCTGCCAGCCGCCGCGGCAGTTGTCGAGACGCCGGTCGTCAAAGATGATGAAAATGAAAAAATTTACACCATCTGGCAACAAGGGGAAGAAAACGCACCTGAAATTGTAAAGGCTTGTTTCCGCAGTATCCGTAAACATTGCAAGCAGGAACTGGTTGTCTTGGATGACAGCAATCTGTTTGATTATATATCATTGCCCCAGGTTATTATTGATAAATATCGTGCAGGCAAAATTCGTCGGGCGCACTTTGCCGATATTTGCCGTGTGGAATTGTTATATGAACATGGTGGATATTGGTTCGATTCAACGGACTTTGCGACTGCGCCAATCCCACAATGGGTGACGGATTTAGATTTCTTTGTATTTATGGTGGGTAATGTCGGACAACGTTATTCGTATATGCAAAACTGCTTTATCCGCGCGCGTCGTGGGGCGTATCTGTTGGCGGCATGGCGTGCGATGATACTGGAATACTGGAAAAATGAAAATTCATGCTTTGATTATTTTATGCACCAGTTGTTGTTCAAGACTTTGGTTGAAAATGACCCGCGTGCTAAAAAGTACTTTGCTGAAATGCCACACATTGACCAGGACCCAACGCATAGTGTCTGGCATGTTTATAAACATCAGAAATTTGATAAAGATTTGTATAAAAAATTAACCAAGGATGCGTTCTTTCAAAAATGCGCCTATGCCGATAAACCATTGCCTGGCACGTTTGCTGGGGAAATGTCCAAGATGTACAAGGATTGATTTAATATGCCAGCAATATCGATAATAATACCTGTATATAATGTTGAAAAATATTTGCGCCGCTGTCTGGACAGTGTGTTAAACCAGACATTCACAGACTGGCAGGCGATTTGTGTAAATGACGGCAGTCCTGATGGGTCTGCCGCGATTTTATCAGAATATGCTGCACGTGACAGCCGCTTTGTTGTGGTTACCAAAGAAAACGGTGGTCTGTCTGATGCGCGTAATGCTGGGTTCCCATATGCGACAGGCGATTACATTATGTATCTGGACAGTGATGATTTTATTCATCCCCAAACAATGGAAATTGCATATTCTTTGGCGCAGCGTGATGGGTCGGATATTGTGTCATTTACATATGACAGAATTTATCGTCCACAATTGATGGTGCGCCATGTATTAAAAATGGATACTGATAATGTTATTCCACGTCGTATAAATAAAAAGTATAACGTGGCGCGTATTAAGACATTGGTTACCGATGATGTTTACCAATATGCAACAGAACGCACGCATAACGCGCCAAGCAAAAAAAAGAAATGGCTGATTAAGCATTGCCAGGTATGGAAAAACATGTATCGTCGTGAATTGATTGCAGACATTCCGTTTATCAAGGGAATATTGTTTGAAGACTTCCCATGGTGGAGTGCCGTTATGTTAAAAAATCCACGTGTGACGATTGCACCACTGCCGTTGTATTTTTATATTCCGAACTTTGGTGGCATTGTTCTGGGTGCAAAACAGTTGCGTATTATGCAAAGTCTGTGCATAGGCGTACGCACGGCATACACGCTGTATAAAGAAAGTGCCTCAGAATACCAAATGATGATGTGGTCTAAAAATTTCCGGTGGTATTTTATTAACTGGGCATTTCGTAAAATTAAATATCTGGATAATGATGCGGATTTGGAAAGCGCACGTGAATGTTTTCGTGATTTAAAGCGTGTTGGGGCATTGGACGGGGCAGATTCAAAATTCGCACATGATTTGCGCTTGAAAATATTGGCATTTATTGATGGAACAAAAGCAAAATAATGAAAAAGTTCAAGGTCGCATTTTGTTTGCGTGATATGCAGGTCGGCGGGGTAGAGGCTGTATTTGTTAAAATGATGGATGCACTTCTAGATCAGGATAAATATGAAATCGTTCTGATTACTTATGTCGATTTGCAAGAACCTGTTTATTTGGATTGGTTGCGTAACCATCCACAGATAAAGCGTATTACGTTATACCCATCACGGTGGTTTGGAACGCGTTTGGCACATTTCTTTTTGTTGCGATTGATTCAGCGCCTTGTGCGGGATGTTTATCGTTGGTGGCGTCGGATGCGAATAAATGACAGCACGTTTGCTGATATTGATTTGTTTGTTGATTTTTATGATTTCGGGTTTGAACGCGAATTTCGTAAATTGCATAAACCTAAAATTGCGTGGTGGCATTCATCAATCAATAAATTTCATAATGGAAATTATATTGCACGGACAAATGTGTATGACAGGTTGGTTATGCTGACCGATGGGGCTGCAAATGAACTGCGTATGCGATATCCTGCGATTGGGGACAAGGTTTTGCGTATTTATAATCCGGTTGATGTTGATGATATCCGTCGTCGGTCTGTAATGGCGCCAACACCGATTGATGGGGACTATTTCTGTGCGGTGGCAAGATTGTCGTTGGACAAAGATATCGTTACAATTCTGCGTGCTTTTGATATGTTTTGGAATCAGGCAGGGCGACCTGATGTAAAAATGGTTTTTGTTGGGGATGGTGACAGGGCAGATGAATTTAAGTCTGTCGCGGCATCGTTATCTGCGTGTGGTCAATTTGTATTTGTTGGCATACAATCAAATCCATTTATATACATGCATGGCGCGTTGGCGCATGTATTGTCCAGTCACAGCGAAGGGCTGGGGATGGTTGTTATAGAGGCTTTAGCCGCAGGATGCACAAATATTGCATCTGATTGTAAAAACGGACCGCGTGAAATATTATTAGATGGCAAGATTGGATTGTTGTATAAACCGGGCAATGTTTCTGAGTTGGCGTCGTTAATGTCAGATGTTTGGACGCGTCGGGACATGGGATGGAAATCCGCTGATATAAAACGCAGTTTGGCACGATTTGATGCTGATAATATCGCCTGTGATATTTCGCGTTTGTTTGATGATGTGATGAAATAATAAAAGGGCGCTGATGCTAGCGCCCGTTGTTTTTTAAATTCCTGTTTCTTGAAAGCGTTTTGGTATTGTCGTTACCCATTTTAATCCCAGCATTGCAGGTTTGTTCCAATCATATATTGGTCGCAAAATTGTTTGCATTATGCGGGCAAGGGGGCGCGACATATTTTTATTGCGCGCGCGGGTAATAATTGTAATTGTGCGTGCACGTTTTTGTAAATGCTTTTCCCAGGATGCGGTGCGGTCGCCCAATTTGTTTTTTATCATATCCATATCAACTGAACCAAAATGTAGCAGATACAGATTTTTATCAATATGGAAATTGTGTCCTTTGACGCTGTGAAAACCGCTGCCCCATGTGGCAGGGCGGAATAATACCACAGGCTTGGTATATCGTGTGGACATCAGTGCATATTTGCGTTGGGATAAAAATGGTTTATCCATATCCAGGGCGGTTTCAGAATTTAAATCCTGACCTACATCCAGTCCCAGTCCCGACAAGGTTGTTTTAACTTTTTTGCTGGCAAGATATTCGGCAAGCGTCATATTTAAATCCGGGTCAACAACCAAGAATTCATCACAATCGCAACCGATTACAATATCATATCCATCATCAAATAATTTTTTTGCCAGGTCTGACAATAACAATATGCGTGTTTTATCGCCACGTTGGCGGGCTTCATCCTTGTGTGGTAATTTTGTTATGTGTGCGCGTCCGGAACCTGACGGTGTTTTTTGGTCCAGACCATCCAGGTATATATACAAATTTTCATCGCCAATTTGTTCGCCGTAATATTTAATCCAACGATTTAAAAAGAATTCATCGTTTCGCGCCATTGTGATTGCGGCGATGCGTTTTGTGGTCATATTTCCCTCTTTATTATCTTTGGGATTGCGTATGTTATACCGCGCCACATCAGACGCAATGGATTGCGGGTCATCAATTTTGATATATATTCTGTGCCCCATGTGTCGCAGGCACCATTCATAATCGCGTCGCGGGCTGCTTTGTCACAGTGGCGCATTACATAATGTAACTGTCCGCCCAGGCAACCATTGTGACGGGTAAATGCAACCTTTTTTATAAATGGTACGCCGATTTTAAACATGTGTTTTACACGATTATAAACACTGCGTCCTGGCATGTTATACAGGCACCGCCAGTTAAACCCATGTTTTGTAATCAGGTTGCTTAATCCATGTTCATACAGAATTGTGACCGACCCCTTGTCCGGGACGTGTTTTACGGACAGCATAAATTCATCAAACCAGGGGGCTGTGAATATTTTTTTGCGCAGACCCACAAACCATGACTGAATATGCGGATGCGCGTGGTGCAGATTACCAACCAAACCAAATGCTGGGGTATCAATTGATTCCATCTGGTCGAATGTAGGCGTCAGGTCCATCAATGGTCCAAACACAGAATCATTTACCAGATACATTATGTCGTATTTTTTTATATCCAGATTATCCCGTGCCCAAATATATGCACGCTTGTATGAACCGAAATCATATTCGCGATGTCGAGATGCGCCGGCGTATAGTGTGTATGGTGCCAGTTTTTTTAATTCGGATTTTGGCGCATCGCAATCCATATACAGCACAACATCGCCCAATTCGGACAGGGCACGCACATAATACGTTAACGCTGCGTCAACGCGGTTGGTTGCACTGTATCCAGCAAATATAAACAGTCTTTTAGTCATAGCATTTTTTTCTTTTTATAATTATAATACGCATCAGGTATTATTTTCAACAAAGGAATATAAAATGTATGCGCCCCAGGTGTATTCTGATAAATCATATTCGCGTTGGTTTCGCAGACGTGTTGCGTCCCAGCGTATATTGCCGGAATCATTGGATGTTGTAAGTAACGCTGTTATGGTAAACCAGGGACGGTTTGGGTATGGTGTATATGACGCAGCAGGGCGATTGGTTCAAAATTCACGTCAGATTCGTGGTCGTGATAATCAAATTGTGCACGCACACATGGATTTTCCGGCGGACACACCATACATTGATGCGGATGTAATGTATTTAGGCAATGTTTATCCACAATTTGGGCACTTTATGTTGGAACATATGAACCGCGCATGGGGGCTTTTGCGCCCGGAATGCGCGGGGCGCAAGGTTGTATTGATAAATGATAAGCATATAAATCCCGTACCTGAATACATGTATAAATTTATTGAATTGATGGGTGTGCCGCGGTCAGATATTATCATATTAAATGAAACAACACGTTTTCGCAGTGTTGCGGTTCCCAGCCAATCATTTGAAATTGACCAGTGGGCGAACGCGGTATTTTCATCGGCATTTGAACATATTGCAGAAAACGTCAAAGACGGTTCAAAGTACGAAAAAATTTATATGTCGCGTGATGCGCTGGGGGAGCGTCGCACATATGGCGAGGCAGCCGTTCAACGTATCTTTGAAAAGAATGGGTTTAAAATTATACGTCCTGAAACATTGTCATTAGACAAGCAAATTGCATTGATGAAAAATTGCAAAGTACTGGCAGGGTGTGCAGGTACCGCATTGCACATGGCTGTATTTATGCCCCGTTTTGGCACCGTTATTCAAATAAAGCGTAATCGCGTAGATAAAGACAGTGGACCGACCCAAGAACTGATTCATCGGTTAAAGGATATTCATGGGATATTTATTTCCGGTTCAATTGAATCAGAAAAAACTGACCATAGCACAGTTGCACCCCAGGTAATCGGTGTGACAAAATATATGCGTCAATTTTTCGACGATAACGGATTTTCGTATGACGCGTCGGATTTAATCCCCGACAGCGGCGAATTGGCAGAATACGCCGCCGCGCGCCGCGCGTACCGCGCGCGGTTCGGCAGTGTGCGTTTTAATAAATTCAAGCATATGATGATAAAACTGTCTGCATGCACGATTCCGGGGCGTGAACGCCGTGGTCGTTATCGTGCATACATGAACAAATTATTAAAGGTCAGTTAGTCGCCTGTGCCACGACGCATTTTCTTGCGCAGGTTGCTGTCCAGTTCCTTTTTGCGCAGACGGATTGTGGCAGGTGTAACTTCTACCAATTCATCATCCAAGATGTATGACAATGCTTCTTCCAGTGACATACGGCGTGGTGGTGCCAGGAACAATTTTTCATCAGCGGTAACAGAACGCATATTGGTTAATTCTTTACCCTTGACCGGATTTACTTCCAAGTCATTTTCTTTGCTGTGTTCGCCAATAATCATACCAGAATAAACTTCGGTCTGAGGTCCGACGAACAATGTACCGCGTGGTTGCAGGTTAAAGAGGGCGTATGTTGCGGTGGCGCCTTTCTCCATCGAAACCAATACACCTGGGCGATATTGCTGTATCGGACCACGATATACATCATATTTATCAAATACGCGATTCATAATACCAGTACCACGTGTGTCGGTACGGAATTCAGACAGATATCCAATCAGACCGCGTGATGGGGCTGAAAATACAATACGTGTCTTGCCAGCGCCAGATGCTTTCATTTCTGTAATGGTTGCCTTGCGCTTGGTCATTTTTTCGATAACCACACCGCTGAATTCGTCATCGACGTCGATAACGACTTCTTCGATTGGTTCCATTCTTTCGCCGTTTTCATTTTCGTGTGTAACAACGCGTGGACGGCTGACGCTTAATTCAAAGCCTTCGCGGCGCATCGTTTCAATCAAAATTCCCAATTGCAATTCGCCACGACCGGATACTTCGAATGCTTCGTTATTTTCGCTTTGCGAAACGCGCAGGGCGATGTTTGTTTCTGCTTCTTTGAACAGACGTTCGCCAATCATACGTGATGTCAATTTTTTACCGGATTTACCAGCCAATGGCGACGTGTTTACAAAGAATGTCATTGTTAGCGTTGGTGGGTCAATTGGCATTGCAGGAATTGGGTCGGAAACCGATATGTCACACAATGTGTCTGCCACGGTTGCCTTGGAAAATCCGGCAATAACCACGATGTCACCGGCAGATGCGCTGTCACGTGAAACTTTTTCAACACCGCGATGTTCAATGATTTTTGTAATCTTGGCATTTTCAATAAATTCGCCTTGCATGTTAATCGCCTTGACGGATTGGCCAACGCGTACAGTACCGGATTCAATTTTACCTGTCAGTATTCGACCGACGTACGGATCTGCTTCCAACGTTGTTGCCAGCATGCGGAATGGTGCATCTAATTGGCAACGTGTGCCATTGCAATCTGGGGCAGGTACATGATCAACAATCAACTGGAACAGTGGCGTTAAATCTTTGTGTTCGTCATTCATATCACGAACAGCCCAACCATCACGACCAACAGCATACAGGTATGGGAAATCCAATTGTGAATCTGTTGCGCCCAGTTTATCAAACAGGTCAAATGTTTCACTTAATACTTCGTCTGGACGGGCATCGCTGCGGTCAACTTTGTTAATACATACGATTGGGCGCAGTCCCAGTTTTAATGCTTTGGATAATACAAATTTTGTTTGTGGCAGTGGACCTTCGGCACTGTCAACCAGCAATACCACACCATCAACCATTGATAAAATACGTTCAACTTCGCCACCAAAGTCCGCGTGCCCCGGGGTGTCAACGATGTTGATTTTATAGTCATTCCATAAAATAGATGTTGGTTTCGCTGAAATTGTAATTCCACGTTCGCGTTCAATGTCACCACTGTCCATGACGCGGTCTTCGACCTTTTCATTGGCGCGGAATGTTCCCGCCTGTTTCAGCATGTTGTCAACCAGTGTAGTCTTACCATGGTCAACGTGTGCAATGATTGCGATGTTGCGAATTTTCATTTGCGTACCTTATTGCTGTGTTTAGAATTTTATTTTTTATAACAGGTACAGATTATACTAAATTTTTCAATTTTCAACAATATTACAATAATTTTATGATACAATGTATCTGAATAAAAGGGGACGAGATGAAGAAAATATGTTTTTGTTTGATTGCATATGCTGGGATTATGGCATCTGCACATGCGTTGAATACGACTGCGGATATGTTGCGTACATGCGAAGGCGTATCAATTGGTACCACAAATAATTACATTTTAAAGTGCACACCAACAGACAAGATTAAAAATCTGATGACAGATGAACACAATATGCGTCAATTCTTTGTCGCGGATAACGGGGGCGATGTTCGTGGGACATTTTTGTCACAAATCCCTGATAATGCAGACTATATTTATGTAAATGTTGCGTCAAATTTGCCGGATCCGCGCTATGAAAACCAGACTTGCTATCGATTTATCACAGAAATTGACGCGTCACGCGATGGTTTCTATGCGGTCGAAGTCTGTGAATACGAACGTCCAGATTATTATTTATAATGTTGACATGTTTAAATTTTTGTCTATAATGTACTGTGTATAGAAATAAAAGGATTACAGTTATGATGGATTATAGCAAAGTGATTACATTATGGCGTGGCAGTGTTGAACAGTATTGCATGGTGCATAACATTCCAAATATGGATTTGAAAAATCTGCGTCAGGGTGATGTATATAACTATGATTTGTATACTGCATATAAAAATGTTGAAAATGCGATTGCGGCATATACCAAGACACCATCGTCACCATTGTATGCCAAAGAATTGCTGGATTGTATCCAGAAATGGTACATTTTGACATCTACCAGTAAAAAGGAAAAGATGTCAATGCGCATCATGCCCAAGATTGCCTTGGCGCGCATGATTGATCGTGTAAAATAAAATTAGCGAGGTCAATATGGTTGATGTCGATTATGTCCAGACAATAGACAAATTTTTTACAGAGGTTGAAACATATTTGACCCAGCGCATGGAACACGCCAAAGATAGGGCAGAAGCTGTTAAAATTCAAAAAACCAGATTTGCCTGGGGGATGATAAAGGCAGTGCCACGAAAATATATCAATGAAAAATTTGAAGATATAAATATGTTGCCGTCTGACGGTTTTATGCGTGGTGATGATAATGCATTGTATAGGGCGGTTTGTGATGTTTTGAATGCGATACGTAATTTGTATCGTGACAGTCAGCATGGCTGGATACATATGACAGAACAACATCATAGTGAATTTTTGAATGCATATAAACGTTGGAAATATCAGTCTTCGACCAGTGTCTTTAAAGATTTTGTATTTCCATTTCGGGCGCCTGTATCATTTGCGGTTCAATCAAAGAAAAAGACAAAATAACAAAACGGGGCATTTGCCCCGTTTATTTTATGTCGTTTTTTATTTAGTGTTTTCCACCAATTTTTGTGCGACCACCCATGAGTCCTTGCAATTTTTTTGGAATGTTTACAGAACCGTCAGCGTTTTGGTGGTTTTCAATTACTGGCACCAATGCGCGTGGCAGGGCGATTCCTGTATTATTTAATGTTGCGCAGAACTGCATTGTGCCATCGTTTGCACGGTAACGTGTGTTTGTGCGGCGTGCCTGGAATGTGCCAATCGAAGAGCATGAGCCCAATTCACGATATGTATTTTCGCTGGGGAACCATGCTTCGACGTCGTTCATTTTTACCTTGTTAAATCCCATGTCGCCGGTCGAATTCGCAATTACGCGATATGGTAATTCCAAATCTTCCATGATTTCGCACAGGTTGTTCAATAAGTGTTCGTGCATTTGGTCACTTTGTTCCGGTGTGCAATAAATGTATTGTTCAACCTTGTTAAACTGATGAAAACGTACCAATCCACGTGTGTCGCGACCGGCAGCACCGGCTTCTTTGCGGAAGCATGGTGAAAATCCTGCATATTTGATTGGCAGGTCACGTTCGTTTAATACTTCATCGCTGTGCAGGGAATTTAAAATAATTTCTGCGGTTCCTGCCAGGCATCTGTCTGTATCTGTCAGCATGAATACATCGCCGTTCATCACAGATAGGTCAGAACCGATAAAGTGTCCTGCGTTGAAAATTGTTTGTGGTTTTGTGATTGATGGACATTCAACAAAACGGAAACCTTTTTGAATCAATTTCTGAATTACGTATGTTTCGATAGCCAATTGTAATTCTGCGGCTTCACCCATCAGGGCATATGTACGCGTGCCACAAATGTTGGCGATTTTTTCAGGTGCCCACCAATTGTTCATATCCAATAAATCCCATTGTGCACGTGGGGTAAAGTCAAATTCACGTGGGGTGCCAACGCGGCGTACTTCTATATTATCATTATCATCACGACCAATTGGGGCGTTCGCAGATGGTATTTGTGGTACGCGATGCATTAAATCATTTAATAATGCTTCTTTATCTGCCAGTTCTGCCATGTCTGCGGCAATTTCTGCTGTGATTTCTTTGGAACGGGCAATCAAAGGTGCCTTGTCCGATGCGGTTGGAATTTCACGTGTGACCTTGTTCTTTTCGGCGGTTTTGGTCTGGGTGATTGTTTTTAATTCACGTACACGTGCATCCAGTGCCAAAATTTCGTCTGTCGGGTCATTAAAACCTTTGACACGGCATGCGTTTTTTACCAAGTCCGGATTTTCACGAATAAATTTAATATCTAACATACTTGCCCCTTAGGAATTTATATAATTTATTGATATATGTTAATTCTTATTTGGCGGATATTCAACAGTTTTATACGCTGTCGTTTTTATTTGCGTCATTAAAAAGGCTATGGTATGCTAAGCCTCAAAAGGAAAAGGATTTTATCATGACAGATATTACAATGTATGATGTTATTATTTTGGGGTCAGGACCTGCTGGGTTGACCGCAGCATTGTATTGCGCACGTGCAAATAAAAAGACTATTGTTTTGGGTGGTCCGACGTTGGGTGGTCAAATGGCTGGGATTGCAACACTGGAAAATTATCCTGGTTTCCGTGGCAGTGGTGTTGAACTGGCTGAATTTATGAAAAGTCAGGCTGAATCATTTGGTGCCGAAGTAGTGTTCGTTTCTGCCAAGAATATTTCTGGCGACGTGGAAAGTGGGTTTAATGTCTTGTGTGATGACGGTAAAAAATATGTCGGTAAAGTCGTTATTGTCGCGACAGGGGCGTCCCCACGTAAACTGGAAATAGCAGGCGCACGTGAATTGATGGGCAAGGGCGTATCATATTGCGCTACATGTGAC